>DAOOVO010000034.1:0-37708 GCA_035370245.1 Pseudobacteroides sp.
TCGCCATGGATGAAGTCCGAAAGCTTTATCCCAACATCTGTTTTAAAAACTATATATAATAATTTGAATTAGCAAGGTTTTTTGTTTGAAGTGCATTCAGCCGATACTGTAAGAACTTTCCCACATTTATACAACTGAGTTGCCACCTGATTAGTTGCTACAACCGTTGCCACAACTGTAGTTACAATTGTTGTTCCACCAGCCTGCACATTTAAATCCTGTTCTGCAATTTCAGCAGCAATGTCTCCGGCAGGATTGGTAACTTTTGTCTCCACTTTGTTTCTAAGTACTGCATTTTTCAATAAATTTGTTTGTTTCATGATAAAACCCTCCATTTTTTTATTATTTTTTATATAATGCTAAAATTAACACTTGTTCTCACCTAACATTAATTCTCATTGATACTAAAATTTTGTGAATCATAATTAATTTGAGTCTTTCAATTCGAACTAACCGGTGACAACTATAATTCTATACCTAGATTTGACATAGAGTTTAAGTTAATAACAATATCAATGATTTCGATAACTTTTGCAGTTTTTGTGCAAATAATGTTCCATTTATTACATAAAATGCGTCGATTAATTATTTTATATTTGCAAATACGATATACCACTAAGCTGATTTAACTACTGTAAGAATTCTCCAATACAAGTAAATTTGTATTTTAGACAGAAAAGCTTCCTTATTATAACCATCAAAATAAATACCATCCTGATATAATAAACGAATACTTTTTACTAATAACAGTTAAATTTATCGCATCAATGAACACATATTATGCTGATATGCAAATTTATTACTGCAACGAATTCCGTAGGCATTTGAGGTATAAAATTATAATTGCAAAACCAGTTTAGCAATTCTTAGGCTGCAACAGAGCAAAATAACAAACGCTTTACCGGGATTGTGCAATTGATTATTGAGACGTTAAAATAACCAAATATATATGTAAGGAGAGATAAATATGATAAACAACAGTAATGCACAGTATGAAGTTCAAAATATAACGGGAGATATAGATATTACATTTGAAGATGTAATTAATTTCTGGATGACATTATTCCCGGAAATTAAAAGTGTTTCAGAACTGGAAGAACTATTGGCAAAGTCCTCCGGAACAGAACTCAAAGATCTGGAAAAATGCTATTTTAATAATAATGAAGCAAATAAAATACAGGATATTTTTACTTTTAATGAATCACAAATACCAAACTTTAATAATACACTTGATGAAATTCAAAAGATATATCAATGGACATATTTTTTTAAACCTGTTATTTGTCAATACACTGGTGATTTGTATGAGTTCATTCAGAAAATCAATATATTGGAAAATAAGGATGAAATATTTTCACAATCTGTTCTGTCTGTAGTTGGAAACCTTTACACAATTTCGTATAAAGTTCTGGTTCTTGAAACCAATATTGCCCGAATGGAAGGAAGGCTGATAGGAGAAACATCTAAAGAGAAAGCACAGTATTTTATTAATGTATTGCTTAAAGATGAATCTTATCTTAGAAAGATTTATACGGAATACCCCGAATTAATCCGTTTATTGGATCTGTCAGCAAAAAACACTTTTAGTTATATAAAGGAAATAATAACAAATACTTATAAAGAAATAAAAAGTTTAGACAAAAAATTTAATGAAGGAAAGGGAATCGGTAAAATAAGCAGGATACAATTAGGTGACGGTGATACTCATAACAACGGAAAAACCGTAGCAACAATTGTGTTCAGTACCGGTATTAAGGTGGCTTATAAGCCTCGAACACTGGACTTGGAAAGTAAATTTTCCGACTTTGTAGATTGGATCAATGCTCAGGACATACCGCAATTTAAACCGCTAAAATCATGCAAGATCCACACTATTGATGGAGCCGGATGGATGGAGTTTGTATTCCACGAGGAATGTGATAATGAGCAGCAAGTTGCAGACTTTTACAAAAGAACAGGCCAACTATTGACAATACTATACATTCTAAATGCCAAAGACTTTCATTATGAAAACTTAATCGCACAAGGTGAATATCCTATATTGATTGATTTGGAAACATTATTGCATCCTGAAATGCTGATAGGTGACTCTGAAGATACCTCTGCAGAAGCAAAAGCATTTAAAATAATAAATGATTCGGTAAAGAGCGTGGCACTGCTGCCTACTCAGGTTATAAATCACAAGAATGAAAAGGTTTTGGATGTTGGAGGATTATGCGGCGAAACCGAACAGGAAGCACCTTTTAAGAGTGTAATCATTAAGAATCCTGATACCGATGAAATCAAAATTGAGGAATATTTCGGAACTATTCAGCCAAAAGAAAACAACCCGAGTATTAAAGGAACTAAAATAAGCTCAGAAAAGTTTGTAACAGAAATAAAGGATGGTTTTACTGTCGCATATAAGTGGATACTTGAGAATAAGCAAGCTTTTGCAAAAAAAATTACAGAATTGTTTAAGGATTGTATGTGCAGAGTAATTATCAGGCCGACAAATGTATACTGTCAATTGTTAAATACCAGCTACCATCCTGATCTATTGAGAAATAGTACTGACAGATACGTTTATCTTCATAGGATCGGTTTAACCGGAAATGCGTATGAGATAATGCCATCCGAATTGACTGATATGATTAACGGCGACATACCGTATTTTATCATGCCGGTAAGCAAAAATACAATACAAAACGGCAGGAAGGAAGAACTGCAATATTTATACAAAAATTCTACATTGGACATAATACTTAATAAAATAGAGCAAATCAGCCAAAAAGATCTGGTTAGACAGATTGCTTTTATAAACTTGAGCTATATGGATAAATTGAAAAAAGGCTTAAAAAGCTCTACTAATATCAGCTTCCAGGAGCAATCCGCCAAAATAACGATTGACAAAGAGTTATTGATAAACACCTCAAAATCCATCGGAGATTATATCCTTGACAGAAGTATTGTTGGAGAATATAAGGGTTCTGTTGACAGAACATGGATAGGAACCATTGAAATAGCCAATATGCTTTCTTTTGTGACAGCTGTAGGCAATGACATCTATAACGGTAATAGTGGAATAGCTTTATACCTGGCATACTTAGGTGCAGTTACAGGCGAAGAAAAATACAGTAAAGCTGCATTAGAATCAATTGAGCCGGTTATAAAATATTTGGATAAAATCAGCAATATCACCCATGAAAAAATAGGTGGATTTTCAGGAATATGCGGTTGGTTTTATGCACTTTTCCACATTGGGAATCTTCTCAACAATAAAAAATTAATAGATTATGTAAAAGATAATATCAAAATAATTAAAAATTTTGCAGGTATTACTCAAAATCATGACATTATTTCCGGATATTCAGGTGCATTAGGTGCTTTACTCTCAATTCACGACAAAACAGACGATGAAAGCTTTAAACATATCCTTATAGATATTTGCTTGGATATATACAAAGCAATAAATGACAATATTATAGTTTTACACGAAAAGAATTGCATTACCTGGGGTAAAGAAGGTTATGTGGGATACTCTCACGGCAATTGCGGAGTAGAGCCACAATTAATGAGGTTATATAACATAGTTGGAAATATTGATATACTTGATACAATTAAAAAATCCATTTTATACAGCAGATGCATGTTTGACAAAGAACGTAAGAATTGGAAAAAAGAATTGTCAAAGGATGATTTTTGCTATGGTTGGTGTCATGGAGCTCCCGGTATCTTGCTAAGCAGGCTGATGCTGTTGCAAGCGGGATACAGAGATGAAGAAATTATGCAAGAAATACAGGATGCCATAGAGACAACAAAGAAGCATTCCTTTGGAATAGACTACTCCCTGTGCCATGGTGACATAGGCAACCTGCTTATACTAAAATATGCCGCAAAGGTATTGAAAGACGATAAATTAGGCTTGCAGTGCATAGCAACTTTAAATGAATTCCTGTATAAGTACTTCTCAAACAATTGGGGTACAGCAGAATTTACAGAAACAGAAAATTCATGTCTTATGGTAGGGCCGGCAGGAATAGGCTATGGTTTACTTCAGTTCTATGACGCAGACTTAATGCCCAATATTTTAACTTTTGAATAATTAAATGTCAGCATCTTTAGAATCTCTTACACAATATATCTGATCATAAAAAATATATAGGTTGGTGGAACTAATATGTATATCGGTAATATTTTAGAAGTGGATAATGTAAGCAAAAAATATAAAAAACAGACCGTTCTAGAAAATATAAACTTTTCAATTAAAACAGGTGAAATTGTTGGTCTGGTGGGGCCTAACGGAGCCGGTAAAACAACTATCATGAGTATTATAGTAGGCCTCATAAAAAACTATGAAGGTACTGTAAAAATTGCCGGTCAAGACATAAGAAATTATAAAGGTTCTAAGAAGCAGGTAGGTTGTGTCATAGAAACTCCTGGCTTTTATCCTAATCTTACAGGATATGAAAATTTAAAATATTTTGGTGAAATATTCGGCGGTGTTGAAAAAAATCAAATTGATGAAGTTGTCAAATTCCTTGGATTAGAAAGCTCCATACATAAGAAAACCAAAAAGTATTCTTTAGGCATGAAGCAAAGATTAGGTATTGCACAGGCGGTTTTAGGATATCCCAAGCTATTGATTCTGGACGAACCGACAAACGGATTAGATCCCAATGTAATCCCATGTATACGGGAATTTATCAAGAATATTGCATCAGAAAAAGGGATCAGTGTAGTTATATCCAGTCATATACTGACGGAAATTGAAGCTATATGTGACAGGGTTATATTTATCAAAAAGGGAAGGCTTATTGAAGAATTAAATATGTGTGAAAATAATGTAAAGAACACATCCTCATATATATTTGAAACCGATAAAAGAAGCGAGCTTGTAAACTTCTTCATGTCAAAATCCATAAAGGCTGAAATGCTTGATGAAGGAAAAGTAAAAGTGGAAATATCCGAAAATGAAGCAAAATATGTTTTACCCGATATTATTCAAGCAGGAATTTTAGTAAGCGGCATGTATAAACAAAAGGTAAGTCTGGAAGAAAAGTTCATTAAAAGTATGGGAGGAAACATTGTTGAATAATATTATAAAACTTGCGTTTATTGATTTTAAAAATATTATTAAAACAAAAGGCTTCTGGATTGGTTGTTTGCTGTCTCTTCTCTATATATCAATCTGGATTGTCCGTAAGCCTGACTCTTTTTCTGAGACTACTTATCAATATGAATTTTTTAAAGCAGTGCTTTTCGTTTTCATTTATTATTCCAGCGTTTTACTGGCTAAAGAATTCAGCCTTGGAACCAGCAAAACACTGTTTACCGGAACTTTTTCGAGATTTGAAATCGTAGTTGAAAAACTATTGGTATTTCTGCAAATAGGGTTGTTCTTCGGCATTTTAAGTCGTTTACTTCATGTAATTTTTGTCTATCAGGTCAACGGAGCTGTGACTTTGCCGGAGGTATTTAATATCAACATATTGCAGGCAATAATAATCTATGTATTTATAAGCTTTGTAATCGGCTCTTTCGGATTATTTGCAGCATCAATTACAGTCAGCTTTAAGAACACTCTTATTTTTAACATAAACATATTCGGTGTAATTCAGTATTTAGTACCTCTATTCATCTTTATGAACATTGAGGAAAATTTAGGTATTGTTCATAGTGTAATCAGCAAATTGCCCCAGTACATTACTTTCCAATGGACTACTTTCTGGCATTTTAATGTTTGGGAGATATTAACAATGATAATCTGGGGAAATGTATTTCTGATACCTGCTTTACTAATCATAGATAGAAGAAGTCTTAGATAATGCAAAGGAGGTTAAACATGACTTTTCAATTGAGACTGGCATATTTGGAATTTAAAAAAGCAATATTCAATAAAGAGTTTGCGACAATTGTACTTGTGGTTCTAGGTATACTATATCTGCTGCCTTACGGCACAGTTTTACAGAAAACTAAATCACTGCCGGAGTTTACACTGCCCATCATTATGATTGTATACTTTTCTCAGATATTGACCTGCGATTTTGAACATAAAACATTTAAAGTGCTTTTCACCGGAGGTCTTACAAGACTCCAAGTTCTTATTTCAAAAGTGATGTCCATGATGGCTATATGCATGCTGTTCTTTCTTTCATATCAATTGCTTCTGGTAATTTCACAAATTATAGATGCCAAATCCATTACTTTTGATTATAAATTAATTGCAAACTCCATGCTTTCTTTTATACTATACTCACTTGTAATAATTACTTTTGAAATGTTTCTTATGTCTATAACACTAAACTTTGCTGCTACATTCATAATAACATTCATATGCTTCAATAGTTTCGTAACAGATCTGTTTAGAAATGCTACAAACAAACTTGGTTCAGGATTCATACAGAAAATTATTGAATATGCACCTTTCAGAGTGGCTGCAGATGGATTGAAACTGCAATCATTTACAGTAATGCAGACTATAGTTTTAACTATATGTTCATTAGCATTTTTTTTCATATCTTGTTTAATTCTAATGAGAAAAGACTTAAGATAATTAATCGCAATTTTTAATAAAGGAGGACTTAAAATGTCTATAAAAAGAAGAAGAAAAGTTCCTTATGTTGAACCGCTGCAGCAGACTGAATGCGGACTGAGCTGTGTAGCAATGATATTAAGGTACTATAAAAGCAACGAATCATTAAAGGATTTAAGAGAATATTTAGAGATAGGCAGAGATGGAAGTACCATGCTGCAACTGAAGCATATGCTTGAAGGGCTGAATTTTAATACCAAAGTATATAAAAGTTCCGCAAGAGGGTTAAGTCAAGTAGACCTCCCGGCTATTCTTTTCTGGGAGGAAAATCACTTTGTTGTATTGGAAAAAATTAATAATAAATATGCAATAATTTTAGACCCGGGATATGGAAGGAGAAAAATAGCAATTTCAGAATTCGAGGAACTGTATTCCGGTTTTGCACTTACCTGTCGTCCAAATGAAAACTTCGTCCGCCAGAAAAAGAAAAAGAGCATATGGTTCAGCTTTTTATCCATAATATTTGAAAAGAAGTTACTCTATGTAAAAATAGCCATCTTATCTGTTATAACTTACTTTTTAACTCTCGGAATGCCTATTTTCATTCAGAAATTGCTCGATGGAGTAGTTGAAAAAAAAGATACCGACTTTATTAACAATTGGATGATCTTTTTAGCCTGCTTTTCAATTGTGTATGTACTATTTAACCATATAAAAAATGTCAGTCTAATAAAATTGAAGGTACATATAGACAGAGCAGTAAATACGAAAGTGTTCGGCCATCTACTAAAAGTACCCTACAAGTTCTTTGACATACGAAACAAGGGAGATATACTGTTTTCGGCTAACAGCTGTTTTGTAATCAGGGAAACCTTTGCAAACCAAATGATTAACGGAATTATTGATTGTGGTGCAGTAATTTTTATCAGTTACTATATGTATAAGCAATCCGCACTATTGGCATTTGTCGCATTTATAATATTTCTGATCAATTTAATATTGGTGGCTGCTACTCAGCCTATTATGTTTGAACAAAGCAAGTATCTTTTATCGGAAGAAAGCAAAGTGCAAAGCACCCAAGTAGAATCGGTTTTTTCCATACTTGGCATTAAAATGTCTGCAATAGAAAATGATGTCTACAATAATTGGCACAAAAAATACAGCAGTTATTTAGGCAAATACTTATACAAGGAAAAGATAAGCAATTATATAGCTACATTGACTTCCTTCACCCAAACTATATCACCAATGATTATATTGTGCGTAAGCATATATATGTATGCTGGTTCTTTGGTATCAATAGGCCAGATAATTGCTTTTCACTCCTTAAGCAATACATTCTTTTCTTTGTCAAGATCAGTATTTAACACCTGGAGCAGCTTTGTAAACAGCAGTGCATTCCTTGAAAGGCTTGGAGATATAATAAACTCCGATACGGAAGACGATTCAGAAAATTTGAAAAAGGTTGATATAAGCGGTGAAATTAAGTTAAATAATGTTTCTTTCTCCTATTCTGCCCAATCAAAAAAAGTTTTAAAAAATATAAATTTGCATATTAAAAAAGGACAGAAAGTAGCAATCGTGGGTAAATCCGGCTCTGGAAAAAGCACTCTGGCAAAACTTCTGGTTGGTCTTTATTCTCCAACAGAAGGACAAATCATGTTTGACGGCATAGATTTAAGCAATTTGGACAAAAAGTACCTTAGAAAGCAGTTAGGTATTGTTCCTCAGGATGTTTCGTTATTTAACAAATCCATATATGATAATATATCTATGAATCGGCAAGACGTAAACCTGGATAAAGTAAAAAAAGTATGTGAAGTTGCTCAAATTTCAAAAGAAATTGAAGCAATGCCGATGGGATACCACACAATAATTTCAGAAATGGGAATGAATCTGTCAGGAGGCCAGAGACAGCGAATTGTCCTTGCCAGAGCTCTTCTAAATGAACCTAAGGTACTCATTCTCGATGAAGCTACAAGTTCACTGGATTATATTAACGAAAAGAGAGTGTCCGATTATTTTAAGAATATTGGTTGTACAAGAATTGTTATAGCCCATAGACTTTCAACAATCTCAGATTCAGATCTCATCATTGTGCTGGAAAATGGAGAAATTGTAGAAAGCGGTACCCATGCTGAGTTGATTAATAGAAGAAGCGAGTACTACAAATTGTACCACGCAAGCTTTGAATCGGAAAAAGAAAACATTGCCGTATAAAGTACAAACAGCTTAGTTCCTCTATAAAGTGTAAATGTTAAGCCATTTTAATATGGTTGGCATTTACACTTATTTTATATCCTTACATGCAATATAGATAATATTGGCTTAGTGTAAAATTACTGTAGGAAAAAATAAGATAAGAGGACTACCTTTTTGAAAAAAGAGACAGATGCATTAGGACGTGCATTATGTATTGAGATTATAGAGAACTAGACCAATCAATAGTTAAAAACAATTGGTCCGGAATTGATATCCAACTAAGAGAACATAACAAGATTGCAGTATGCAGTGCTGAAAGTCATATTAGCCATATTTTAGCTGCAAGAATGAGTAGTAGATCATGGGTTGGAGTATAGATGAAGCAGACAAGATGGCTAGGCTAAGAGCATTTAAGGCCAACAAAGATAAAGTATATGATTTCTTAAGAGCCAAAAGAAAGAAAAGAAACTTTATGAAATTACTAAAAGTATTATGAAACAAATAGTTTATACCAAAAGAGCTGTTACACTAATTTCCTAGTGCAACAGCCCTACCAATTTTCTTTAAAACGTATGTAATATATAATCATAATTGTATAATAAATGTTTTTAACCTAATTTTATACACATTTTTGGTATTGTCTGATCTTCATAAAAACATCAAGTTGATCGTCACGGCTAAAGTTCTCAGTTTCTATAACAGGCTGCAACAAAGTATAGTTTGAATAATCTTTTTCGAGTATATCATAACCGAGCTCATCCTTATGGCTAAACTGCCATGTTCCGGGAAAAGGAGTATTAAATCCAACTCCGATCTTAATATTACTATTCTGGGAACAAACTTCTTCAATAAACTTATATGTGTCCAACATAGTTTCTTTAGTATCGCAATAATGTCCAAGCATAAAACTTAAGCATATCTCAATATCAAATTGGCTTGCATATTTAATCTTTCTTTTAGCATCCTTCAAATCAATATTCTTTCTGATTTTATTAAGTACTTCCTGATTTCCGCTCTCTATGCCAAACTGGACAGAATAGCATCCTGACTCCACCATTTCTTTAAACAATTCCTCAGTCATAATATCTATTCTTGATTCGCAGCTCCATTTGACATCCGGCTTATATTCATTCATTAATCTGATAAAGGTATGGATTCTATCTTTTATACCTGTAAAAGTATCGTCTACAAAATATACATATTTAGTTTTGTCGCCGGTTAGATGCTTTATCAAAACTATTTCCATAAAAACATTTCTGACATCCCTTGTCCTGTATGTAGCACCTGAAAGTGCAGTAGCGGCACAATAAACACAATTAGCCGGGCATCCCCGACTTGTAGAAATATTCACTGTCCCATTGTACCTGTTGATATCAACCAGTTCTCTTTTTATAATTGGAAGCAAGTCCAGATCTTTGATCGGTTTTCTATATTTGTTCTTATTGATTTCTTTTCCCCTTTTAAAAACCAGCCCATCAATATCTTCATACCTTATTGCTTCTTCGTCGGTTGAAACTGCTTCAGCTAATTCAAGAAATGTAGGCTCACCTTCCTTAAGTACAACAAAATCAATATATCTGGATTTTATTAAGTCGTTAGGAACCAAAGTGGCATGAGCCCCACCCACAGCAATTTTAACATCGCCATATAAGCACTTAATTTGCTTAGCAGTTTCAAGAACATTTTTATAATTCTCCGTATAAGCCGAGATTCCAATTAAAATCGGAGATGTTTCAGCTATTTTATTTATTAACCCGTCAATATTAATTTTTTCATATATTAAATCCAGCACATTTGCTCTGTATCCGTTCATTTCCATATAAGTTGCAATTGATAAAAGTCCTATGGCAGGATTATAACCTACTTCGTTTTCAACGAACTTTTCCACCTGCTGTTTAACGGATAAGTTTATCAACAGTATATTTTTCACAAAACCACCTCACATTCTTTCTCTATGGAGATTAGTTTTAATCCCAATCTCCATAGCTTCTTATGTTCAATAATTCGATATTTATTTGCTCCTAAGTCTCCATACTTACGAAATTGATTTTTCAAAAATCAACTCAATATATGCAGAAGTTCCCGCGATACCTGTAGAAGGAGCAAAAATTTGCACCAATCTCCAGCCATCCTTAGCATAATCATGAACGATCTGCTGATAGTCGCCTTTTATTTTCATTGTCAAAGTGTTTACATCAATTTTTATAAATTTATATTCATACATATTAATCCACCTCTGCCCTTATATTTATAGACTGCTATGTGCCAAATTTTCACCACTTATTCTTTGACCGTTAGGAAGCAGCACACACTCAATTTCATCATATGGGAGCCAGATTCTCATCTGTGAAGCATCACTCATTTTTAGTGTTACACCCTGTGTGTTTTCTAAGCTGACATCCTTTGATAATGTACCGGCAAAGCTCAAATTTGAAATAGTCCTTAAAATCACTCTATTTTTCATCTCAAATCCTCCAGTTTAATCTAACTCCTCATTCTTTTTGGGTTTTAGGAATTTATATAAGAAGTATCCTCCTATACCAATGGTAATGCCTACTATCAATCCTGGTACCATAATCATTTTCTCCTCTCATATAGATATTTTTGAATTGAATACTTACTTTATATTGCAGTCCAGCCACCATCAACCATAAGGTTATGACCTGTAATCATCTGTGCATTGTCTGAAACCAAATATGAAACCGCATTTGCAACATCTTTAGGTGAACAATATCTCTGTAAGGGAATCTTCTTTAAATACTCTCTTTTGCAATTCGGAGCCTGAAGAAACTCTTCGTTTTGTTCAGTTTCAATAAAGCTGGGAGACACTGTATTAACCCTTATATCATATTTGGCCCACTCATAAGCTAAAGCTTTACTTAGATTTATAAGTCCTGCTTTGCTGGCACAATAAGGTGCCCTGTCTTTATTTCCTACTACCCCATGCTGAGAAGCAATGCTTACAATGACTCCCTTACCGTTTGCAATCATTATTTTAGCAGCCTCTTGCATTACAAAGAACAAACCTTTTAGGTTGATATCAACAATCCTGTCCCATATCATCTCTGTAACTTCTACAGCCGGACAGAGGATGTTTATTCCTGCATTATTAATCAAAGTGTCAAGTACCTTCCATTTTTCCTTGATTTTTGAAAACACAGTCTTTATACTTTCTATACTGGTCACATCCAGGCTGTAACAATCTGTCTTAATTTTGAATTCGTCAGCCAATTCCTGAGTTCTAACTTCCAGATCATTCATTCGTTCGGGGATTTCCGTAAGGATTAAATCCGCTCCATTTGAAGCAAGATTTCTTGCTATTTCAAGCCCAGTCCCCCTACTGGCTCCTACTACAACACACTTTTTATTCGACAGCAGCTTGGGCTCCATAAAACATCACCTCAACTTTTCATTTTTAATATTTTAAGTACCGGAATTCCTTTACCATAATGCAAAACACCTTTTTTATAAATCTTACTGCTTATAATACCTATAATAATTATTGAGACTATTAAGATAGCAATAGATGCTATCGGTTCAATCCATGGAACACTTGTCAATATCAATCTCTCAAACATAAATATAGGAGTAAAGAACGGCACAAATGACAGTACTTTTATCACAAAATTATCTGGATTTGATGCTGCAGCAATTGCCAATAGGTAAACAAGCATCAGTATAACAGTCATGGGCATTTGTGCTTGAGCTGCATCTTGGGATGTGCTTACCATAGAACCTAACGCTCCATAAAGCATTGAATACAGCAGATATCCCAATAAAGCAAACAAGATAAAGTATATCAGTATAACAGGGTTTGTGACCTTATCAAGTCCTTTAATAGCACTAACTTCATTATCAAACACCTTATTCATTATCAGGAAAGAAACTATTAGTATTAAGACTTGACTGATTCCTGCACAGCACACACCCAAAATTTTGCCTGCAAATAATTGCAAAGGTTTCGCAGCTGTAATTAAAGTTTCCATAATACGATTGCTTTTTTCTTCAATAATTGAATTTGCTGTAATTGAACCATAGAATAAAATAACTACATAAAGAAGAATCAACATAATCATAACAAGGCCAAAATTGGTTTGAGTATCTTCATTTTCTTTAATTATATTTATAGCGGCATCACTAAACAAATAGTTATAGGTATCTCCAGCTATGTTTGCTTTCTGAGCCTTATAAACCGTGTACTTATTTGAAACAAATGTACTCACTGTATTGATTAAGTTTGTGTCATTTGAGTTAATATGGAAATCCACACCCGATTTTTCATCTTTAAATATTACAATACCCTTATACTCGGAACCCTTTTCCTTCAAAGTATTCTTAATTTTGTCAGCTTCGTCTTTATCAACCTTTTGAAGAACTAATGTGTCTGTTGAGACCTTCTTCAATTCACTATCTGTTATTCCTATGCTCCCATCTTCATACACAGCAATTTTTGTTGCTGTTGAAGGAAAGATCATACTTAATATGCTTCCTATATTTATGAGAACGCCTATCAAAACAACACCTATAATGCTCATAAGTATAAACCATTTGGATTTAATATTCTGAATGTAAGTGAACTTAAAAATCGTGCAAAGTGTTTTCATGTTAATCACCCAGCTCCTTTATAAAAATTTCGTTTAATGTTGGTTTCCTGTATTCGAATTTGAATATTTCTATTCCACACGCTACAATTTCTTTAAAGAATTTATTTACCTGTTCATTGCTTCTGTATCTTATAATGTGTTTTCTTTCTTGTTTTTCAACTATTTCCAGGTCATTTGATTCAATGTATTTGCTTAAATCACCTGAGGTGTCTATTTCTATCTGGTTCTGCTGGTATTTTTCCTTTATATCTTCCAGATCACCCGATAAGATTATTTCACCTGATTTTAATAGAGCAATTCTTTTGCAAAACTCTTCAACATCTCCCATACGGTGACTGCTGAACAATACAGTTTTTCCTTCCTTCAAAAGTCTCTTAATAACACTTTTAAATAATTCTATATTGACCGGGTCTAATCCACTAAAAGGTTCATCCAACACAACTATGTCGGGATTATGCAATATTGAAGCGATAAGTTGAATTTTCTGTTTGTTTCCCTTTGATAGTGACTCTACCTTTTTATTGTAATAAGATGGGATCTGGAATTCTTCTAATAAATTTAACAGGTTTTTCTTGGCCGTATTTTTATCCATCCCATTTATTCTAGCCAAATAGATAAGTTGGTCACTAACGCTATACTTTAAATACAATCCTCTTTCCTCGGGTAAATAACCGAATTTCAATTTTTGACTTCTTATGTCCTTTCCATCTACCGTGATGCTTCCACCATCTTTGTCTATTATTCCAAGAATAATTCGGATGGCTGTTGTCTTACCTGCTCCATTCCTTCCTAATAATCCAAAAGCCTCACCCTGGTTTACACTAAAGCTTATTCCCTTGAGTGCCTTTGTCTCGCCAAAATTTTTCTGCAAATCTTTAATATCAATTCTCATATACATTTCCCTTCCTTCGTCAAATGAAGTTGATTTCCATTTATGATCATCTACCGTTTTTGTAATTGCTATACACTTCTTGCTTTGCAACCCCGGTATACATTTTTAATGGATTTTGCAAAGTGCATTCCCAAAAACATGATCATCATAACTAAAACAATATAGTAACATTCCTTATTAAACCAATTATGCAAGATAGTTGTCAAGTTATTCAAAATTATGAACCAGAACAATATTGTGAATATTATAGATAACAAGCCATAAAATGTATATATGATCCTTTTCACTTTTGTTATATTCGAAACATCTTTATTTAAAACTTTTGATACTAAATATTCAAAAGAGTATTCTCTTAGATTGTATGTTCCCAATATCACTGTTAGAATCCAGTAGCCGTCGAATTTAACAAACGGTATCAAATTAAAAATACTAAGTGCGGTATTTACAATTGCGAAATATATCAAGAAATCCATTGAATAGCCTGTTTTTAATCCAATAACAAATGCTATTACTGCTATTGAGCTTAAAACCCATTGAGATATTACACCTGCTCCAAGAATTAGAATCTTTTTCAGTTTTCCATTCATCATATATATTCCACTTACGTCTGTAAACATGGAAAACTGTAAGTAAAAAAGCATTATTCCAACATTTTTTACTTCGCCATGGTACTTCTTACATGTTATGGCATGAGCAGCCTCGTGAATAATCAGAGCTAAAAGGGATAAAACATAGAGTATGATCATTTCACTTATTTTAATATTCTCAGTAAAATTAGTTAATATTGCACTTATCTCTGTGCTGTTCTTACTTACTAGAACTCCTGCAACAACTATCAGTGCTATATAAACAACTGCAGCTACAGGGCTCAAAATCAAATTTATGACCGGATATATTTTATCCAGCAGTTTAGTTGGATCGAATTCCAACAATTTTATTTTTGAAAGGTTTAAATCCTTTAATTGTCTAATCGAAAATTTTTTTATCTTACTCGATGCCGGTTTCTGATAATCATCATTCACCAGCAGTTCCAATTCTAAAAACTTTTGCTTTGCCATCTCTTTTACATCAGGATCCCATTCATCGTTCAGGTTTCCGGAATCACTATTGGAGCAATCATATGACTTTAACAGAAAAAGCTCCTCTCTACCCATTTTTATATATTTATTTGTAACCGTATTATGAATAATAAAATTATTGTCGTCCAATTCTTTTATATTTAGATATGGATTTAATTTCATACATTATCACCAGCTTTCTCGTAGCTATCAATATTGTTATGAGCGGCCTCTTTCGAGGCCTGCTCATTTTCCCTGCTAGATTATCCTTCAATGCAGTTTATTAAGTTAAAGCAACTACTGCCAAACCAATTCCTATACCTGCTGCTACACCGTAACAAAAATCGCAAGGTGTTTCCATTTCTTCTACAACATCAATATTGAATAAAGTTTTCATGGCCAAATACCCCTTTTTTAATTAATATGTTAAATTTGTTTTCCTTAAATCAAGTCACTATTACAGCTATTCCTACGCCTACTCCTACTCCTACTGCTACTCCACCCCAGAATTCTCCACATCCAGGTGTTTCTAATGTTTCAAACACTTCCATTTCAAATTTTTTCATAATAAATCTCTCCTTTTCTTTTAGTTATTATTTTAAATTAATATTTTTATTTTTTGTTGATCATTAAGTTAAAGCTACTATTGCCAAACCAATTCCTATACCTGCTACTACACCGTTGCAAAAATCGCAAGGTGCTTCCATCTGTTCTACAACATCAATATTGAATACAGTTTTCATGGCCAAATTCTCCTTTCTTGTATTAATATGTTAAATTTGTTTTTCTTAAATCAAGTTAATACTGCAACTACGCCTACTCCTACGCCTATTGCGAAACCAACTGCTACGTCTTTAGCTGAAGGAGTTTCCAAAGTTTCAAGCACTTCCATTTTAAAATTCTTCATAATACATTCCTCCTTTTCATTTAATAGATTTTTAAATACTGTAATTGTTAAATTACTTTTTAAGTTATTATTTAAATTTGCTTTTCCTGACCGTACAATTTAAAAAGCCTTATCAATCACGATACAACGGAGAAAGCAAATTATTAGCTTTTTAAATAAATTTCAGTAATGTCTTCTCCAAGATATCAATAACCTTATAAAGTTCTTCATCATTTATTATGAATGGTAAAAAGAGTGTAATACCGGTTACATACTTCGGACTGTAACAATACCCAGCAATCAAACCTTTTTTGGCAAGCCGCTCTACCAAGTCAAGCAGTTTACTAAGGGATAAAAGTTCATGTGTAGCACGATTTTCCATTAGATCGATAGCTATCATGAGTCCTCTGCCTCTTATATCAAACACTAGAGGATGATCTCCCAATTTTGATCTTAACTCATTTATGAGCAACTCTCCCTTTACTCTTGTTGATTCTAAAAGATTATCTCTTTTAATTTGATTTATAGTAGCTAGTGCTGATGCACAGGAAGCAGGATTTCCATTCTGTGTTGATAGATGAAAAAGCAGTTCATTCTTTTCTGTGAAAGCATTTAATATTTTTTTGTTAAAGGCAACTGCACCTAGTGGCAGATATCCACTGTTTATTCCTTTTGACATACACACCATATCCGGCTTTATGCCATAATGCTCGTAGGCAAACATTCGTCCTGTTCTTCCAAAGCCGGTGGCCACTTCATCACATATAAGAAGAACGTCATTTTCTTTACAAAGTTTTTCAAGTAAACTTACATATCCGGCAGGTAACGGTATAATTCCCGCAGATCCCAGGATAGGCTCAATAATAAATCCTGCCAACTCGTCTTTCAACAACTCAAACTTACCGACTAACTCACTTTCAAACCTATCATTGCATTCTTTACTGAGATTGGCACTCTTACAGCACCGGCAAAACGGGATTGGGAAAGCGGAAAAACCATCTAGAAGAGGACCATAGCCATCTTTAAATTCACTCTCATATTGGCTGGCAGACATGGACCCATAATACGAACCATGATAAGACGCCTCCAATACCCCTATTTTCCTCTTTTGTTTATTTCCCTTCAGCTGATGGTACTTTCTTGCCAATTTTATCGCAAGTTCATTTGATTCAGATCCCGTACATGTAAAATATATTTTTTCCATATCGTCATGAAGTAGATCTATAATCTCTTCACCCAATTGTTTAACGGTTGAATTTGTGTTATCACACAGATTAACATAGTTAACATTCTGGAGCTGCTCGGTTATACTTTGAATAATGTCTTTGTTTGCATATCCCAAAGATACATTCCACAGGCCGCATTCAGCATCTATATACTTTTTCCCGAATTCGTCGAAAACATATATACCTTCGCCGTGTTCAACTTTTCGAAGCTCAGCTCCGGAATCCATTTTCCTTAAAGGATGACATACATTATATCCCATAAAGTCACCTACTTTTCTAAAACAATGTATTGTGTCTCTATATCAAAAACCAATTTAAAATTAATTTTATTTATGACATTAAATTTAGTTTGGGAAACAATATTATTTATCATTTCTTCCGTTACAATTTTTCTTTTGGTATATCCTAAGTACCTGAAGGTTTCTCCGTTAATTATCCTTTCTGCATACATATTCCCAACAGAAACTCCCGGTATATAATTGTCAAACTCCTGAAATAGTGCAAATTCTTTTCCTTCTTGATTAGGCCTGGATATAAAGCGTACTGATGTTTCCCTTTTCTCATCCGGCCTCTGGTCTATCCTGTAATCAAATACGAATCGACCGCCCTTTGGAAGTCTGTCATATATTTGATTTGCAAGAGCTACAAACCTGTCAATATCTTCTAAGAAAAGGCAAACTGTAGTTGCTGGTATGATGGCTAAATTATATTCATCATCAATCTTCATGTTAAAAACATCCTGATTGTACGATACAACATTTTTACGAGTTTTAGCATTTAGATGGCTTAGCTTATCTTCAAGTATTCGCAGCATACTGCTCGAGTTATCTATTCCAATAACCTTAAATCCTTTTTTAGCCAATTCTAAAGTTATTCTTCCGTTTCCACAACCTAACTCAAGGATATTTCCACCTGTTTGAAACGCATTACTTGTATATATTTCTAATTCATTATGTCCACACGAAGATATGTATTCATAGATATCTGCAAAATAATCCTCATAAATATCAAGTCTTCTCATACCTTCAATATCCAGGATGTTAAAGTGTTCGAAAATTCCGTAATAACTCATATGTTCCTCCTTATAAAGCCCTGGTTCTTCAACATAGTAATGGAATTTTCCACTGCTTCCATAGCGTCAGAATCGGTCACCTGGAATTTCTTAACATATTCTTCCGATATACTATGTGGAGTTTCCCCTCTCATACATCCCTCAATTATAAAGGCCAACTCATTTTCAATCTTTAATATGTTATTTCTAACAGCTTCAAACAGCATAGGTGAATTATTTACATAAAATAGATGTATATATCCTTCAACAATGCTATTTTTACTATCGCCCTTCATCGGAAACAAATGTGTTATATAAGAAGTACTAAACTTAAAGTCCTCAGGACTGGTGTCTCTCAATGTTTTTGAGTTAGTTAACAAATATTCCAAAATGCTTTTCTTTATTAAGTACTCAGGTATTTCAGGATTTGATCTCCTTATTTCACAATAAACGTCATTATCCATAAAATCCGGTATCATAATGCACTTCGAACAGCTCTCTTTTATAGGGCACTCATTACAGCCGCGTTCTATCAAATCCTTATCCGACATTTTATAAATATTTCTAATATTCTCCATAGGAGAACTCTTAATATTACCTACACATTTATTACAACCTCCACAGGGTTTAATATCTCCCTCACCGGTCAGAGTAAACCTGGCCAGATTCTTTAAGCTGCAAATTCCTGCTACACTCCATCTGCATTCATCCTGAATTTTTATCCATAAATCCCTTGTATTGAACTTTCCTGTTGTCCTGAAATAATTAATACTATCGATGAATGCTTCAATATCTTTTTCTTCCTCTATTTTTATAAAGTTAATCCCATCTTTGTATATTTCTGCATCCCCACTCCTGTATTTGCTATATCCAACTTTTGCCACCTTAATCGCCTTATCACTATCATCTAATTTTATAAACTCACCTTTGCCGTTTTTAGCAGCCTGATGGTAGTGGGATGCAAAATAATTAACCTGCTCTGCTTTTCTCAAAGTCTCATTGTATAACTCAGAACTTTCATCTGCATTTCTCTGAATGATGGCACTATTAACACTTGTATAATCTTTAAGATATTCCAAATCCTGTTCGGATAACATTTTCTCTGCATATACATGTTTTGTCCCTGCTCCTAATACATTTTGAGGATATAATCCTGTTTCGGAAGCGATAATTCCATTGGTCATACAGCTAAAATAGCCTGCATCATCATTCTTTGTCGATGAATTTATCTGTTTTTCCTCTACAACAATTTCACTGCTGATGCAATTGTTGACTAATACTTTATCATCACTTAAATAAGCTATATTTGAGCACTCTTTCAAGTCATCGGTAGTAAGAAGGCTAATTAGACTTTCTTCTATTTTATTTACTACGCAAACATCTACCTGGCAGTTAACAAGTGCTTTCTCATATATACTTGCAACCCAATCACCAAACCATATTATTCTGGTTTGATCATCCAGTTTTTTCAGCTCTTTTGTTATTACTTCGCAAAGCCTGATATTGTGAGCATCTACATGCATTGCTATATTTTCATATCCCTCAGAGATTATCTCATCTGCAAAATCAGGCAAATTGCCAATAACAGCTTCTTCATATTCCATGTTTCTAATTTTTTGAGCTTTAAGGCTGCTTTGTATGTTTTTAATATTTTCTGATGTTTTAGCTGCATACAGCCCGTTCTCATATTGCATATTTAGAAATAATACTTCCGACCCCATGTATATCAACCTCACTTTAATTTAATTTTCTTTAGCTCAACTTACTTGCCGTTCGTATCACCCATATTCAGTTTACTACATAACAATGTGTCAAATATAAATAGGTAGCATATTGTGGCTTCAATGTAGTAAATGTACTTACAACTCAAATTAGTTGTAGCCAATGTAAATTTTATTGTAACGAACGCTTATACTTTTAACTTGTTGGCTCTAAATTTTTCATAAAAAACAGCCTTCCACGATAATTTTAAATATCATAGAAGGCTGTTTTTTTGAGACTTTATGTACTTTTCAAACAGTCAACTCTTTATATAAGATCATCCACATTATGCTTGTCAACCACATCAGTTCTTGTCCAAATCACGTCACTTTCAGGTTTTTTATTAGCTACGAGATAATTATAGATATAAATGATAGGATCATGTCCCTGACCGAATGCGTCTTGCCCGATGGCTGCATATATTATGTCTTCTTTAATATATTTGAAAACCTCTTTGTTATAATCGAAGCATATAAGCCGTGTCTTTCCAACCAGATTAAGTTCCTTTATAGCTTGTGCAGCACCGGTTATTCCGCCTCCGGTGGTAAAAATTCCATCTATGTTTTTGTTTTGTATTAAAAAGTCTTTGACTTTATTATATACCACATCATAATTATCGGAGGCTTCTATTTCAGCAACTACTTTAATCTTGGATTTATTTTTTAAACGTTCCTTTATTTTTTCTACTCGTATCTTATGCACAGATACAGAAAGAGCTCCTCGGAAAATAGCTACATTTCCCTTTCCATTAAGTGCTTTGATCATAAAGTCAGCCGCTATAATTCCTGCTTCATTGATATTTGGTCCAAAGTAAGCAGTTCTTTTCGACGGTACTTCCAAATCGCAGTTAAAAATCATAACAGGAATATTCTTCCTCGACGCCTTATCTATCAGAGGAACAAGATCTTCAGAAAAACCGGGAACTGCGATTCCGTCACAACCACTTTCCAGATAATCTGCAAAGGCTTTTACTATCTTTTCCGGCGAGTTTTCAGTAAAACCGGTATATTCGATGACTGCATTTTTTTCAGCCAGTTCTTTTCTCGCATACTTTACACCTTGCTTTACTCCTACCCAGAACTCATGATCCAATGGGCTGATAAAAGCTATTTTAAGCGTTCTTTTACTGACTTCTTCCACTGGAGTAACAGCAGATTTAAACCTCTTAACCAGCCTTTCAATTCCATTTAACATATTCTTCAATGACGTAATATTTTCACTTATTAATTCCGTACCTGCAAGTTCCTCCTCAGTAACTGCAGCAACTTCCCGGGTCTCTGACGAAATCTTGTTGGAAGAATTGAAAAGCTCTTCACCCCTCTCCTTGACTTCATGGGTACTGGTGGATATAACACTTGCTTCAGAATAAACTTTTTTTGTATCGGAGCTTAATATATCGGCATTATTTTTTATTGTATCAAAAGATTCCTTAATGCCGGAAAACAGCTCCTTGCTAATATCATAATTTTCGATACAGCTTACAATACTTGTCTTTACGTTATTGCTGCTGGATGATACATTATTTAAAAGAGTATTGATTTTTGCAATACTTTTCCTGGTTTCTTCAGACAGTTTATTCATTTGATCTGCCACAACGGAAAATCCCTTACCGGCGGCTCCCGATCTTGCAGATTCGATTGATGCGTTAAATGCAAGCATTTTCAACTGATCGGTTATGTTCATTATCAATGAACCCAACTGGTATATTTCTTTTAATTCTAAATTTAAATGTTCAATAAAATTTGATGTGGAACTGAGATTATCCGTTATAACATTCATTTGCTTATAATATTCTTCGAGGTTTTTATTTCCGACATTAGTAGAATCCACAACAGAATCAACAAAATTCTCAATACTGGCTATACTTGCTTCAATAGAATGTACCCTTTCATCTACATTGCAGATACTTTCCAATGTATCCTTTACAGTTTCTAACTGTTCATGAGCCTTCGCCGCTACATTACCCATACTTGAAGCAATTTGCTCATTTCCTTTATAACTGGAATCAATGCTTTTTGATACCTCATCAATGGCATCGGAAATTGTTACAATATTGGTTTTTGTCAGCTCTATAAAACTCAATAAATTGGCTTTCATATCATTAAATGCTATACACAGTGCTTCAAGACCTTTTGCCTTACTCACCAAAATATCATTAGTGTTAAGATGTCCCTTAGATAACAAATGTGCATGATAATTTATCAGGTCAATCCCTTTAAAAAATTTTATCAAAAGAAACTGTAACAATCCCCCTGTCGCTAAAGCCACCAGTCCACAAACTATTTGAGTTCTTTTGTATATTTCACTGTTGGCTATCCAAAGGCCGGATGTTGATAAAAACAATATTGTCACAATTAGAACCAAAGACAAAGAAATAATTATTGACCTGGTGGGATTTTTAGTCTTGACCTTTAAAATTTTTGACTCTGACATAAGGCAATACCCCCATTTTGATTGTTATGCACATTTGTCTCAATATACGGCATCATGCCAATACTATAAAAGTATCGGCATGTTTGCTTTGAAAAGTGAGATATATATTGTGGGAGTACTGCTTCTATTTTTTACCAAACAATGAATCCAACAAACCCTTCTTCGGACCGATTTTCTTTAGAAGTTCTGCTCTCACTCCAAGTATGCTTTCATCTTTTGGGTTTATCTCCAACAGTCTGTCGGTTACTATGAGAGCCTCGTTATAAAGTCCCTTATCCTTTAAAAGAATGAGCTTGAGATGTAATAAGTTTTCATAATTCCCATCTATTTTAAGTCCGTTATTGCAGGATTCTTCAGCTTCATTTACCCGTCCCAATTTATACAATGCCCATGCTTTATTTTGATGTGCCAATAAATAATTAGAATTTATTTCTAATGCCAGATTGCATTGGTCGATACATTTTTGATATTCTCCTATGCAATACAGAGTATGGCTCTTATCAATATAAGCATCTATCATTGACGGATCAAGTTCAATGGCCTTATTAAGACTTATCAGTGACTCGGTATACTCCTTAGCATTATTATGTGCCGATCCTAATGCATAATGATACGGGGCATAGGATGGATTAATATTGATTGCCTTTCTATACTCTTTAATGGCCATTTCATAGTTATTCTGATTTGAGTATACATCTCCCTTAAGTTTGTGAAAACGGTCCGTAATTCTATGACGCAGTGCAATAGCCCTGTCAATTACCTGAAGTGCTTCATTATACTCGTTCATATTAAGTAAGCTTAGTGCCTTGTAATAGTATGCAACTTCATACTTATTATCCATTTCAATTGCTTTGTTCAAGCAATCTACTGCTTCCCGGAAGCTATTCTTGTAAAAGAAGCATACTCCCTTGGTGTAATATGCATCGGTGCTTTTTTCATCCATTGCAATCGCCTGATCACAAAGTCCTATTGCATCATCAAATCTTTCATATATCCGCATTACGTTGGCCTTCTCAATTAAAAGTCTGGAATCTGAAAGACCGTATTCTGCTGCCCTCGAGAAAATGTTTAATGCCTCTTCATATTGGCCAACCCTTGTAAGAAGCTTCATTTTTATAACATATATATCAACCAGATACAGGTAAATATTCAATGCTTCTTCACAAGCTTCAAGGCATTCTTCATAAAGCTCAAGTCCTAACAAAGCTTCCGCTTTATTTTTATATGCATGTGCCATTTTAGGGTCAATGTTTATTGATCTTTGAGCACTTTCAAGAGCCTCTTTATGTCTTTCCAGCTTGTTTAAAGCATAAGCTCTGTTATTATGAGTCAATGCATCATCATTCTTTTTCTCAATTGACAAGTCGTAAAACTGCAGCGACTCTTCATATCTTTCAAACTCATCGAGTATACATGCTTTATATACTATAAGGTCGTAATCCTTCGGATATATTTCCAATGCCTTGTTCACTGCTGTATACGCCAATTCCTTTTTATCCATAGCCAGCAAAACCTTACAGTACAAAAGATAACTCTTATTGTTCATATCACTGCTTTGCTCAAGCTGGCTGAGTATGCCATAGCTTTCTTCTATTTTGTTGGAAGCCAAATACGCTTCTGCTAACTTTATCTTTAAATCGATATCATCGGATTTTTCTTTAACACAAGCTTCTAACTTTTCAACCTGGAACTGGTACGCACAACCTACAAGCACCCTTACCTCTCTATTATATTGGAGCATATCCCTGAGTTTTTCGAGATATTCTATTGCATCTTCATATTTACCGAGACTGATGGAGCATTTTCCAATGGAGAATAACGCATCAATGAAATCAGGCTTTATTTCAATAGCCCTTTTATAATCCTTATATGCCTCCTCGTAATTTCCAAGTCTAAGCTGAAGATTTGCCCTGTAATAATGGGCATATAAATCATCCGTTTCCCTTATTATAAGCTGGTCAAGCAGTGATTTTGCCTCCTCAAGCTTACCGTTTAAGGATAAATATCTTGACTTTAATATTATAAGATCAGGATGATCCGGGCATATTTCATTTGCCGCTTCAATTGCCTTCATTGCCGAATACAGGTCATAGTCATCTACTCCATGGCATCCCTTATTGTATTCGTTTATAAAATCATCCTGCTTTCCATCTTGGCATTCCAAAAGTTTTCCATATCTGAAATAATCTTTATTTGCTATTTTGTACATAACAAAATCAATAAAATTCTTTGGGAATTGCAAATAAAGCTTTTCCTTCTTAGCAACCCATGAAAAGTAATTGTTAAACAACACCCATACCTCATGAGGCAGACTGTATTTATCCATTAGAAATGCAAGAATTCTTTCACTGATTTCCCTACCGGTGTCTATGTTGTAGCAAATATCACTCTCTAAAAGTTCTTTCCATGTAGAAGAATCAATTCTCTTTGTATAATTGTCATAATTTTCTTCGACCCTTTTCATGAACTCTTCTACGGGAGTCATAGGCTTACTTGATTGGTCATCTTGCTGGCTTGCCTTTTCAAGTGCTTCCTCATAAGCTGCCCTTAAGATCTTAAATCCTTCGGGATCGCTTTCCGGTGAACAAACCCTGAGCTTACTGGAATATGCTCTTTTAATAGCTTTGATATCATTTGTAGGACTTATTTCTAAAACCTTGAAGCAATCCATAATTAAAAGCCTCCTTTTGTATCGATGGAATCAAATATATCAGTAAGCCTCTTTCTGCATTCCTCAATTTTCTTAAGATCCTGTTTATCCAAAACTTCTTCAAACTCCATTAACATCTGGGCTATTTCCTGTCTTTCCCTTCCTATTTTTTCTTCATAAAGCCTTTCACCTCTTGCAATCACAAGCTTGTTCTCATGATTCTCCCTTGGATGAATCTTTAAGTGTGATATACTTTTTATGCTTTCGGCTATCTCTTCTGGAGTCATATGACCCGGTTCCTTTTCTATAATCATATTCTTTTTAAGTCCGGTTGATAAAACAGTTACCTCAACCTCCAATATGCCGTTAATGTCATAGGTAAACCTTACATCAATAGCCTCTTCCCCTGCGGGCTTAGGAGGCACAGGAACATTCAACTCTCCAAGAAAAATATTGTCCTTTGAAAGCCTTGATTCTCCCTGCAGAATATCAACATTTATAATTTTCTGATTGTCATATATCGTATAAAGTCTCTCCACCTTGCTTACAGGAATGGTTGTGTTACGCTCAATAATCGGCAAAAAGTGCCCGGGTTCATGAAATCCCTGGGATTTTCTTATAGTCACGCTTGTTCCTAATGTATATGGACAAACATCTGTGAGAATTACCTCTTTTATTGAAGCATCTTTTCCTTTGAGGGCAGCTTGAACTCCTGCACCCAAAGCCACAACCTCATCGGGGTTAATGTTTGCATAAGCCAGCTTGCCGAAAAGTTTGCTCACAAATGACCTTATGAGAGGAAGCTTCGTCGCACCGCCTACCAACAGTATTGAGTCAATATCGCTTATTTTCAAGGATGCATCGCTTAATGCCCTTTCAATAGGCTCTCTGAGCCTTTGAAAAAGGTGTTTTGTTGCTGCCTCATATTCATCAAGGGAAACTTCCAGTTCAAGCTCTTTATCATTAATAAGACAGGATATTTTTGCTACCTTTTTCTCACTGAATTCACGTTTTGCCACCTCGGCCTGCTTCTTAAGCATTGCATAGTCCTTCTCCTCCAATTGGGAAGCAGTAAGCGAATGGTGTTTTAAAAACATATTAACCAATATTTCCGTAAAGTCTTCGCCTCCGAGGTAATTGTCCCCTGCAACGGCACGAACCTCCATAACATTGTCGAACAACTCCAATATGGATACATCAAATGTTCCTCCACCCAAATCAAATACAAGAAACTTGTTTTCAGTATCACGAAGGTGAAGTCCATATGCTATTGCAGCAGCAGTAGGCTCGGTAATAAGCCTGTCAACCCTGAGGCCCGCCAATTCGCCTGCTCTCTTGGTAGCCTTTCTCTGGGCATCAGAAAAGTATGCCGGCACACTTATAACAGCCTCAGTAACCTTGGTCCCCAAAAAATGCTCTGCATCCTCCTTCAATGCCTTAAGTACTATGGCAGAAAGCTCTTCGGGTATAAACTCCTTAGTACCAAGAACATACTTTTTCTTTGTACCCATGTTCCTTTTGAATACTGACGCACACATTTCGGGATGAGCTATCTGCCTTTCCTTGGCAATCTGACCCACAAGCACATCCCCGTTATCATCTATACTAACAACAGAAGGTGTAAGATTTTGACCCAATGAGTTTGGGATAATAACCGCACCATTCTCTGTCCAGTATGAAACCAAGCTATTGGTTGTTCCTAAATCTATTCCAATTATCGCCATAAATTCCTCCGTAAAATATCTTTATTGAGATACCATAATACCTATATTATCAGTATTAATGTAACAGTAAAATACAGTTATTTACAACCGTTACTAATCTTACTAAATTAACAAAAAATGAGTTTGCTATGGAAAAATTATTTTTGATTAGACACAAATAAATTTTACCAAAGTTGCAATTCTACTTCAATCTAAACTTTATTACGATATATTTATTATTCTATATTAAACAGTCTTTTGGCATTACTTGTGGTAATGTCTGCAATATCATCAAATGTTTTTCCCTTAATATCAGCTATCTTTTCCGCAACCAGCCTTACAAGGCTTGAGTCATTCCTTCTGCCTCTAAAAGGCTCCGGTGTCAGGTATGGACAGTCCGTTTCTATCAAAAGCCTGTCAAGAGGCACGTACTTTACTACATCAACAAGCTTTCCTGCATTTCTATATGTAATCGGACCGCCCACCGATATATAAAAGTTATTTTCAATAACTTCCTTTGCCATATTAATGTCACCGGAAAAGCTGTGTATGATGCCGCCTACCTCCCTGGCATTTTCATTCTTCAAAATATTTAGAGCATCCTCATTTGCATCCCTTATATGAACAATTATGGGAAGCTTAACCTCTTTGGCAAGATTGATTTGCCTTACAAAGCAATCCTTCTGTACATCTCTTGGAGATAAGTCCCTGTAGTAATCAAGGCCTATCTCTCCTATACCCACGACCTTTTTGTCACCTGCCAAGCTTGCAATCTTTTCAAACACTTCATCATTCATTTCTTTTGAATAATGAGGGTGTATACCCACTGCAGCATATATGTAGCTGTATTTTCTCGATAATGAAACCGAGTCATCCAATGACGGGATATTGTACGAGACATTGAGTATATAGGATACTCCGCTTTCAAATGCCTTTTTTATGGCCTCATCCCTGTCATCCTTAAACCTTTTATCATTAAAATGTGCATGTGTATCAAATAACATGTTAGTTCCTCCTATATGTTTTGCAATCATTTTACAATCCACTCTACATGATGTGCTTCCGTCATATCAGGCACCTCAAGCTTTGTTATCATTCTTCCAATCACATTCTCAGGTACACTTCTAGACCTTTCCCTGTTACGCTTTATTATTTCACTATACGGTGCTTCCATATATATTATTTTAACCTTTGCTCCGTAGGAATGGAACAGGCTTATCAATTGCCTCCTAAGGAAACTTGTCAGGTTAGTCGCATTCCATACAAAATCTTGATTCCTACGCAAATAAGTTCTCGCTGTTTCCCTTGCCTTAAATACAACCTCTCCCTGTTCATCTCTAGGTGATACATCCAATTCATCCCTTAAATCATCAAGTGATATTACAGGATAATCGAAATAGTTGTTTTGGATCCAGGTATCCTTCCCTGCCGCAGGCAAGCCTGACATAAGTACGACTTCCGACTTTGTATCGTCATAAGCTTCAAAATCGGCAAAGCCATTATCCTTTTGAAAATATACAAACCGGGTTATATCATTTGGAAAAGCCTTTGGTTTCTCCAAGCATCCCTGCTCACTGCAAAAGTCAGTAAAAAGCGATACCCTATCCAATAAATCGGATGAATCCCTGCACTCTCTTCCTAAAACATCCGCCTTTGAAAGCATTGCAAGCCAATCCATCCTGGTTGTCTGACTTGCCCCTATTACTGCTTTTGCAGGGTTGGGTTTTTCAATAAAAAAAAGGGGCAATCCATGAAACCTCACAAGCTTGGCTATTGTTTCACGTATACTGAAGGGAGTGGATATTCCTAAGCCCATATCCTTATATATGATTCTTCTTGCCTCCATCTCACCTTTAACGGCATGCCCAGGTGAAATTATCGCTCCTTCATCTTCTCTTGTGCAATACGGCTTAGCCACGTCGTGGAGAAGTGCTGCTGCAAAAAGTATTGATCGCAGAGGCTCATTGAGCTCCCTCCATTCCTTCATGGCTGCAAGTGCTTCACAAACCATCCTCGTATGTGTCAGGACATCTCCTTCAGCATGATGTATCGGATCCTGCCTAACACCCTCCATCGCCCTGACCCACTCAAAGCTGTCATATATTTTATCCCAATCTATATGAAAATCCGGTGCTTTTGGACATACAGGCAGGGACCAGTTGTAATTATATATTTCATCCAGATACAATTTTATCAACTCCGACATTAAGCAGTTTATTTATTTCTTCTTTAACTGCACGATGTAATTTTTCCGTTTGCTTTCGGCTTAGCAAACTCAAATAATTATCATACTTTGAATTGAAGCTTTCAACAGCATCATCAAAAAGCAGTTTTGCTAATACATTTTTATTTTCATTCTTATGTATTCTCCCAATTTTGGAAATTACATTATTAAGCCTGTTTATATTAATCATGCCCTTAATTTCATTGATTATGGATTCAAGCATCTCATCTGTACACACAGTATATCCCGAATACTTTGCACTCCAGTTCTTTGCTTCATGAAACCTGCTTTCTTCTTCAAATTCAGGAATCTTTTTTTGATTATTGGCCTTACAATTCCCTTAGCGGTTTTTATTAGCATAGGTTTTACAGGCTTTATTACTATTCCTTCTGCTTTATTTTCAAAATTCAAGGGCGGCAATCCCAATAGCTTTGGTATATTTGATTCAAATCCGACAGGATAATCAAATGCCTTTTCAAAGCTTCCTCTAAATAGAGGCTTAGCATACATTAGCCCGGCATTTTCAAATATGTTGACAGCGGCATCATAATCCATATAGCTTCTTTCACCACATGACTCAATAGCAATATCAAAAGCACAAAACTCAATATCCGGTGAATAGTATACTCCTGTCTGCACTGCTTCAACCTCTCTATTTGCAGCAACTTCAGCATGGGGATAATACCCTCCGAAAAGCTCTCCATATATGGTTATTCTTTGAACATTTCCATGCATATGTAATATGGCTTTATAAACTTCATCAACCCTATCAATAATTTTATTTACTACTCTATAATTAAAAAGCTATCGTCAGGAAGCAACAATTCTTTTCTTTTAGCATAACGGATATTGATACCATCCGTTATTACAGCAAAATTTGCACCATGAATCTTCTCTGTTACAACCCATTCATACTTCTTTAAATGTCTGTAATCCTCAATGGAAAGTTTAAGCCTGTCAAATCCCTCTGCAATCTTTTCATAGCCTACAAACCTCCAATCTGAGGTTTTTTCAATATCTTCTATTAACATGTTCATCCTTCCCTTAAACTTTGAATATATCCGCATCTTCCCTTAATATATTGGGAATTATAGGCCTCTCCAGCCAATGGCTTTCAGAATTGAGTATACTGGTAAGAAAACTGGCTCTCACATATTTGTATCGCTCCTTAACCTCACCGTCTTCCTCAACTTTGATATACAAGCCTTCCATCTGGTTGCTTATATCAGTTTCCTTCAAAATCTTCTCAGAATTTAAGCCCATTTCATTGCAACTCTCTATAAGCCTTCCTCTTGCATTATCGGAAATAAAATGGGATCTCCCCAGAAGGGCTGTAAGTTCCTTATGTTGATTCATTTTTCCTTCAAAAAGCACCAAAACCGATGTTATAAAATCATAGCCCTTTAGCATCATTCTTCTATTTTCTGTGCTCAAAAACTTTTGTTCCACTTTATCATAAATATCAAACTCCATAAAATAGTGAGGAAGCAAGTCATAAAAAACAGTATGCTTAGCATAAAGCCATTCTCCATAAAGAATATACCTGTCGCCCAGGATATCCCAAAGCTTGGCTGAATGCACATTTGCCCATGTTTTAAGCAAGTTGAAATGTTTTTCTCTTCCTCCGCCTGTTAAGTAATGCCCCCTGCTTTGCAGCAAAAGCTCACCCTCTGAAGTAAAGCTTATTCCGCTATTTGCACCATCCACCTTTTCTTCTACAACTATAAATCTATTTGCTATTTTACTAAAGGACACACTGTCAAGGTCTTCATCTCCGGGCTGGCATCTGGAGCCCTCAATATGAGGTGTCCTGGGATATTTTAATATTTTATCTAACATAAATTATCACTCCATAACATACCAAAATAAATAAAGAGCTATCAATTCCTTTTATTGGAATTAATCGCTCTCTTATACATATCTATTACATAACTATTTATATGTAACCCATTACTTGATGTTATTGGGGATATTACTATCCTTAACCTTATGCAAGCGAGGATTAAACCAATGTATATTATATATTCCGTTATTAGTTTTGTTAATTAATTTTAAATTGTACATTAATAATCCTCCTTTCAATTTAATAACTACAACATTTTTTAAAGCATAATGCTTATATTTTATTATAAATCAATCCATGAGTCAAGAAATATTTTTCTTATTTTCTTATTATTTTCAAATCATGTTATTTTCAAATCATGGCTGATCACAGGGTATTATAAATTTCTCAATGAATTCACTATATTCATCCTTCATAGGAAGCTCAAAATCCACCTTTATCCTACGTCTTCGAGCAGTTGTGATACTGCCTGTCTTAGGATTTATGCAAGGTTTCTCATACTCCTCCCAATATAGTCCTATACCTCGCTTTTGCCAATTAGGCACCTCATTAAAATTGATACCGTTTTGAAATAAAAGCTCATTCTTATCACTTACAGGCATACCGCTTAAAGAATCAGTTGCTTCCTTCACAGAACTGCCTTTTTTCCTCAGCATCCAATAGCAGTGTGAATTCAAAGCATTTCTATGGGCATCCTCGTTTCGCCATCTGAAATAATCAACAACAGCTTTTTGATTGGGAAGCTCCGATATTCTGCAATCAAAGCATGCCACATCACCAAGCAATAGTGAAAACTTCGCACTTGCTTCGCCTGCAAGCACTGAATTGTATTTACGCACCTTACGACCGTAAGCTGTTTCATCAATATGGAACAAAATTGATATCTCATCGCTCTGGGTATATCCGTAAACCACCCTGAACCCACAATTCATAAGATGCTTTACAGTCTCAACCATATAGTCCCTAAACCTTTCATCATACGGACTTTTAAATTTATGAATTTCCTTAGTCAGCCTTGTAAAACTCCTTCCATCTATGCGTGCAACCATATAAACGCCAGGTAAAACACAATAATCATGGGCAGTTTCATACACCCTCATTTTTGAGTCAAGTTCGTCAAATTTCATCTTTCCACTCCTCTACCAGAAAATTATTCTCTTCACCAATTCGAACATAATAGAGCTCATCAAATCCCTCTTCCATACTTGGAATCTGCATTCTGGCACTTGTACTTCTGATACCTATTAGAGGAACACGCTCTTTTCCATCTCTCTCATTATTTCTTGATATCGCTTCACTTACGCTTGAGTGGAAATAGAATCCCACAACTTTAAACTTAGCTGCTTTAGCCATATCAATATATTTTTTTCTCTCTTCCTGCGTAGGGTTTGTATTGTCAACCACAAAAGGCTGTTTTGCCTTTATGCAAGCTTCAAGCAATATATTTTCCTTGTTTCTTGTCTTTAACATATCAAGGTTAATTCTTATATGTGTTTTATAAAACCTGTCCTTATAAAAGGTACTTTTGCCTGTTGCCTGCAAACCTGTAAATATAACCGCTTCCACCGCTGTCACCTCAATATTCAAACAATTAAGAACCCATCATTATTGAAATTTTTTAATCCTATCACAGAAGAGTCCTGTATAAATTATACTATTGTAATGCAAATAATGACAACAGCAACTAGTATTTTGAATTTTACAGCATAAAAGGCTTATAAAAATATTAATATTGAAAACAATAATATATAAATAAAAAAGTGTAAATTAAAGAAAGCGATTGTAGTAGTTTGGCAATTAAGGATACTATTGTTGATTGTATGTTTAATATTTAAGGAAAGCAGGTAGAATCTGATGGAACCCAGTCAAATTGTATGTCCTCAATGTAACAGCAATAGACTTACAGCAAAATACGAAGCAAAATATGTATATTCATATATAATTGATTCCAATGCTCCAGGACTTAAAAATAAGGACGAATTGCTTCCCTTTCTTTACGATAACCGAGAGCAGGTTGAAGCCAGGCAATATATAAAATGCGAGTCCTGCGGCAAGGAATTTCCCTGTTTATTTTCAACCAAAAGCAATGGTATCGATTATAACGACTTACGAAATATTCTCAGTAATAAAAACAACTTACAAAGTGATATCGTCAACTAAAACAAAGCTGCCGATAAATACAATCAGCAGCCTTATTCTTTACTCATCAAGAAACTTTTCCTGTGCATTTTTCAATTCGCCTGGACTTAAAGTATCCACATAAAAATTCTTCATCTTATTTTCTGCTTCGCACCCTGTCTGATAATACCAGCCTTTAACCTTAGCTTCTATTTCAGCATCCGTACCCTCTACTTTGTATGGATATACACGAATCAGCTCTCCGGTTTGATTGTCCCTTAATCCAACCCTTCCTGCCGCTTCAAACTTTCCAAGAAATTTTTTTCCCATTTATCAATCTCCTCGCATAAATAGTATTTTGTTAATTGTTTTTTTTGCAATACCACTTTTAATATAGTTTAAGGAGATTAACTCGTTTTATACTTACTATAATACAAATCTTGCGTATTCATCTAAAACTTTTGAGAGAGTATGTACATAATCCTTTATCTCTTCATCCCGAACAAGAATTCTGAACACTTTTAATATATCCCTTTTAAACCTCATACTGATTCTTATATCAACTTCATCAAATAACAACGGACATAAATACTTTGCTCTTGGATCTTCAATTATTGAAAGCCTTCCTGTCGAATCAAAATATGGAACAAATGGGAATATTCTGCACGACAGGGGGCGAAGCTTTCTAATACATGTACCTTTGCATGTTGCAAAAAGAATATGTGAATTTCCTAAAGATTCATTTTTTATATTTAAGAATCCGGAATCAACATGAAGTATTTCCTCACCGGGATACAAATGCATGCCGTTATTGCTGTCACCGGAACAGCATTTTTTATTGCACACAAGACCGCAATCGACTTTTAATGGCGTAGAGTTCTCAAGTATTCTATATGCCTTTTTATACAATATCTTTTTATTCATAAGTCCCTATTAGTTTTAATCTCCTTATCAAAAATCACTGTTGCAATTTTATATTGTATACATTGTAACATATTTGGCTGCAATATTTTGAATATTTGATAGTGAATTTCGCCACATTTTAACGGAGATTAGCATCCATACTCTCTGCTAAAATGGGTATATATTAAGAAAAGAAGCTTGATGGAAAAAGCCAATTATTTCATCAATTAATTGGAGGAAATTATATGAAATTTAAAAATAAACTATTATTGGTACCCATACTTGTTATAAGTATACTGGTTAGTTCGGCATGCTCTTTAGGCGAAACCAGCGAAAAAACAGCTCCAACGGATAATTTGAATAATTCTTCAAAAGCTGACAGCACTGATGTAAGCAAAAGTTCAGATTCCATAAAATCAGTCTCGGTGAAATATGAACGTGAAGATTATTATTTTGATTGGAGAAGCCAAAGCTATCAAAGTATAAATCTCAGCAAAGGCTCTTCAAACATCACAAAAAGCGGAATCTATGAAATAACGGGCACACTAAACGATGGCAGCCTTGTTGTAAACGTAGACAAATCAGTTGATAAAAATACTGTCTACATTGTGCTCAACAATGTTAAAATATCTTCTTCAAACACGGCACCAATTAATGTAAAAAATGCTAAAAAAGTAGTTCTGATACTGGAAAACGGTACTCAAAACACAATTTATCAGAGCAGTAATTCTATTACAGATGAAAAAGGGGAGCCTTCTGCTGCAGTTTTCTCAAAGTCGGACCTTACAATCACAGGAAGCGGTACACTTAATGTCACCAGTGATTTTAATGATGGCATTACAAGCAAAGATAAGCTTAAGATAACAGATGGAACATTGATAATCAATTCAAAATATGACGGTATTGTGGGTAAAGACCTGTTGGCAGTTAAAAATGGAAACATCACTATAAATGCAGGTAAAGACGGTTTACGTTCAACTAATGATACTGATACCGATAAAGGTAATATTGTAATTGAAAACGGTATTTTCAATGTGACTTCTGCCGGTGATGCCATTGATGCATATGCCAATTTACAAATAATCAACGGTACATTTGATTTAACCTCCGGTAACGGTTATCCCGGTAAAAGTATAAAAAGCGGAGACAAATTCGGTTTCGGCGGCCCCCGGGGAGGCTTTGACCAACAACAGGAGCAAACTGAAGATTCAACAAACCAAAAAAGTATGAAAGGTATAAAAGCGGGCAATATTGCAATAATAAACGGCAAATTCAAAGTATCCTCATACGAAGATGCCATTCACAGCAATGGCAGCATTGAGATTAGCGGAGGCACCCTAACTCTTGAAGCAGGAGATGACGGTATTCACTCCGATACCAGCCTCACAATTGCAAATGCAAATATCGAAATCAAGAACAGCTATGAAGGCTTGGAAAGTCAAAACATAACCATTAACAGCGGTGAAATCAGAATAAACTCAGATGACGACGGTTTTAACATAAATGACCGTTCCGGGATTATGACAATTAATGGTAGCAATATTCATATAAATGCTGATGGCGACGGAGCTGATTCTAACGGTTCAATAAATATGACAGGAGGCAGTGTTTATGTGGAAGGACCTACAAGTAACGGCAATGGAGCAATTGATTATGACGGCAGCTTTACTATTAGCGGTGGTACAGTCATTGCAACAGGAAGCTCGGGGATGGCTCAAACACCCAATATCAGCACAACACAAGCTTCTATTCTCATGTATTACAGTACGACACAAAAAGCCGGAACAGCAATTACATTAAAAGACGATTCTGGTAAAGTGATAGCCAGCACCACTCCTTCAAAACAATTCAGTTCAGTGGCTATTTCTGCACCCGGACTTAAAATCGGCTCAACTTATACACTGTACAGCGGAAACTCGGAAGTAGTTACCTTTACACCAAAAAATGAAGTGACATATTTGAACGAATCCGGTGAAACCACCAACCAAAGCAGAGGCCCTGGCGGTCCCGGTGGTCCAGGCGGTCCCGGTGGTTTTGGCGGGCGGATGAGGCGATAAAAATGGGAGGCCAAATGCAGCCTCCCCCAACTTTTTTATTGTGTATTAAGTAATATATTTATATATTAAACAATATTGTCTATGCATCCAGGTTTTTATCAATTGCAAAGCGAAGGATTTTCTTGGATGTATTCTTTTTAAATTCCTCCTTACGAATTTTTACCATTTTAACGGCCTTATAGGAAACCATCCTGCTGTTTACCTTTTTTATCTCTTCATTGAAATACAGCTCCACATCTTCGATCCCTCTTGCTTTCAAGGCCTCAAAATCAGGGAAAATCTCAGCAACAATAACTTCTTTCTGTGTTTTGCTTTCCCCTGCGTAAACAATGACCTCCATTACACCATATATTCTTGAAATTTCATTTTCAATTTCTTCAGGATACACATTTTTTCCATTACTTAGAATGATTATATTCTTCATTCTTCCCGTAATATAAAGCCATCCCTCTTCATCCAACTTCCCATAATCTCCGGTTTTAAAATATCCTTCCTCATCAAAGGCAGCAGCAGTAGCCTCGGGATCCTTATAGTATCCTAACATTACATTAGGACCTTTAACGCATATTTCACCTTCGCCGTTTTCATCGGGATCCTTTATTTTTACCAATTCACCTACTATAGGAACACCAACACTTCCTTTTTTCTGGTATTTATTCCTATTACAAGAAATAAGTGGTGAGCATTCTGTAATACCATACCCATTAAGAAGAGTTATACCGATAGCATCAAAAGTATCGATAATATCCTGATTTAAGCTGGCTCCTCCGCATATGATCAATTCAAGCTTACCGCCAAAGGAATCCAATATACTTTTAAAAAGTTTGCGACGTAGATCAATTCCAAATTTGCGTAAAAAATTGCTGAGCTTAATCATTTTTCGTAATGTTTTATCTTTCCCGCTTTTTTCCGCATTTGACCATATTTTCTTATACATGTTTTCAACGAACAAAGGTACCAGTATTAAATGTGTAGGTTGTTGCTCCTTCATTTCGTTAGCAATATATTTTAAACCGCTGGAAATATAAATCTCAGACCCCTGTGCATAATGCCCTACGAAGTTAACAGTAGAACCAAAAGTATGGTGTGGCGGAAGCACATTCATTGTTTTAGGGGTAATGGCAAAGTTATACATGCCCTGGGTCATATCAGTAACAATATTTTTTTGGGAAAGCATAACGCCCTTGCCCTTGCCTGTAGTACCTGAAGTAAATACTATGGTAGCAAGACGTTCTGTGTCGATTTTGTAGTCATAGTATGAGTTGTCACCGCTTTTATAACGCTCGCTGCCTCTAACTTCAATATCGGACAGCTTATGCACATTTTCCATTTGCGACTGGGACTCACTCATGCATATAAATACATTAAGACGTGGCACCTTTTCACGCAGCTCATCAATTTTTGATCCAAGCGTCATACTGAAAATCAAAAACTCACACTCAGCAGTATTCAAAATACTTGCAATTTCATCTATAGGCAGACTAATATCAATGGGTACAACAACTGCCCCAATAGACATCAAACTGAAATAGGAATGATATTGTCAATATTACTTGACACATTTTTCTCGTACAATTTGTGGG
>DAOOVO010000035.1:0-37378 GCA_035370245.1 Pseudobacteroides sp.
AGTTGTCAAGGTACATCTATTGTAAAAAAAGAGTTTATGCAGTGGAATCAATTATGTATTGTAGTAAACTGCTCCAATATTTGAAAACCCATTCTTTTGACTATTTCATCCACTATAGCCTTTCGGTTCAATACTGCAAACCTCTGTACAATTTTCATATCGGAAAGATAATCGTCATAGCTCTTCCCATGTACATAAGCAAGATGCTTGCTTATGTAAGTCTTTTTTATCTTCTCTATTTCCTTCTGTATTTCCTGCTGTCTTCCATCTTTTTTTAACTTATTCACTATATCGGATATTACTTCACTCTTCTTTACCAATTCTTTATACCCAAGCTCCTGATAATGCTGTGCCACCTGCTTTCCAAGATGCCTGCTGCCTGAATGCACAACAAGATATATATCTCCATTTTTGTCTTTGTTTAATTCAATAAAATGATTGCCTCCACCTAAAGTGCCAATGCTTAATCTAGCCCTGTTTAAATCAACATGGTTTTTGCAAGCAAGATCATTAAGTTCCAATTCATTGGAGTATTCATGGGGTTTCTTTCTTATGTCAAAGCCGGATGGGATATATTCATGGATAACTTTATCCAACTTTTCAAGATCGACGGATTGGTCTTTTAGTTTTATTGTTTCCATCCCACATCCGATATCAACACCGACAAGATTAGGAACTATTTTATCGGTTATGGTCATTGTTGTCCCGATGGTACACCCTGCACCTGCATGTGTATCCGGCATAATCCTTATAACACTATCCCTGACAAACTCCTGATTGCATAGCTCCATTATCTGTTCAGCTGCTTTGTCCTCAATATTATCTGTAAATACCTTTGCAGTATTAAACTTTCCTTTTATCTCAATCATAAACTCACCTAATTTTCATATTCTTATATATTCTACCATAACCTTAAACTTTGGTACGCAATCAAAATTTAAGTTCATTAAATACTGCTTTAAATATCTTGGTTATGTTCTTTGCATCATCAATTCCCCTGTGATGTATACCATCAACCTTTAAGCTCACATTCTGTTTTAATTTGCTTTTTATCATAGAATCCCCACGAGCAAAGTACCACATCAAGATTATCCGATATAATCCATTCTTCAAACTCCTTTATAATATCGTTAAAAGCTTTTGCTTCATTAACATCCTCTTGCTTTATAGTTGTAAGCTCAGTGCAAAACTCTGACAAAACAGGATTTATTGTAGGTTTTATGAACCTGCAAAAAGTACCTGTGACCTCCAGCTTTTCATTAAGCTTAACTGCTCCAATCTCTATGATCTCACTGGTTTTGCTTTTATCATTATCCCAGCAGGTAGCCTCCAGGTCAAATATAATATAGTTCATTTTATCTCATCTCCTTTTTTCTTATTATTTCTTTTTCTTATTTAAGCTATTTTAACACACACGATGTTATTCTGTTTTGATAATTCCAAAATACTACTTTTTTTGCTATAATTACAAATATAAATTATATTGTTTCGATTACATAAATATTTCTTGATTCTTAGGTTTAGTAAATCAACTTATAGATACTAAATATCGGATTATAAAAATTGATTTTATTAAATAAAAGGGGAAATTATACTGGGGAGTGGTTTATTATGGAGGGTACTGTTAAGATGGTGCATTAGCTTCTAAGATAGCAGAGATATTCAATGAGCTTAGAAGTCAATTCCCGACTGCTGACAAGTTAGCTATAGATAATATGGCTAAAGAAATACTTAAAAGAGTAGAACAATCAAAGGAAGCATACAAGAGGGCTGAGAAGATTGCTAAACAAAGTGAGTATTATGATAAAACTGTAGCATCAAATGGAAAGATAACATTGAGTGGATTTGATGGAAAAACTAAAATTTCTGGACAATGGGGTAGAAGGAAGTTTTTTTGCTTGTCATGCAGAGAAACAGTTATCTCTTTTAACCTCTGAACCAATCGGAATCTCTAGAGATATGTGCAATGATTGCATAGCATATTTTCAAAAGCATTCAACAGCTACACAAAAGTTATTGGTAGCAACTGATCCAAAAGTAACAAGAATATTCTTCCCAAGCGGGAAAATTATTGAGATATAGGAGTGAAAATTATATGAATAAAGAACTGTTCCAATTGATAGAATATGCAAAAAACGAGTTAAACAATAATGCAAAAGGCGAGCTTACTTTGTCCATTAGAAGAAAAATATACAAGTTAATGGGAGAATATAAAAGAGATTCAGAAAAACATGCATTAATTTCGGATGGATTTATAAGAAGACTAAAACTTGCACGTTTATCTGTAGAATATGTATTGCATATTTGGGAAGAGGCAGCTCCAGAAGATAAAACACCCATAGAATTACTTAATAGTATTGACTTATATATTGACGGTAAAATAGATTGGGATTCTTTATGGTCAATGAAAAATAGCTTTTGGACAGTTGTAGAGAATTATTCAGTGGAAGATAGATTTTTAGTAGCAGCATATGTGGGCTTTGCATCCATAAAGGCAACATCAACAGCACTTTTTGATGAAAACGAGGAAATCGAAGTAGATGATGAAGGAAACGAACTGCTTGATGAAGATCTGGACCCTTATACCTGGGATACTGCCTTTTACTCATCTCTTGCATACTCAGAATATAATTCTGAGAGCGAGGATGCAGCTATAGAGAAAAAAAGAGAGTTTTGGAGATGGTATTTGAATGTTGCCGTGCCAACTGCATATGAAATTGTTAAAGATAAATAAGTGAGTAAATAAAAATGGAGCTGTTGCAATTTCATATTTAATCACATAATCATAAAATTGTACATTCCATGCAACAGCCCATTTATTTTATAACCTTACAGTTTAGAGAATTAATATGGGTACAGATACTAATACCAATAACCGGGGTAGCCGTAGTAGCCGGGATAACCGGGGTAGAACGGACGTCTTCTACGAATCAAACTTCCTATTAATAAAGCTCCAATAAAGTCTCTGAGCACACGCCTTCCACTGCCGTAAAACTGTCTTTCGCCTTCTGTGGCACCTTCTTTTGTTGCCGCCTCAACATCTTTTTCTACCTTTTTGTATATTTCATCTATCATAGATTCCAACTGCTTGCGATTGGGGGTAAACATATGTCCATAATTATTAGCCATCATATCGCAGGTGTTTTCAACAACCGGTTGTATAATATTGTATGTTGTAGGATACATTTCTTCAAGCTGTTCCTGTGGCATTGCAGCAACTTGTGTATAATGAGTAGGCATTGCAGCCATTTGCGGATACTGATTAGTAGGCATTGCAGCAGCCATTTGCATATAATTGCGATCAAAATAGTACATATATAATCCTCCTAAATACGAAATTTGCTAAAATCTTTTTTTACTTTATTTTATGAATTTCAAATCAATAAGGTTACAATAATTATTTTATGTTAACGTGATTTTGCAAAATATGAATTTAGGAAAATGATTTCAGTATTTATTATTTGAATAGTGAAACAATATTTATGACGGTTAATTTGGTATTAACATTAATTAACCTGTCAATGAATGTTTCAATAACAATAAGTTGAATTAATGATATCCCATAAAAATACTTGAATAATGGTATTTGGGAATATATTCTTACTTTATTTTATGATTAAATAATGAATCATTGGGAGGATATTATATGTCAGTAAAAAAAATGAATCATCCAAACAGTGGAATTAAATGTGTAGTAAATACATGTCATTATTATATGTCCGGAGATCACTGTGCTGCTGAAAGGATAGAAGTACAGCCTAAAAATGCAGTAGACTCTCAGCAAACAGACTGTGCAACATTTATACCTGAAACAAAAGCTTAAGTAGGTAAAAAGTTAATAGATTAACATTTATCACATTAAACTTTTATTTGTTTTCTGGGGGAATACAGTCCCCCAGAAAACAAATGCCTTATTTAAAGTATTCACCCTTATAAAATGTATTTCCACTAATATCTGTATTTTCAAAAACCACTGAATCCTTATCTTTAGCCAGATATACACATTTATTTTTATTTATCTTTGAATCTCTTACAATAACATTTTTACTTAGATTTACGTTAAACAAAGAGTAATCAAAAAAATCATATATCGGCTCATATGCGGTGTAGTTATTGGTAATACTACATTTATCAAATAATATATTACCGCTATTGTCAACATTTATAAGGTCAAATTCACGATTTTCTACAAAGCTTGAATTTATAAATTTGATGTCCTTACAATTTTTAACTGTCATAATGTTATAGGTACAATCATAAATCTTCGAATCAGCAAACGTTAACTTCTCTACACCTTCTATGTTAAGCCCTTCTGTTCCACAGCCGTATAACTCGGATTTGTTTATTTCAATATCTGCAGAGTTTATAAATCTGTAAACTCCACCTGAACAAGTCCCTTCCTCTGTGTGACCTGCTTTAATGTTATTTATTTTAATATTCTCAGCATTTATAAAGCTCAGTACATATGCATATCTAGGCTCGATTAAGATTTGTGAAGGTTCTTCGCCAATACCTTCAATGGTTAAATTGAAAACATCCTTTACAACCAGTTCGTTTCCATCCAATACTTTCTGCCAAAAAACATGTTTATCTTCACTGTAAGTTTGCTTTATCTTCGAAAGATTATATATGCCTGGCTTTAGCAGTATTTTCTTATTGGATCCAATTTCTTTCACCAACTCTTCCGATGTGCCGACAGTGACTTCCTTTGCATCCTTTACTTCTTTAGTTTCGTTAGCCTCCTGTTCAGGCTTATTGCCCACATAGACGCTATTGGTTTCGCCATCCCAGCTGACAGTTTTGCCAAGTGCTTCAGATACTGCTCTTATAGGTAAATAAGTAGTTCCATTGTATATAAACGGATCAACATCATTTCCCTTTGCATCTTTAGGCTTTACTAGCTTTCCGTCAACATAAAGCTTTATATTGTTATATACTGCATTAATAGCCTTTTCAACAGGCTCTGCAAAGACGGTAAAAACTGCTGCAAATATAAAAGCTGTTGTCACCACCCCTGTTATAAATCCTTTAAGTTCCTTTTTCATAAATTATTCTCCTATATATTATCTAATTTATTTCAATGGCAATTCTAACCATTGTAATATTTATTTTATTATTAACACCAAAAAATGGCAATAGTATTTTTTGGTTATATATTTATATATATTAAAAACGTTTTAATATAACGGGGTAAGCAATTATTATATAAAAATTGTTTTAAGTATTGCATATATACTAGGACCTAGGCCTTCTGCAGCTTCAGTATTTGGAATTGAAACAGTAAATCTGAATAAATAATCGCCAATTCTCTTAAGAATTATATTTTTTGACAAAGTACTACTAGAAGCATGCAGAAAAAAGATTACATTTCTGAAGAAAGGATCAAAAATCTCTTCTCCCTTCATTTCTATGGGTGTACCAACATATTGCAACTCAAACATTGAATTTTTTCGGATTTCGTCTATATTTACATTAAGCGGAAGCATCTGAATCCTCGCATCGAAACTGTTGTCAAAGTTCGAGAACACCAAATCACTTCCCGGTTCCTCACCTGTAAATGTAAAATTATCAAGGACATATATATAATATCCCTGATCGCTTCTATATAATCTGGCCTCTCTATACTCCGTCTGACCTTCAACAAAAACGGGAATATTTTGGGTAATAAGCAAAGTTCCTGCAACATATGGAATGCATATCCTTTGTCCTATCATAAGCCTGTATGGATTTATTCCCGGATTGGCACTTAAAAGGGTTTCAAGGGGCAAACCTACTAAATCTGCTATTTCATACAGCGTATCACCCCGGCGTATTGTATAAGCATAACTAACGGCATCACATTCATATATTTGCCCTCCTACAGGTATACATATTTTTGGGCCTATTAATAATCGGATGGGGTTTATACCGGGATTCAAATTGTATATTGCAGCAACAGTTGTATCATAACGCCTTGCAATGCTGTATAAAGTATCACCTGCTTTTATGGTATAAGACACCGAGCCTGGAGGGCATTGTCTATAATTATGTTCTAGCATAGCTTTTAACCTCACAAACAAACATATATAGTTAATATATTAAAATCATTATAATTATGTTACCTATGATTCTAAGCTTTGCTACGTCTCCTTTTTCTTGTTCTGGCTATAAGGAGCAATACAATGGTCATTGCAAATGTAACAGTCCATGCCCAATTCCTAAAATATTCCACTTCCAGTTTGACTGCATCTATCAGATTGCTCGGCAGAAAACTTATAGTCATTATAAGGATTGCAAAAGGAAGAATAAGCGGTTTATAATATTCCAGCTTAAATGTCTTTTTAAAAGTATAAAGTATAAAATAAAAGTTCACAGTTACAAAAAGCATTGATGCTGCAGCCCAAATAATAATGAACACCGACTCAATTCTTTGAAAAAACCTTCCATAGTTGATAAGTCTGGCAAGATGAAATAAGGGAATAGTCCTTTCATATGCCACCGGAACGGGCAGGACGGTAACATATACAAATACCGACATAAAGAAAAATAATGTTGCAAGGCCTATAGCCCAATAGCCTGAAAATTTTAAATTCTTGTTTGTTTTTATATATGGTGCCATAAAAAATAACAGTAGAAGTTCCGCAAAAACCGACACTTTCAATGCCCCAGAGAGAAAAATCTTCGAAGGACCATTTCCCATAATAGGAAAAAGTCCTGAAAAATCTACATAATTAGAAGCCCCCAACAGTATAACAATAAAGCCTATTGCTATAATAGGCACTGCCAGAGCATGAAGCCGTACAATAGCTTCCAATCCCATGTAAGCACCTGCTATCATGCATACAAGGAAAAAAAGCTCTACAAAGCTAAGAGGTGAATTGGTCAGTGCCACTAGTTTCATATCCTCACTAAATGTACGAAGATATACAGTTGTAAAATATGTCAGGAAAATTAGCACAATAGTTCCTACCAATATTCTAAGTATGCCTCCCCCGACATATTCCCCGATATCAATAAGATCCATGCCTTCTACATGCTTATACAATTTTTGTATTATATAAAACCCTATAAATGCCAATAGAGAAATATATAGGCTGAAAATCCATCCTGCACTTCCTCCTTGCTCTGTAGCCATTCTAGGGTAGTTTAAAAAAACTTTTGTGCATAGTGCATTAATTAATACTGTAATTGCTTCCCGATTACCAAAAACTATCTTCTTTTCCATTAAAAATCTCCTACACTTTTAATTTATCCATAAACTCAACCTTCTCGAATTAACAATGTATACATCGGAAGGACTACTGTAGCCAATGCAACAAGAAAAATCATGGCAGCACCAAGTTTGTTTTTTCTCTTCCATGTCCATCTGGCGAAGCTTATTGTATAAATAGCTATCCATAATAATGGAATTAATAAAATAATTTTATTTGTTATTAGCATTCTTCAATTCCTCCACATATTCCATGTCAGTCGACGGGAAAGTTTTTAAAATTAGGCCCGGTCTTCTCAATTTAAAATTTACATCTACGTTAAAAGTGGCATCCTTATATCTTGATTTCCAGCCATACTTTTCCCATTCTTCCCATGTTAGAAAGTACTTTTTGGCGTATCTCCCAAAACCGCATATGTCCGCACCAAACTCCTTCGATGTTTTTTGCAAAAATCTAATCATCTCTTCTCTAATTAGTTCTTCAACATACTTTTCAAGAAAATCCGTCAATTCTCCCTGTTCGTAATCTATTGTACTCTGAATAGCTAAAACATCAGCTTCAAGAACAATTTTTACATCAATCTGGGGTTTCCCGTCAACAAGCGTCACTTTATGGTTAGGTCTTCTGCTTTGCTTAATATCTAAAAGAATATATTTATCCTCTTCTTTAGGATCCTTTAATGACCAGTACGCATGTCCGTAATCGCCTGTAGCCAGCAGCAGGTATCTTGAATCCGTTCCATCCATTTCACCTACCATTTTATCGCCTGAAAACACTGCAACGCCCATATTCTCAGCTTTAATGCCACCTACTTTCGGAATATCTCCTCCAAAAAAGTCTCCTCCAACCGGGGTATTTCGCCCTCTCTCCCTAAATGTTGAATTATCCACATCAAATTCATCCGATGACTTAAATCTGCCTACCCCTCCTAATACCGCTACCGGATCTTTGCATAAAGACTCGGAATCCATATAAAAGTCATGAAACTGTACATTAGGGATAAGTCCTGTATAGCTGTAGCTTTGAAAAGCAAGTTCATAAAATTTTGACGGTTTTAATGCCAGTTCAGGCTGTACATTATTTAGATATTCTTCAGCAGAACACTTTGAAACAACCATATGCACACTAGGCCTAAACTCCCTTCCCCTCAATAAAGGATGAAGATATGGCTCCACTCCTTCTTTTGCAAGCTCCTCAGAAAACACCACAAGCTTGTTATGTGACAAATTCAACTGCTTACTAACAAATGTATTCACCATATTTATTCCTGAATATATAGTAGGTGTCTCAACAGTAACAGAACTAGAGTTAGGTCCACCTCCACCTCCGCCTTCCTCACCTCCTGCTTCGGGCTTTGCTATTTGAAAAGTCAACCTTAAGTAATTGTTTTTACCCTTGTCAAGTCCCATTGCGATGACATAACCAAGCTCATCCACCTCTTTTTTATCAAAGCAACCTGTCATAAGTCCGCAAAGCAAGGTCAAAACGATGATAAGACATATGGCTCTTTTTACATTCATCATTCTTCCTCCTCTTTATCAGTCTTCTCTTCTTTTTTATCCCAAGCCCTACTGTACTTTGGTTGTGCTTCTCTTTTCTTTGTATTCATAAAATCTGGTCGTTTTTCTTCTTTCCAAATGGGTGTCTTCAAAACGCCTTCAAAAAAACTGTCCTCTGTACGTGGTCCAAAAGGTGATAAATAAGGTACTCCAAAGGATTTTGCATTGGCAAACCATAATGCAAGAAGGAATAAACCTGTAGTTACACCTAAAAATCCCGCCGATACTGCCAGAAGTATGAATGCAAACCTTAATATCCTGAATGCAAAGCCTGCTGAAAAGTTAGGTACAGCAAAAGAGCCGATACCTGTAACAGCGACAATTATTATCAATATAGGACTTACAATATTGGCAGCAACAGCAGCCTGCCCCAATATTAACGCTCCAATAATGCCCAATGTAGGCCCGATAGGACCAGGTATCCTTATACCTGCTTCTCGAATAAGTTCAAAAGATACTTCCATAATAAGAACTTCCACTATAGCAGGAAAAGGTACCTTTTCACGGGCTGACGCTATAGCAAGAAGCAAGTCTGTTGGAATCATCTCATGGTGGAAATCCGTTATAGCTATATACAAACCTGGCAGCAAAAGTGACAACAATACTGCAGTTATTCTTATTATTCTCAATAAATTTGCATAGGGAAATCTGAGATAGTTATCTTCGGCCGCCTGAACCAGATCATGGTTTGTTATAGGAACTATCAATACAAATGGACTTCCATTGATTGCGATAGCTACCCTGCCCTCTGCAAGCATTGCCGATACCCTGTCAGGTCTTTCGGTAGCCAGTACTTGCGGTGTCGGAAGGAATGGATCGTCTTCAATGAATTGTTCAAGTTCTCCGCTGTCCATTATATGGTCTACTTTAATTTTTTTGAGACGCCTCCTGACTTCGTTTACAAGAGAATCGTTGGCTATATCCTTTATATAGAGCATTGAGCAGGGAGTTTTGCTTCTTCTTCCAATTTCCAGATTTTCTACAATAAGATTTTCATCTTTAAGCCTTTTTCTTATAAGGGCAGTATTTACCCTTAAAACTTCATTAAATCCCTCCTGAGGTCCGCGGATTACCAGTTCGGTATTTGGTCTTTCCACTCCTCTCGACTTCCATCCCTTGACATCAGTGGTAAAAGCTATATTCAGCCCGTCAATATATATACCACATCCACCAAAGTTAACATCATCAATTACAATCTGATGCTCTGATGCTTCTTTTACGCTATTGTGAGGCATTAAATTATTTTTGATATATTCGGCAACATCTTTCGCAGTACTCTTAATATTTAGACTTGAAAGCATCATAAGAGGCTGCAGTATATCGGAATTAACAATACTCCTATCCACCATACCATCGATAAAAACCATGAAGGCCGGTATAGCCTTATCCTTTACATTAATATCAAACTCCCTTATTACAACATCTCCATTGGTTGGGACACAAAATTTCTTCTTAATATACTCCAGGTTTTCAGTAAGATTACTGCTTATATCAGTATTTTTGTTTTTTTCCTTTTCATTTTCCTTATTGCTTTTAGACCCAACAAGTTTTTTTAGAATTCCTTCACTTTTCCTGTCAGAAGACTCTTCTTTTTTATGTTCTTTTTCTTCCTTCTCAATAATCGGAGATTCCTCAGGCGTTTCCTTCAAAATAAAATGCTCTTTATTTTCAGGCTCCTTAAAGGAAATTAAATTTATGAGTAACTTTTTTATTTTTTTCAATCGGTTCACTCCTTTTAAAGCCAGTAATACCATCTAATAACCATCAAAACTTATTATTGGCAATTAGAAAAATAAATATACAATGCGAATATCAATAAAAATTTTGAAAATTTCATAATTAACTGATTATAACTTAAATAACGGGAAATACTATATAAAAATCACAAGCAATTTGGGAACAGTATGTACTAATGAGAGAGGGTATTTTATATGAGACTAAGCGATATAAAACCTGATGATGAAATAGTAGTTTTTGATAAATTAAGCAGAAAAACTCGGAAAAGGCATGGAAAATATATTGCATCAAACAGCAATTTCCTGACAATACAGTTCCAGCATTACAAAGATACATTGCTGTTGTCCGATTTAAAACAGGGAAAAGCACAGATTTTTAAAGATACTGAAGCTGTAATTTTCTAATGCTTGTTTTATTACATTCACAAATTTCTTTAAAAAAATAAAGGAGAGCTCATGCTCTCCTAATCAACTGTTAACCTATGCAATTATTCTTGATTTAATGCATTCAACAAATCATCAATATTTATACCATGTACCATTGATGCCTCTTCCAAAGTCTCAGCCTGTGAAGACGGACATCCTAAACAGCCCATGCCAAAGCTCATTAAAATTTGTGCTGCCTGAGGGTTAGTCCTTATTACCTCTCCAATTGTCATTTCCTTAGTTACCTTCATTATTAATATCCTCCTCATTTTTATAATTGACTCTATTGTATTTATTAATTGGAAATTACTTTCCAAAAAACATCAATTTTATATCCATCTCTCATTTATTTACCCATTATCTTATGATATATAACTTTTTTTGAGATATGGTCTATTATTACTTTACTTTTGTAGTTTTAATGCTATTAATATTAGATTCCTTTAATTCTCTATAAATTATACATGTTCTCTGCTGCCACCGCTACTGTCATTTTAAAAAAATGTGAAAAAATTTCATACTTTCATCCGAATCTTCATGAAACAGAAGTTTTATCTTTATGGGCTAAATGAATTCTAATAAAACATACTTTGAGTCCATGCATTGGCTGGAGCATACTTCTGTACGAAGGTTTGTGCTGCTTTCCGGAGCAAGGCGTGTCGGAAAGACAACCATAATGTACCAGATGATACAAAGCTTGCTTGATAAGGGCATACAGCCAAAGAGCATTTTGTATGTATCCTTTGACCACCCGATATTGAAGTTTTACTCTGTTGAGGAACTTGTAGAAATATATACCACTAATATTTATTCAGAAGAGAAATGCTGGCTGTTTTTTGACGAAATCCAGTATGCAGATGATTGGGAACTATATCTAAAGGTATTTTATGACAGTAAACCGCATATATACATTACAGCTACCGGTTCTGCCAGTCCGGTTATTGAGAAAGGTGCCGGAGATAGTGGAGTTGGGCGTTGGAATGTCATCCGTGTACCTACTTTATCCTTCTATGAATACTGCAAATTAGCAGGTATTAAGGATATACCGAAGCTTAACTAAAAAGAGATATACCAAGCCTATTCAATATAAGGAATTCCGCTGTATTGGAAAAGATTTTCTGTACCTTTGTTTTAATTCTTCAAACATAATCAATACTTCAACTATAAGCAAAGAACTTGACGGTACTAAAAGCTGCACCAAAGATTTACATCTCAGATGCAGCCATTAGAAATGCTGTACTAATGTTGGATATCAATGATTTGATATCCAATGCCGATGAAATGGGGTTAGTTGCTGAAACGGCTGTATATAAGCACATGGTTTCATTTTATTATCCTTCGCATGCACGTGTCGGATATTTATTTTATTCCTCAAATTCAGGAACATAATTATTGCATTCCATTTTTAGTTTTGTTTGTCGGTAAGGCAATCCAGAAACAGTACAGACGTACTCATTGACATTTTCAAACTCAAAAAAGCAAAGATTTTTACAGAAATAGCAATTCTTTTCACAATACATTATTGTCCCTCCATTGGGTTTAGTTTATCCGACGCCTTTGTCGGAAATATTTTTAATTAATATGTAATTATACGAAAAGCAATTAATGCTTTTATTCATAATTATGATATAAGTATATCAAAATTGAACTCATTTGAAAATAAATTTTGCATAAAAAATAACCTTCTGCTTAGTAAACAAGCAAAAGGTTATTTTAATGTTTTGATATTTCTATAATTATTCCTTAGTATGCTACACCCTGTGCATACATTGCCTCTGCAACTTTCAAGAATCCTGCGATATTAGCACCCATAACGAGGTTGTCTTCATCGCCATATTCTTTAGCTGCCGCACTTGCAGTTTTGTATATGTTAACCATGATGCTCTTGAGCTTAGCATCAACTTCTTCAAATGTCCATGAATATCTCATGCTGTTCTGGCTCATTTCAAGTGCAGAAGTAGCAACTCCGCCTGCGTTAGCCGCTTTTGCAGGGCCAAAGATTATTTTGTTTTTAAGGAATACCTCAATTGCTTCAGGAGTTGACGGCATATTAGCACCTTCTCCAACAGCATAGCATCCGTTAGCAACAAGAGTCTTAGCTGAATTTTCATCAATTTCGTTCTGTGTAGCACTTGGAAGAGCTATATCACATTTAACCGTCCATATTCCTGAACATCCTTCTGTGTACTTAGCATTAGGATGGTATTTAACATACTCACTGATTCTCTTTCTTTCAACTTCTTTAATTTTCTTAACTGTATCAAGTTTGATACCTTCAGGATCATAAATATAACCGTTTGAATCGCTTAATGCAACAACCTTGCCACCTAATTCATGTACTTTCTGAGTTGCATATATGGCAACATTACCTGAACCTGACACAACAACAGTTGCTCCTTTAAATGATTTACCCTTAGCTTTTAATGCTTCTTCCATGAAATAACAGAGTCCGTATCCTGTAGCTTCGGTTCTTGCCAAGCTTCCGCCCCAGGTTAATCCTTTACCGGTTAATACTCCTGTAAAGTCGTTTCTTAAGCGTTTGTACTGTCCGTACATGTAACCGATTTCTCTTGCACCTGTTCCGATATCACCTGCAGGAACGTCTGTATTTTCACCGATATGTCTTTGCAATTCTGTCATAAAGCTCTGGCAAAATCTCATAACTTCACCATCGGACTTACCTTTTGGATCGAAGTCGCTTCCGCCCTTACCACCGCCTATTGGAAGACCGGTTAATGAATTTTTGAATATTTGCTCAAATCCGAGGAATTTAAGTATACTTGCATTTACTGAAGGATGAAGTCTTAAACCACCCTTGTATGGACCAATTGCACTGTTGAACTGAATTCTGAATCCTCTGTTTACATGTACCTTACCGTTGTCATCAACCCATGGTACTCTAAAGATAATTTGTCTTTCAGGCTCAACTATTCTGTCAAATATTCCAGCCGCTACCCATTCAGGCTTTCTTTCTGCCACCGGCTCCAATGACTCCAATACTTCTTTAACAGCTTGATGGAACTCAGGTTCATTTGGATTTCTTTTGATTACGTCTTCCATAACTCTTGCGAGTATTTTCATGATAAAACCCCCTAATATTTTACTAATATATTTCAAATGCTATAAACGATTAAATTGCAATAAAAATTGCACAATGTAATCCTACATTATTATAACCATGATAAAACTCCAATATTCTTTAGAATATTGACAGCATTCAACTCCGGTTATAAACTCTTATAGCATCCTATTTCAACATATGCGTCATCGCATACCAATATCAGGCATACATCATCGTATACCCCCAAAATTAAGCGTTTGGGGATAATAGTGAGATATGATAAATTGACATTAACGATTATATCAAATGCATTTTCTCAATGCAAGTACTTATTAATAAAATTTCATTTATTTTTTCCATATCATTTTACAATATTTGTGCAAATATATTGGCATTCCTTATATACTCAGCTTTTTTCACTACTTATGCAACCATGGCATAATTCATGTCAAAAACGAAAGTATTGAATTTTTTATAATTGAGACTTTCATTTTTATAATCATGTATTAATTCTATGTTGCTGCTCTTTTATATCTGTCACTTGTAATTGTCACTTATATTTGTCACTTTAATTTTGTACAATTATAATGTATAATAAAAGCATTCGTTATTCTGCTTTGCTAAATGTATGATTAGTAATGTATTTAATATATGTAAATATTTTAGATCTATATAATACTGAATTTAAATAAAATAACACTATTAAGATAAAAGTATAATAAGATTCTTTAATATCATCTGTTTGATATTTATATTAAAAGTGAACGGTTTATCATTTACTTGATTATCAACGTTTTTGATAAATTGCACTTTTAATATCGTTAATAGAGGGAGGAAATAATATGTATAAAATAGTTAAGAAAGAGACATTAAGTCCTGCTGTTAAACTTATGAAGATAGACGCTCCCTATGTAGCACGCAAAGCTGAACCCGGTCAATTTATAATTCTCCGAGTAGATGAGTATGGTGAACGCTGTCCTCTCACAATTGCCGATTATGATAGACAAGAAGGCACCGTCACAATTATTTTCCAGGAAGTAGGCAAAACAACCAGGTCACTGGGTATGCTTGAAGAAGGTCAGTATATTCTTGACTTTGTTGGTCCTTTAGGAGTTGCATCCCATTTTGAAAATATTAAAAAAGCAGCAGTAATAGGCGGAGGGCTTGGTACAGCAATAGCATATCCACAGGCTAAAAAGCTGCACGAAATGGGTGCTGAAGTTCACTCAATAATCGGATTCAGAAATAAAGATATCATTATACTTGAGTCTGAAATGTCTAAAGTCAGCAACAAGCTTATCGTTACAACCGATGACGGCTCTAACGGAACGAAAGGATTTGTAACGGATCAGCTTAAAAAGCTCATTGAAGAAGGAAATTCATATGATCTGGTAATCGCCATAGGTCCACTTATAATGATGAAGGCAGTCAGCAATCTTACCAAACCATACGGTATAAAAACAGTTGTGAGCATGAATCCAGTTATGATAGACGGCACCGGAATGTGTGGCGGGTGTCGTGTTACCGTAGGCGGTAAGACTAAATTTGCCTGTGTGGACGGCCCTGATTTTGACGGTCATGAAGTTGATTTTGATGAAGCTATGAGAAGACAGTTAATGTATAAGAACCACGAGAGACAATCTCTTGAAGACCACAATTGCAGACTTGGAGGTGGTACTAATGCCTAACATGTCACCTTACAAAGTAAAAATGCCCGAACAGCAACCGGATATAAGAAACAAAAATTTTCTTGAGGTTGCCCTTGGTTATACGCCTGAAATGGCACAGGAGGAAGCACAAAGATGTCTTCAGTGCAAGCATAAGCCATGTGTAGCCGGCTGCCCGGTTAATGTAAAAATACCTGAGTTTATCAACCTTGTTGCAAAGGGTGAGTTTGAAAAAGCATATGAAAAGATAACCGAAACGAACAGTCTTCCTGCTATTTGCGGAAGAGTATGCCCTCAGGAAACACAATGTGAAAAACTATGTGTCAGAGGCATAAAGGGCGAGCCTGTAGGTATAGGGCGTTTGGAAAGGTTTGTTGCCGATTGGTTTATGCAAAACGGAAAACCTCAATCCAAACAAATCGATAAAAACGGTATTAAGGTGGCCGTGATTGGCTCCGGTCCTGCCGGACTCACCTGTGCCGGCGATCTTGTAAACATGGGCTATGATGTAACCATTTTTGAAGCCTTCCACACACCGGGTGGAGTGCTCATGTACGGCATACCCGAGTTCAGGCTGCCAAAGACATTAGTCCAAAAAGAGATAGACAATTTAAAGCAGCTTGGAGTTGAAATCAAGACAAACATGGTAATAGGTAAGGTTCTTTCCCTTGAAGAGCTAAAGGAAGAGGGCTATAAAGCAATATTTATCGGTACGGGTGCAGGATTGCCCAATTTTATGGGTATACCCGGCGAAAACCTAAATGGAGTTTATTCATCAAATGAGTTTCTTACCAGAATCAACCTTATGAAGGCTTACCTGTTCCCTAAGTATGATACACCTGTTAAGGTAGGCAAGAATGTAGCAGTTGTCGGCGGCGGAAATGTTGCTATGGACGCTGCAAGGAGTGCAAAAAGACTTGGTGCGGAGAATGTATATATTGTCTATAGACGTTCGGAAAAAGAGCTTCCTGCAAGGTTGGAAGAAATACATCATGCAAAGGAAGAAGGAATCATATTCAAGCTTTTGACCAACCCTGTAAAAATTATAGGTACCGATGACGGATGGGTTAAAGGTATGGAATGCGTTGAGATGGAGCTGGGCGAACCAGATAGCTCCGGCAGAAGACGACCTATTGTAAAGAAAGGCTCCGAACACATTATTGATGTAGATACTGTAATTATTGCCATAGGCCAAAGTCCAAACCCACTCATCAAGACAACTACAGAAGGTCTTGACACCCATGACTGGGGAGGAATTATCGTTGAAGAAGACACAGGTGCAACAAGCAAAGAAGGCGTATATGCCGGCGGTGACGCAGTTACTGGTGCTGCAACGGTAATTCTTGCAATGGGGGCCGGAAAAACTGCCGCAAAAGCAATTGATGAGTATCTTAAAAAATAATGAAAAATGCTTTAATTTTTAAAATTAAATAATACTGAATAATATATAAATATTTATAATGCGAATAATGCTTCGGAAGTGTTATTCGCATTTTTTATTGCCTATTTTCTGTTATCATTGCTATCTAAAATACATTTATCACTTAAATAAATTTATCACCTAAAATATTTAGAAGTAACATCCATTTTACATAAGACATATATTATATTATTCTTTTATGGAAGGGATGATCAATATGTATAATATGAATCAAGGATATCCATGCCCTAATTTCGCCAATGCACCAAATAACAGCCCATATGGCATGTATCCATGTACTTATTTACTCAACAATCCAACATACAATCCATATTTAAACAGTACGCACTATAATAATCCATATTTTAACAACACCTATTTTGACAATCAACTTTCCAACTGGCCTCCAGTTTCTGCCGACACCACCCAAAATTACATAGCAATCGATTTGAAGGATTATGGACCTGAACCTTTTGTAGTTGATATTAAGAAAGCTGCAATTCAAAACGACAATTTCCGTACTGCATTATGGACAGGCAAATATTTACAGGTCACACTGATGAGCATAAAGGTTGGCGAGGATATCGGTCTGGAAATTCATCCCGATCTCGACCAATTCATACTAATTGAAGAGGGGCAAGGGCTTGTAAAAATGGGCGATAGCAAGGATAAATTGGATTTCCAGAAAAGTATTTACAGCGACTATTCATTTATCATACCTGCCGGCAAATGGCACAATTTGATTAATACAGGCAACAGACCAATTAAATTGTTTTCAATTTATGCACCGCCCCAGCATCCAAAGGGTACAATACACAAAACAAAAGAAGATGCATTAGCTGCAGAAAATCACAACCATTAAAAATAATAACATAGTCCAGTAATAATAGCGGCTTTCATAGATAATTCAAATTATCATTTATATTCCAAATTATCTATAGAAAGCCGATTTTCAATAGAAAGATTTCATCTTTTATAAAGCATATTTTTTTAGTATAATAGACATAGTGGTTTTTATGGGCTTAGTCCAATTACCAACCTTTTTAATGAAAATTGAGATGAGAGGAGACTTTAAAATGAGTTTACCAAACAGTACAGGATTTTATGGTGAATACGGCGGACGTTTCGTTCCAGAAAATCTTGTTAAGGTATTAGATGAGGTTAAAGAGGCGTTTTATAAGTACAAAGATGATCCGGAGTTTTTAAAAGAACTTAACTATTACTACAAGAATTTTGTGGGAAGGCCAAATCCTTTATATTATGCGGAAAGGCTGACAAAGCAAATTGGTGGAGCAAAAATATATCTAAAAAGAGAAGACCTCAACCATATGGGGGCACACAAAATTAACAATACAATTGGACAAGTCCTACTTGCAAAACGTCTTGGAAAAAAGAGAATTATTGCCGAGACCGGTGCAGGGCAGCATGGAGTTGCTACCGCTACAGCATGTGCATTATTTGAAATGGAATGCATTATTTATATGGGTGAAGAAGACACACGCAGACAGGCACTCAATGTTTTCAGAATGGAGCTTTTAGGTGCTAAGGTAGTTCCCGTAAAAACAGGAACAAGGACACTTAAGGACGCTGTTGACGAAGCATTGAATGATTTAATAGAAAATTATGAAAATACATTTTATATGTTAGGTTCTGCTGTAGGACCTGATCCATATCCTGAAATGGTTAAGCATTTTCAGTCTGTTATAGGTAACGAAGTAAAGGAACAAATCATGGAGCTTGAGGGAAGACTTCCCGATTACCTTGTTGCATGCGTAGGCGGAGGCAGCAATGCAATCGGATTATTTGCTCCATTCTATGATGATAAAGATGTCAAGATGGTTGGAGTTGAGCCTGCCGGTAAAGGTATTGATACACCGGACCATGCGGCTACCATATCTTTAGGAAGTCCTGGAATTATACACGGTTTCAAATGCTATCTCCTTCAGGATGAAAAGGGTGAACCTCTTCCTGTTTACTCAATTGCAGCAGGTCTGGATTATCCCGGTGTAGGACCTGAGCATTCCTACTATAAAGACAGCGGCAGGGCACAGTATGTTGTAGCTACGGACCAAGAAGCCATAGACGCATTCCTTAAGTTTTCAAAGGTAGAAGCTATTATTCCTGCGATAGAAAGCTCCCATGCCATAGCATACGGCATGAAGCTTGCAGGTGAACTTGATAAAGATAAGATAGTTGTTATCAATGTATCAGGCAGGGGTGACAAAGACGTCGCAGAAATAGCAAGAATTCTTGGTAAATTATAATCGAAATCATATTTTAGAATATCGCAAAAATGCATTGGTTGAGATCCTTTTACCAATGCATTTTTTATTAATATATTATTCTATTATTCAAGCAATCTATTATTCTACTCTATAAATATTTTGTAAAATAAATATTTGTGAAATAAATACTATGTGAAATCTATTTTCTTCAACTCTTTGCAAATCTGTTCATAAACATTGTTTATATCATCTGACGTTTTTGCTTTTAATAGAGGAACAAATTTATTCTCCCATATATCACCAAATTTGGTACTTGGAAAGAAATACATATCACCTCCGACAATGTCCATCGGTTCAATACCGTATACTGCTAGGTTGTTCCTGATTATATCCATTGCTCTGCTATCATTGAATAATTTTCCAATTTTTGCATTGGGTCCGTATCCATACGGATTTTCACCTACAGCTTTGAAGCATCCCTCTAAAATGATATTTCTTGATGAATTGCCTATAAGTATCTTGTAATATCCAGGCTCTACGGTCCACTGATTAAGACCTGTATCGAAACTTGCCAGATCATCCTTGTCCAATTCAAAAACAACTTCCTTTTCTTCGCCAGGCTCTAAACCAATCTTCTTAAACGCCTTCAATTCCTTTGGAGGCTTTTTGAGAGTAGATTCTACAGCAGCCGTATAAAGCTGCACAACTTCCTTACCGGCCACTTTACCAGTGTTTTTTATCTTGATTTTAACTATAAGCTTTTCCCCTTTATCCAAATCCAATATAGGTGACTCAAAGTGCAAATCTGAAAGCTCAAATCTTGTGTATGAAAGTCCGTAGCCAAAAGGAAATAACGGCTCTATTCCTTTGAAATCATAATAGCGATAACCTACATAGATCCCCTCACCATACCAAACCTCCCCGTTTTCTCCCGGGAAGTTGCCATATGTAGGACAATCTCTGTAATGTTTTGGAAATGTAAGAGGAAGCTTGCCTGAAGGGTTCAAATCCCCAAAGAGAATATCTGCAACTGCATGCCCTCCCTCCATACCGGGAAAGAATACACACAAAACCGCATCCGCATCATCAATCCAATCCATCATATCAACAGGCCCCGAAACATTCAATACCACAACAACCTTTTTACCCAAATCTTTAGCTTTTCCTATTGCATTTGTGAGCAACAGCCTGTCCTGCTCGTCTATATCCATGTCAGGTCTGTCGGACCCTTCCTGTCCCCTGGCTCCAACCGTTATAACCACAACATCTGTGTCCACGCTCATCTCTTCAAATGTTACCAAAGAGCTTCCTATCTTTTCCACTGTACAATCATAAAGATTGGTACTCAAATCAGTCCAGACTTCAGCACTTCCTCCGCCAGACTCAATAAACTTTTTGCTTTTTTCCCCGAAGAAACAAACTCTTGAATCTTTACTGAGAGGCAGAACTTCACATTTATTTTTAAGCAGTACGGCACCCTCCGCAACTGCTCTGTATGCGGCTTTCTTTGAGAATTCAACATCTATATCGTTATATTTTCGCCCTTTCATTACAGGCATATCAATAAGTATTTCAAGGAAGTTTTCAATGCATTTATCAAGCACACTCTCACTTAACCTGCCGGATTTGACAGCATCAATGAGGGGCTGGGCACTTCTTGGTCCCGGCATGGCTAAATCATTGCCTGATTTTACTGCCTCAACCTGGTCATGAACAGCCCCCCAGTCAGACATTACAAAACCTTTAAATTCCCATTGATTCCTGAGTATCTCGGTTAAGAGCCATTTGTTTTCGGTACATGCCTTGCCGTTTATCTTGTTGTATGCCGACATAACAGTTTTTACTCCGCCTTCCTGCACACAAGCCCTAAAGCCCGGGAAGTACAATTCATGAAGAGCACGCACGGGAATATGCTCATTAATACCCATTCTCTCCGTTTCTTGATTATTGGCTGCAAAGTGTTTTACATTAGCTATTACTCCCTGGTCCTGTACACCTTTAACAAACTCTGGTGCCAATTTTGCAACAAGGCACGGATCTTCGGAATAGCCTTCAAAAAGCCTACCGTTTAACGGGTCTCTGTGTAGGTTTACGTTAGGGGTACCTAAAAGAACATCAACCTTATATGCTCCGGCTTCTCTTCCAAGTGCCTCTGCACATGAATATACGGTTTCCGGATCCCATGTAGCTCCTAACAGCATTCCGGGAGGAAAGCATCCTGGCTCTTTACCGTTGGGCTTCATAGAATTTAATTCAGCTGAAGCCATAGCAAGTATTTGCTGGTCCTCTTCCGAAAGTTCGCCTGGGCTTGCTATGTGCGGCATAATTCTATCAACCGCATATACACACTCTTCATCACCATGAATTTTACAATATGCCCGGTATATGAACTCTTGATAAAGCTGCATAAAGTTTATACCTGTTCCGCCATCTAAAAACAATACCGACGGTATGCCCAACCTCTCAATATCATTGGTACGAAAAGGCGACCTTCCTGTTATTAGGCCTGCTTTCTCCTCTAAAGTCATTTCTTTTATAATATTGGTAATTGATTGTCTATTGGTTAACTTATTTTCAATTATTGTCATCATCTCCTTGATTATTGTTGGATAAATACACATCATGATTGTAAATATTCTAGAATTATTAGTATAATTCCTTTATATTAAAAATTATACCATTCTATGTACTGTTCTCATATGTATTATTTTGCTCTGGAAATGTACGATTAATGACGTATTTAATGATATCGTCATGTATAATATAATCAACAAATTATTGATACAATTGTCTTTGTATGATATTATTTATTAAAACATGATATTTTTTATTAAACGGTAGAATGTTCCATTAAAGATAGTCACTTAAATATTTGCAATTTATATTTAGTACAAATTTAGTAATATTTTAGGAGATTGATAATGAGTATTTCAAAAAAATGTCTTAATACAATGTGCAATAGATATGAAAATTCAAGCAAGGAAAATTTCAAATCATGTATTGATTGTGCCTATCTTTTCCGGCCTAGCAAAGTTGACTTTTTGAAAAAAATAGGAAAATTTAGCATATTTGTTATATTGGCTTCAACGCTTATAGTCACCGGCTTAATAGTCGGCACAAAGATTTTTAAAACCCAAAATAACAATAATAAAAACACCACATTAGCACAAGAAACCATTAGTCCAACAAATGCAGACGATATAGAAGCAGTAGATGTTACGAAATCTGAGCCTCAGACTGTCCTCAGAATTCACGGTTCAAATACAATAGGTACAAATTTGATGCCAAAGCTGGTAGAAGGCTATCTTGAAAAAAAGGGAGCCGTACAAATAAAAACAATAGAGGGAGAAAATCCTCAGGAGAAAAGAATAGAGTTCAAGTTGTCAAATCAAGATGAAGAAACATATCATGTTGAAATCTATTCACACGGATCCGCTACAGCATTTAAGAGCTTTGAATCAGGCTCATGCGATATAGGTATATCAACAAGGAAAATAACCGGAAATGAAGTCAGCTTGCTAAATAATGCGGGCCTTGGCAATTTATCCCTTAAAATCCGAAATTATCATTGCATTAGACAGCATTTCGGTAATAGTAAACAAGAGCAATCCCATAAATAACCTGTCTGTTGAACAGATATCCGATATATTCAGCGGCAAAATCACCAATTGGTCGCAGCTTGGTGGAAATGACAGCAAAATCAAAGTCTTTTCAAGAGATAAAAATTCAGGAACATATGAAACTTTTAAAACACTCATACTTAATAATAAAGATCTTTCAAGTGAAGCTGTGCTTTTAGAAAATGCTCACGATTTGACTGTGGAGGTATCAAAGGACATAAATTCTATTGGGTTTGCCGGTTTTTCGCATATAGGAGACACAAAACCTATTGCCATATCACAAGGTGCCGTAGACCCTGTTTTTCCAAACACATTTAACACTGCAACAGAAGAATATTACCTAAGCAAGAGAATTTATCTATATTGTCCTGAAAACACAGAAAATTCCTATGCTACTGAACTTATAAATTACATTACCGATGATGAGGGGCAGAATATAATAAAAGAGAATGGTTTTGCAACAATAGACATTGAAGTGGATGAAAATTTCAAACCATTTACCAAACCGACTTTTATAAATCAAAATGCCCAGCAAAAGTATGAGCAAATTGTTTCTAATGCTCAAGGCAGGCTTTCAATTAACTTTTTGTTTCAAAACGGAAGCTCCGAACTTGACAGTAAATCAATAAGGGATTTAGAAAAGGTTATAAATTTCTTATTTAGAAATAAATATATTAATTCGAAAATTTTACTGGTTGGTTATTCAGACAGCAAAGGCGATTACAATATGAATATCAGATTGTCCACTGAAAGAGCTCTTCGTGTGAAAGAAATAATTACAAATCAATTCAGTGTATTAGATGGCAGGGTGGATGTTTTAGGAATGGGGCCTGAAATGCCAATTGCATCAAACGAAACAAGCGGAGGCATGGCGAGAAATAGAAGAGTTGAGGTATATATTTTGAAAAATACAAATAATTAAACTATCAATTACAGAAATTTATTAAAAGAAAATAATGGTTGTTAATGCAATAGTATTTATTGCTGCAACAACCATTATTATTTTATTCTTCTATTTTTGCGGTGTAAATTTTTATATGCTAACGCCAAGCTTAGCTGCTTCGTAGATGGCATCAGTTATATTCCCGGATTTTCTCGCATCTCCTATGATGTGTATTTTCTTGCCGGTTTCCTGCATTGGCTTTTCTAAAGGATTATAGGATTTTGTACCAACAGCAAGAACAATGGAATCAAATCCGCTTAATGTCTGCTCAATACCGTCTTTTTCCACAGTTACACTTCCTTTGGAAAGTGCTTTTACTTTTGTTCTCGTTAATATGTTTACACCATATTTAATTAACCTCTGATGTGTTAAAAAGCGAATATCCGGATGTTCTTCCGTTGCAATTTCATCTTTCATTTCCACAATGGTCACTTGATGGTTTTGATTTGCAAGCATTTCTCCTGTTTCTACACCAACTTGGCCTCCGCCAATGATAATTACTTTATCGCCTGCCGGTTTTCCTGCAAGTATGTCAATGGCTTGTATAACGTCTGCCTGGTCTATGCCTTCAAATGCAGGACGAATCGGCACACCGCCTGTAGCCAATACAATCTCATCAAAATCCGTAACTGTTTCTGGAGTCGCTTCTATACCGAATTTATAAGTAACACCGTGTTTTTTGCCTAATGTCATATAGGTTTGAACAGCTTTAAGAAGCTCCTGTTTATAGGGTGGTCTTGCTCCTAATGCAATTTGCCCCCCAGGACGGTCCGCTTTATCAAATACCGTGACTGAGTGACCGCGTTTTGCAGCTATCCAGGCAGTTTCAAGACCGGCAGGACCTGCACCGATTATAGCAATTTTTTTAGGCTTATCTGAAGGAACAATCCTTAGGATTCCCTCTTTCCCCGTGAATGGATTATAGGTACAGGAAACTCCTGTATCCCACTCATCACGTCCTCCTGCTCCTGCACATCTTTGGAGACATGCCACACAGGGTATAATTTCGTCTATCCGGTTCTCCTTCACTTTGTTTGGAAATTCCGGATCAGCTAAAGAAGGTCTTCCCAATGAAACCATATCAGCCGAGCCTGAAGCAATAATATCTTCAGCGATATACGGATCTACAATTCTTCCTGTTACAATAACAGGAACTTGCAGCATTTCTTTAATAAATGCAGAATTTACAGCATTAAATCCGGGAGGAATGGCTTGAGGAGCTAATGTCTTATAGCTTGTTCCATACGCACCACCTATGGAAACGTTGATTACATCCGCCCCTGCTTCTTCCAACACTTTAGCCGCTGTTCTAGCCTGCCTTACTCCCCAGCTCTCGTGCTCCGATTCTTCTGCACTGATTCGAATACTGACAGGAAAGTTTACACCACACTTTTGCTTAATTTTCTTTATGATTTCTACCGGAAATCTCATACGATTTTGAAAATGTCCGCCAAATTCGTCCAACCGCTTATTTGAATATGGGGACATGAATTGTGCTATCATGTATTGATGTGCCCCATGAAGCTCTACACCGTCGTATCCTGCACTTTTGGCCCGAACGGCTCCATCGACGAATTTATCAATCAACTCATAAACTTCCTCCGTCTTTAGTTCTCTGGGAATTTCTTTGTTTGAAGGACTTGCTATGGGTGATGGTGCAACAGGCTGCTTTCCGGTGACCATTGAGTAGGACAATCGGCCGGCATGATGCAATTGGCAAAAAATCAGCCCACCATTTTTATGAACTTCATCCGTTAATTTTTTATGTCCGGCAATAAAAGAGTCATCCCAAATGCCCAATTGACCAGGCATTCCCAAACCACCAGGATCAATACAAGTAAATTCAGTAATAATTAATCCAAAACCTCCTTTTGCTCTAGCTGAGTAATAATCGATGGTACGTTGGGAAACCTGTCCGTTTTCTTCGCCTAGGTGAGCACCCATAGCTGGAACAATAAAACGATTTTTTAATTCAATTGCCCCGATTTTTATGGGGGATAGTAATTTTGTAAAACTCATCTGAACTCTCCTATTCAAAATTATATTTACATTAACAATATCTTTTCTTTAATATCATAACCTAAATTCATACAAGGTATGCCAAACAAAATTGAAATGGGAGAAGGCCATTAAAATAACAAGGTACTCTACACCATATTGGGCATAGAGTACCTGATCTATTTCAATATAACTTGAAGAGGAGCAAATTAAATCAATTATATACTGTATTGAACTTAATTGCACACATTATTACATCACTCATGTTTATTACACCATCGTTATTCAAATCCAGATTCTGTCTATAATTAGGGTCTCCTTTAACTGAATTAAATCCCTTTGCTATCTCAATTACATCAGCCATATTAACAACACCATCTTTGTTAACATCTTCAACTGCGGTTCTACTTGTAGGTGTAGGTGTATTCGTAGGCTTATTCGTTGGTGTATTTGTCGGTTTATTGGTAGGCGTACTTGTTGGTGTCGGACTTGCACCAGTCTTCTTTATAGCATTTCTATATGCATTTAACGCAGCTTCACTTGAGTTGATTCTCCAATCGGTTTCTTTATTGTGGCTAAACCAAACAGCTGCAAAAATTCTGGGATAATTTGTTCTAATTGTATTAAAAGAATCGGTAATCCACTGCGCCTTGTTTCCGCCTATTTCTGCTGAAGCCCATTCAGCTATGAAAATTGGCTTACTATAGTTTTTCAGGCTGTTATATGCTCTTGAAAAAATCTGATCAAAAGATTGCCAAGTGCTTCCCCATGACTGTGTGGTTCCCCAGTTATAGCCATCTATAGAATTGTAGTCTACATAATTATCACCAGGATAAATTCCTTCATAGGAGGTATTTGGTCCTACATTATCACAGTTTAATGTGAATATCCACTTCACATTGTTTGCACCTTCATTCCTGAAAATATCCACAATACGCCTGAATGCTGCTATATATGTACTATTTGTATTTCTACCGCTGCTATAGCCTATAGCCCATGGATACCAATCGCCATTAGCTTCATGCAAAGGCCTTAACCAAATTTCCTTTCCATATGACTTCATATCCTGAGCCATTCTTCTAATATAGTTATCAGCATTACCGTTCATAATCTGAACTGTATCGTATTCCCAAGGCTCCCATGTAATCAATATAACTGCATTGTTTAAATATGCAGAATCTACATTATTCCTTATATTATTAAAATTTGTGCTCCAATCCATATACATATGAACAATATCTAAATTTCTGCCTTGCAGCTGATTAAATGCTTTTACTAAACCATCAGTAGGTTGATCACCTAACCAGGCACCTATTTTTAGATCATCGGCGGCATAGCCTTGAGTAACGGGAAATAATGTTAAACTTGTCAACATCATTATTATTGCCAGAATTGAAAGTCTCTTTTGCTTAAACATGAAAATACCTCCAAAATTATCTTTAATTTCTATACTTTTACACTTATAATTTTACCTCCTAGAATAATTTTATATTAAGTGTACTAATGGTTTCCATTAGCATTATTTTAAATTCGTTATATTTTTTTTAGATGCAATTATCATTTATTTTAATTCCTTTTTATTTGTCTTCACTTACTTTGAGATTGGAATAATATTGCCCGGGAGAGACGCCTTCGTATTTTCTGAACATGCGGATAAAAGTCACAGGGCCGTTGCATCCTACCTTTGATGCAATTTCATTAATTTTTAAGTTGTCATTTTTCTGCATAAGCTCTTTAGCTGCTTTAACCCTGCATAAATTTAAATAATCCTTGAAATTATGCCCTGTATAATATTTAAACATGGTGCTTAGATATGAAGCAGACATATTGAAATATTCAGATATTTCAGTAAGAGAAATGTCTTTGTCATAGTTTTCATTTATGTATGTAATCATTTTGTTTGCCATTGCTCTGTCATATTTTTTATCATCCAAAGCATATCCTATTGCATGCTCAAGACTCATGCTCTTTCCTTCGTTCCATGAAATTTCGAATTCACTTGCATCCATCTTGGAGCGAAGAAAATTAAGTCTGTTATTGAATGAATTTATGTCATTAACAGCCAAGAGATTTCCTACTGTTTTAAACAAGTTATTTGCTGCCGAATATAAACAAGCAGCCCTGTTGTAATCCCCAATCATTGCCGAAACGGCAGCAAGACCTTCAAATACCAGAAAAATATAACTTAGAGTGTTTTGCTTTATATCAATATAAAACTTTAGTCCTGTTAAAAATAACTCCTGAGCTTTTAAATAGTTCTCCCTTGTTAATTCCAACTCAGCCATATTGCGGTAAACCCAGGGCACATCTCCCTTATATCCGGTTTCCTCCAGCATTGTTAAGCTTTCTTCAAACAATTCAGATGCCTTATCGAGCTGGCCTTTATAATGGCATATTTCACCCAGGTCCTTTTTTATATATGCTATTATAGTCATATATCCCAGCTCATAACCAAGATTTAAACCTCTTAAATAATAACTCTCCGCTACCGCATAATCACTTTGGGACCGTGCCAATTCTGCAATATTAATCAATGCAAATGCAATTTCAACTCTATCATCTATTTCTTCACAAGCTAAAAGATATTTATGAAACATTTCCATAGCCTGGTGAAATTCGCCCTTACCCCTTAAAACCAGTCCCATCCTTCCATAAGTCCTCAATATACCGTACTTGTCGTTATACCCTTTGTAGATATCGAGGCTTTCATTTAAATACATCTCTGCCGTATCATATGCACCTTTAAAATAATTAACCTGTCCAAGCTCTTGAAGAACCTCCGCAATGCCACGCTTGTAATCTGCTTCTCTGTAGGCACTTAAGCTTTGATTCAACAATTCCACTTCATATTTTAAATTGCCCGATATATTATAAGTTAAAGCTAAATTATACCTGATTGAAGCTTCTCCTATAAGATCATTTCTTTCAATTGCCAATTTCAAACCTTGTTCGAAAATATCCACTGCTTCATCATAATTGCCATTCAAAAAAGCAAATCTGCCAAACCATTGGTATGCTTTCACATAATTGGTATTTATAGAATTGTTCTGTTTTTGAATTATGTATTTAAATACACTCTGCCCTTTTTTCCAATAACCCCGTGCCTCCCAATAATAACCCATTGCTGCAGCCAGCTCCAATTCTTTTTCCAGGCAGCCTGTGCTCGTATAATACTCCAAAGCACAAATTATGTCCAAATATGCTTGATCTACCATAATAAGACTTGTTTGACGGTTTGAAGCATAAAAATTGTTTTCTGCATCAACAGCATATGTAAAAAAATATTCAGCATGGCATTCTTTTATTGTCTTTTCATCATTATCCGACGATAGCAGCAAAACAGCATATTCTTTGAGTATTTCAAGCATATTGAAGCATGCTTTATCCATTTCCTCAAATTCAGAATCCAGCGTTAAAATGCTTTTATTTACTAACGCCAATAAGTCCTCATATAAATTCTCAATATCATTATTTTTGTTTATCACGGCCGACGCAGCTTCCAAACTAAACTTTCCTTTAAAAACACCAAGTCTTTTGAAAATTGTTTTTTGATTGGCACTAAGAAGATTATATCCCCATTCAATGGTATTCTTCATGGTACGCTGACGATCGGGCAAACTAATAGCTCCTTCAGTGAGCCAACTTAAGCGGTTTTGACTTTGATTGAGCATTGTCTGAACGGAAATTTGTGCAATGTTTGCCGCTGCAAGTTCGATAGCAAGCGGTATTCCCTCAAGGCATGCACATAGCTTTGCTATCTGTGAAGCATTTTCATCGGTAATTCTAAAATCATTTTTTACGGTTTGAGCACGTGCCAAAAACAAACTGACAGCCGGTTGTTTTTGCAGTGATTCAACAGTGTTATATCTATTCAAATCCGGTATTTCAAGAGGCGGAACATTATATAAATGCTCTCCATACACTTTCAACGGCTGACGGCTTGTTACAAGTAATGATAAATTGGCCGCTGTAGCTAGAAGCTCTGCCAGTACCGGAGCAGAATCAATAATTTGCTCAAAATTGTCCAAAATCATCAGCAGCCTCTTGTTTTTTAATGTACGCTTAATAGAGTCTAATGTGTTATTTCCCTCTATTTCAACAATATTTAATATTTTGGCAATGTTGGATATCAATAGTTCTGATTTAGTTATTTGAGATAAAGAAATCCAATAAACTCCATCTGTAAATTTGGAAAGGCTTAGAAAACCAACCTTGAGTGCCAGCCTGCTTTTTCCAATACCCCCAGGGCCAACAAACGTTACAAGTCTAGCCTTTTCAAGCAAGCTGCAAACTTCCCTAATCTCATCTTCACGCCCAACAAACTCGGTTGTCTCAGCCGGCAAATTATTTTTGGGAAAATAATTGCTCCTATATATAGCCTTAGTTGCTAAAGTCGACAAATACTCTTCATTTATGCTCCAACCATTATTATTGCCATAAATAAGTTTTCCTTCTTTGATTAGAAACTCAATTTCATTCAATATATATTTGGGCATACCTTTTGTTTTGTTATAAAGGTACTCAAGAAAAATATCAGGAAGCTTGTCCCAAACAAGCATAGAATTCAGCAATTTACGGAGTCCTTTCGGTGATAACGGCTCCAAAAATATGGTTTTATAAATAGGTATGTCAATATAATCAATATTTGTAGTCAAATTGGAAACAGTTGAATAAACCAGTGCCAAAACATAATTTGTCTCACTGGATAACAGCTTGTTTATAATATCTAGAATGTCTTTATCAATCTGATCAATGGTATCAATTAATATAATTTGTCCGTCTTTTTTACTGTTAACTACTCTTTCATATAAATTTTCTTTGAAGTATTGACAATTATTTGAACTGCGTTTTTTTAATTTGTCATTACTATTTCCATTTATGTTAATAACTTCATAATTAAGCCTTTGAGAAATATGGGAAGTTGCATCAAGGAACCTGGTTGCCCCCGAACCATGTTCTGCCACAATCCTTAATATTCCACGCTTTTCAACATGAAGTTGGTTTAGAAAATCATACAGAATGCAAATATGCCTTTCTCGCTCAATTAACTCGGATGTATTGAATTTTAAGTTGTTTTTTTTCATATTTTCATCTCAACCCATTAGGCTTTTATTCTTCTAATTATAGTATACCATACCTCTTCATTTCAAAAAACAAAATAAAGACAAAGTAAGGTACTTCTCTAGTTTGCATCTGTCCGCAGAGTATCCTTGATTATATTTCCATCATCCAGAACAATCCTCCGTTTACCATAATCGGCAACCTTTTCGTCATGAGTTACCAATATAAGTGTTGTTCCATTACTGTTAAAATTTCGAAGAAGCTCCATAATTTCCATTCCGTTTTTATTATCTAAATTACCAGTTGGCTCATCGGCCAATATTATGTCAGGCTTATTCGCCAAGGCTCTAGCAATAGCCACTCTCTGTTGCTGGCCTCCCGACAGCTGACCGGGGTAATTATGGATTTTATCGGCTAAACCAACTTCCTTTAACATATCAAAAGCAATTTCTTTCCTTTGACGTCTCGGTATTCCTGCATAGCCAAGGGGAATTTCAACATTTTCAAGTGCTGTCATTTCATTGACTAAATTAAATGCCTGAAATATAAATCCGATACTTTTATTCCTAAAACGAGCAAGCTCTTTTCCTTTAAGCATTTTAATACTTACATCTTTAAAGAAATACTCACCCTCATCAAAATCATCCATACAGCCTAGTATATTAAGCAATGTTGTTTTTCCACAACCGGATCTCCCCATAATTGATACAAATTCCGTTCTTTTTATTTCCAGGCTAATACTGTTTAAAGCAACTGTATTAACACCTTTTCCTTTGTAGACTTTTTTCAAATTTGTGATATTAATCATTTTAACACCTCTCACCTACACACCAAAAACTCATTAATTTTAGCAAGCAAACTTGCATTCTTTTACATTCTTTTATAAATAGAATTTATATTCATTACAAACTTCTCAAAATTTTAGCAGGAGGCAGCTTAAATATTTTATGTACAAGTGGCAATACAGCAAGCAATCCGGATATTAACGAAATACCAAATGCCACTATTGCCATTTTGCAATCAAATCTAACTGTATAATCATAAAAGCTAATTATACCGGACTTGCAAATAAAATAGCTGGAAAACACACCTAAAAGCCCTCCCATAGTCGTAATAATTACAGATTCAATACAAATTTCACATAACAGCCTTAATTTTGTGGCACCATAGGATATTAGTACTGCAAATTCTTTTTTTCTTTTATCAAATGCCAGAAGCATTAACCCCACCATACCTAATATTACTACCGATATGGATAATAGTGATACAAAACTTATGGCAACAGAACTTCGCCTGGCAGATTCCATTTTCTTTAAATAAGCATTAGCCTTATTGTCAATTTTATATGAATACTCACCATTATGTGCTTTATTAAGATAATACAATACCTCTGATAAAGAATCAGAAATGTTATCCGTATTTTGGGGTCTTACGAATAAACTAAAGCTAAAGTTGTCTTTTGGGTGATAGAAATCATAATACACAGAAACCGGGGATATAAGAAAATCACTTTCAGAAAAATTCTCATTATTATAGGATTTCAGTATATAGCTTATCTGCTTTACTATATTTAAATCCAATAAATTTATGCTTTTCAACTCAAACTCACGCTCGTTTGTAGTTTTTACTTTATTAGGGATATTTGCTTCCATTTGGAAAATCAAGTCCCTTTTACTCGTTATTTGTTTTTTATATTCTTCTGAAAGCAGCTTTTTAAAAGTCTCTCCCACAAAAACTGTATTTTCCGTTTCTAAATTAGCAAATACAAGAAAAGCCTTTTTTAATTCATTATTTTTTTCGTCCATATAGACAATGTATCTTACTATAAACAATTTAGTATCAATTTTATCAGAAAAAGAATCTTTTATTTGTTTCACATCGTCCAATGTAATAGGACAACTTTTATCTACATTATATTCATAAGGCAACGGTTTTCCCTCTTGCCACTTTAAATAGTCAAATTTGTGCATAAAATCTATTAAGCTGTTATTTGCAGGGTAAATCTTAATCTCATAAGATAAATCTCCACCATCTTTCAAAATATTTAGATAATTTTGCTTTATATCAATACTTGCAACAAGGAAAGCAAAAAAAACAGATGTGGCAATGTACTCACAATGTGGACAAGTATGAAAAGGTATTTCTGTAACAGGTGTTGATGTCCCTAAAGTTTTGTTTACATATACTAATAAATCGTCTGTTGTTGCTAAAGGATCATCTAATAAGGCTTTGTTGGTCGCATAAATTTCAGCATGAGAACCAGCACCATAAGTATATGTATAAGAATCCTTGACTTCTTGAGGCATATTATCAATTCTATCTATAATACTCGGACTTAACTCAATTGGAGGTTTTCCATCAACATCATTTAAAGCTTTTAGCAATGATTTTAAAGAAGTATATCGTGCTATTAATGAAGAAGTGGCGTTAGAGAAGTTTTGTGAACTTAAGAACAAGTGGGGAAAAGAATATCCTTTTGCAATACGTAGTTGGGAAAACAACTGGGATGTGATAAGTCCATTCTACAAATTTTCAGATGAAATAAGACGCATAATATACACAACTAACATAATTGAAGGGCTGCACAGACAGTTCCGTAAAGTCACAAAATCTGGTAATAATTATATATACTGGTCCTCACACACTTTTTTGACCACATACTTAGATTTAATCAAGTTTATGTATAAAACTTAACAAATCCGGCAATAATATATAATGTAAAGGTTATAGAGAATTATATTCTGTAAACCTTATCAACCTGAAATTACTTGCTTAAGAAGGATTACATAAATTCTGATACACAAAATTATTTATATTCCCTATTATGCTCATTACTTCCGTTTCACTTTTTGGCTGATTGGTTTATTCAAAAGTAAGCATTGATTTATAAGATTAAAGTCTGATGCTGAATTTCGGGCATTTGGTAAAAAGAAAACCCCTAAACTTTTGAAATAAAAAGTCAGGGGCTTATCTTAAGCCAAAAATCTAATTAATTAGCTGAGTTTATGCATACTTATTATTTGCGATAAAATATTGTCTTCTATATACATATCATTTTTTAATTCCTCAATTTTAACAGCCGCATCCAATAGCCCTTCAAGTTCTGCTACTTTATAATACCATTTCAGCAACGATTCTTTTACAATATCTCCATCACTGGGCATACATCTCACAACTATTGAATTTACCCAATCCCCAGGATTACACCCAAGTAGAATAAAGCATCTGTCATCAACATCACTTCTGAACAAACATATACCATCTTCCCCGTACTTCCTGTTCTTTTCCCTTTCACGAATAAGGTCAAAATCAACAGAAATACTTAACTTTTGGCAAATATCACTTATGATTACTTCGGAGTAATATGTTCCATAATGTTCCGAAAAATACTTTGCGAAATGTATAGAATACTGCTGTAAATCGTTGAACTTCTGAAATAAAATATCATATTTTCCCATTAATATTTCCTCCATAGATAATCTGTTAATTAATTGTATACGGCTTTTTCCAAATCACATTAACAGTAATGTCTTTATATACATTTCTAAATTGCTCAATAACACTACTGCAACTTGGACACGGTTCAAGCTCAGTAAATAAATTAACTATTCCCTTTGCATTGGTATTTCCCCAAACTATTGTTCCATCTGCTTTTTTTATTGCCCCGAGTTTACTAGCTAGTTCTTCCAAAATTTTTGCTTCTGTGTCCACATATCTGTCGAATGCACCTACTACTGATGTGTTAAAAACTCTTTTACTGCTATCATTTATTAATGGCACAAGACCATCTATATTTGCTGTACTACTATATGCAGTCAAATTTCCACTGACACTATCTATTAAAGATTCTGCAAAAGCCACATTTCTATCAGGATTAGTTAAACCTTTAGTTTTCCTTATTCCTTGTACTAAATCGTTATAATACTCACTGACTCTTAGCCATTCCTCAGAACCAGAAACAAGTTTCCTTCCACTTTTTAAGATATCAACTACAGATGCAGCTCCTGAACCGATATCAGAAAGCAGTTTTGAATCAGTTATACCCCTTAATCTAGCATTCTCTATAGCCTCTCTTCCGGCTCCCATCATCTCTGCTGTACAATCATTCCCTAATGGTACTCGTTAGCAAGGGATTTTATAAGCACCTGTTTCCAAGTGCTATTATATCATTGTGTTGCTGTTGCTTCAATTGCTTCTTTATTGTTATCTTCTATGCTTATCAAATCTGGATTTATGTACTCTGTCTTATGTGTCATCATTGCCCAAACTATGCTTACAAGCCGTCTTTGTAAACAATTCAAAGCCTGACGCTTCGTTTTTCCCTCTGATACCTTCCTATGAAAGTAATCATAAAAGTATTTGTTTCTTATCATGTTTCCTGGTGTTGCAATCAAACCGACTGCAAGGGTATGAAAGGCATGGTGTAGGGATTTGTTTCCCCGTCTGTTGGCAAACTGTAATTCGCTTTTGCCTGATGCGTAAGTTGTCGGAGCCACACCCGAATAGCGGGCTAACTTTGCAGGAGATGAAAACTTTGATATGTTGCCAATTTCAGAAATTATTGTTGCTGCCAAAACTGTGCTGACACCCCTTATACTGGTTAAGTTATAATCAAAGTGTTGCAATAGTTCCTTTAACTTTTTGTCGATTTCAGCCAGTTCCTTTATGTTGGTGTTTAAAAGGGTTATTGTTGATTTAACCGCCATATCTCTTATATCCTGATATGCAATTTCATTAAAGCCATCTGCCTCAACATATTCAAGTATTTTCTTTGCCTTGTCCTTCGGACCATTCTTGCCAGATGCTTTCATTAAAAGTTCGTCCAATTCTTCAACGGTAACACCCATTAATTTTGCAGGTGATGGATATTTTTCATAGAAAGCCAATGCACCAAATGTATCAATGTTGCAAAAGAATTTTGAATATGAGGGATAATGGCTTGCAATAAGCGAATGAATACGGTTTTTAAGTGCAATATTGTTTTTGACAATGGCTTCCCTGTGAGTTACCAGTGTTTTTAAAATCCAGTATTTATCTTGTGTATCAGCGTTTGGAAGGGTATCAAAACGATTTATATGATAAATTTGGATTCTGGACAGATTATCAGATTGTTAATATATAAAACAAATTAAAAAAATTTTTAGAGATACGAAAAAGCAAAAAAAGTACGCACTTTTTAACACGATACCAAAAGCTTGTATCACATACAAGAAGTGCTTCAAACTAGATGTTAATCCAGCTTGAAGCACTTTGATTCTTTGGCAAATTTACTACCTTATTACTACTGATTTCATAATTCTAGGCTGATGTACTCCAACTATACAGAAAATAGTAATCATTATTGTATCCAAAAAGATTCAAACAATTCCAATCTTTTATCAGCTGAAATAGTTCTGAATTAGCTAACTGTGTTTCAATAAAGCTTGCAATTTTTTCATCAAAAGATATGTTAGTCTCTTTAAAATCGGAAATAACTTTGCTATTGACTGCCTTTTCAAAAGTCATTTCAGAAATTTGTTCAACAACATTGTTTTGATTATAAAATGCTTCCTTATCATCAGTAAGAAAACGAATATATGACAAACCCAATTCTTCATAAAGCAGTTTCTCAAAAAGCAGTATAAAGGCTTCTTCTGGTGCGATAAAATGAGTTTTCTTCGCTAGTATAAGGCAACTGCTTTCTTCGCTGTTATGATTGGTAAATTTAAAAATATTTGTATCAAAATTTCTTTTTAAATCTCTTATATAATCTGAGTTTCCAATAGATTTTAATATTTCTTTTATCATATCTTCTTATCTCCCTAGATTTTTAAATATTATGTTCCTGTGGAGTCCTACATTTTAGGAAACGCTGAAATAATTTCCGCATTTGCATCTAAAAACATATCAATTGTTATTCCTCTTGAAGTACCAGTCCACTTATAAACAAATTCGGTTCCATCGGCCTTTATCTTTGGATTTGCATTTCTATACGCTTCATATATTGCACTCATAACTTCATCTTTGCTCCACGTTTTTGGGAAGAATGTAGATGTATTAGTTTTCAAAACTCCTCCAATTTCAACAACTGCTTCATAAACACCCTGCGTGTTTGGAGGCTGTACGATTGATACAATCCTTCCTGTAGTTGAACTTGGTTCGTAATGCCATCCTACTGATTTTGCACCTTTAATTTCGCCCTCAAATATATGAGTTAACGCATTTGGGGTAAAATATTTTAATGATTCTGCTGCTTCTCCTGCAACCCTTCCAATTCTGGCAAGTTCGGCTGGGTCAGTTATTCCTTTTGCAATAGCTTGCTCAACAGCATTTGCAGATGATTCAGCAATTTTTGCAAGTTCATCTGAATTAGTTAAACCTCTTAATCTTGCCGCTGAAATAGCTTCCCTACCAGCAGCCATCATTTCAGCAGTACAATCATTATGTACCAACAACCTACTATTACCTACAAAATAAGTGTGATACTCGTCTA
>DAOOVO010000036.1:0-37351 GCA_035370245.1 Pseudobacteroides sp.
AATTTTCAAAAATTTTTTCCAATCACCTCTTGACTTTTTACCACTGGACTCCCTCAAAATAAAGCTTTCCTTTCTGAAAATCGTTTATTATATTAACAAAGCTTTTTGCGGTTTCGCTTTCAGGGTTTGTAAAAAACTTTTCAACCGGGCCCGATTCAACAATCCGGCCTTTTTCAATTACAGCCATATTCTTGCATATGTGACTTAAAACATCCAACTCATGGGTGATTAAAACTATTGTGAGGTTCAGCTTTCTGTTAATCTCCTTGAGCAGCTCCAATATTGAAAATGTAGTCATGGGATCAAGTGCCGACGTTGCTTCATCACTTAAAAGAACATCTGGTTCATTTGCAAGGGCTCTCGCTATTCCAACCCTTTGCTTTTGACCTCCGCTTAATTGTGAAGGATACGAGCCGGCTTTATCCGAAAGTCCTACCATCTCAAGTATTTCTTCAACCCTTTTCTGTATTTTGGGTTTTTTAAAACCTGCAATTTCAAGGGGAAATGCTATATTTTCAAATACGTTTTTTGAGTCTAACAGGTTAAATTGCTGAAATATCATACCTATTTTTCTTCTGGCAATCTTTAATTCCTTTTTGTCCATACGAGTAATATATTTTCCCCCTATAAGTATATCCCCGGAATCGGGCTCTTCCAGCCGGTTCAGACATCTTATAAGAGTTGATTTGCCTGCTCCGCTAAAACCGATTATGCCAAAAATATCACCCTTTTCGATTTTTAGGTTTATATTATCCAATGCTTGAACTTTGGAATTTGAAGTAATAAATGTTTTGCTTAAGTTTTTAATTTCTATCATATTTATTCTCCATAAGCTTTTTTATTTTTTCGTTGAGACATCCAATATAAATAAAAAAGCTGGAACAATGCATATTATACATTCGTCCAGCCTCCTGTAGCTCAGGTCAGCATTCATTATTCATTATGTATTTCAATATTTATTTCTTACAATTCCTATCGTTTTTATATATTTTACTTCATACTTATCCTAATGTCAATAATTTTTTTCCATGTTTAATTTATAATCTTTTCGTAATACAAAACATCCAAGAATTTATCAAACTTGACTCCAACCTCTTTAAAATGAGCACATTTATAATACCCCTGACTTTCAAACAGTCCTATACTTCGCTCATTGTCACCTGAAATTGAAGCTACCAAAGAATGAAACTTTTGCTTTTTAGCTTCTTCCTCGAGAAAATCCAACGCCTTTTTTCCAATACCCTTTCCCAAATAGCGGTTATCAAGATATAGGACAACTTCACCGCATATATTATATGCCTCCCTGTTTTTAAACTTACATATCAGGCAATATCCTATAACTTCACCGTTATTGTCGTCTATAATTGCAAATGAATTGAATCTTGGATCCTTTGAATATAATATTTCCTTCATTTGCTCTTCTGTGTGCTCGTAGTAATGGAATGTGACTGTAGTGTTTTTTATATAGTAGTTGTAAATTTCAGTTATCCTTCTTAGATGCTCATCCTTTACACATTCAAATCTTATGTTACTCATATACTGCACCCTCTTATAAAAAATTTTCCAATTTCAAAGGATATCTCCCATATTTCCTGGCCGCTTTTACAAAAGCATGCACATTGGAAGGCTTGGTACGTATAGGTAAACCGCAGCCTAATGATATGACATATCCCTTCTTTGAATCATAAGCTTTTCTTAAATTGTCTTTTACATTTTCCTCTACATCAGAAGGAGTCCCTAGATACATGGTTTTGGTAGGACTTACATTTCCAATCAGTAAAATCCTGTCACCAACTTCTCTTTTTGCATCCTCAAGATCAATAACATCGTCAAGGCTCAATCCTCCAACACCCGTATCTGCCATTTGTCCCCAAATCTTTTTGGTGTTGCCGCAAATGTGCAGTTGCGGTGCCGGTGCACCATACTCCCTTATTGTGTCGGATAATTCTTTTAAGTATGGATATGCAAATTCCTTAAACAACTTTGGTCCAATCAGGCTTCCTGAAGCAGACGGGTCACCAATACTTATACTGACACCGAGCTTTGAAACCTCTTTTACAAATTCTATAGTGCATTTGTTTACATGTCTCAAAAGCTTGTGGGCATTTTCAGGATCATACATAATGTCTCTTAAAAAGCTTTCAGTTCCTCTGGTATTGGCAGCATTACTAAAGGCTCCAGTGACTCCTGCAGTAATGGGGACCTCATCCCCGACTTCATCTACTAATATTTTAACGGTATCAAGTATTATTTGCAATCTTCCATCTTTTTTAATATCAGTCAGTTTTAATTTATCAACTTCCTTTATGTCTTTTAATACATGCTCTGCCACATAGGGTGTACTATCCACAGGATATTCGATTTTACTGCCTAAAGCTTCTGATATACCTGTAAGGCCGACCCCAACGCTTATTCCATCTGTGTGATATGTCTTATATGCATTAATCTGGGCCTTAGCCATCTTTTCCGGGGAATGATGATACTCTGCTATGCTTAATCCTTGAATCCATGCAGCATGCTCACCAATAAACGCATTAAATGGAAGCCTGTCAACTTGTTTTCCTTCCCGTATGGCCGCTAATCTTTCCTTTGGTGTCATTTGATCCTTATATTCATAACTCTCCATTACAAAACCCCCTTATTATATTCAAAAGCTTCAATGTGCCTTTGCCATAGTTTAATCTGCCTCAAATAAACAAAGACTAAGTTGCAGCACCTACTCAAAATCCGCAACTTAGTCTCCAGCTTTTCCAGTCAACTAACTTTAACCTAGTATTCCGCTTTGTATTATTTGTTTTATATATTAACACTTAATCCTTATGCTGTCAATAAAATTGTCATACATGAAAATTAAGGGTTGACACTATTCAAAATCCATAATAAAATATACTAAAACTATATGAATAGTGTATTTTAATTGTTGACCAGATAACTGGAGACTGAGTGTTTTTGTATTAACTGCAAAAATCGCTTGGTCTTTTTTAATTAAAAAATAAATTTATCAGGAGGTAATATCATGTCAGAGCAAAATTTCCAATTCGATACACTTAAAGTACGGGGAGGCTACAATCCTAAGGATCATAATTATTCTGTAGCAGTTCCCATTTACCAAACCGCATCCTTTGAGCTAGGCGGCACACAAAGGTTCGAAAGGCTCAGATCATTTCAGGAAGCAGGGTATTTTTATACAAGGCTTGGAAATCCCACCACTACGGTTCTTGAAGAAAGAATAGCAGCATTAGATGGAGCGGCTGCTGCCCTTGCAGTGGCTTCAGGCATGGCCGCAATCACTTTGACATTATTTAGTGTAGCTGAGGGCGGCGGAAGGATTTTGACAACCGAACAGCTCTATGGCGGAACTATCGACGGTTTTAGAAAGCTCTATCCCAAATTCGGCATTAAAATTGATAAGGTAGATGATCCAAATGATCCTGAAGCTTTCAGAAAAGCAATCAAGGAAGACACAAAAGCAATATTTATAGAATCTATAAGCAATCCAAATGCAATTGTATCGGATATCGAGGCTATTGCCCAAATTGCTCATGAGCATAATATTCCACTGATTGTAGATAACACATTTGCAACACCCTATCTTCTAAATCCAATTAAATTTGGTGCCGACATAGTTATATACTCAGCAACAAAAGCCATCAGCGGGCATGGCAATACCATAGCGGGAATTGTTTTGGAAAGCGGCAAATTCAACTGGGGCAACGGAAAATATCCTCAATTTGAAGAAAAGAACTATTTCCTTCGAAATAGCCAGGGTGTAGAAAGAAGCTTCTTAGAAGCAGCTCCCCATGCCCCATTCATTACAAAACTGCGTTTCCATTACCTTGCTTACTTCGGATCGGTATTAAGTCCATTTGATGCTTACCTTGTATTATTAGGCTTAGAAACATTATCTGAAAGAATACAAAAGCAGATTTCCAATACAGAAAAAATAATGCAATACTTGGAAAGCTCGGAACATGTAGCATGGATAAACCATCCTTCATCCAAATCAAGCCCATACAAAGACCTGGTAAAGAAATATCTTCCCAAAGGAGCGGGTTCAAATTTAACATTCGGATTTAAAGGTTCTGAAGAGCAATTGGAAAAGTTTTTAAATTCTGTTAAACTTTTTAGTTATCAGGCAAACATCGGAGATGCAAGGTCACTCATAATTGATCCTCCGAAAGTAACTCATGGAGAATTGAATTTTGAAGAACGTAAAATTGCAGATATTCCTCCTGAAACAGTAAGGCTTTCAATCGGGTTAGAAGATGCAAACGATTTAATAGCTGATTTGAAGCAAGCTTTTGAAGTAGCATTTAATGAAGTAACATATAATAAAGAACTAGCAATTTAAATAAAAAAACGCCTTATCCCTCCCTTCTTTCTAAATAAAAGCCATGAACCGTTTCTATCATATGTTGCGGTTCATGGCTCTTATTTAATCAATTATTCGTATCTTACTCTTAAATTTTACTCTTCAAATGCTCTCGCAAAATCTTCAATTAAATCATCAATATCTTCCAATCCGGCTGAAACACGAATAAGACTGTCTTTTATACCAAGCCTTTCTCTCTCGTGCTTTGGGAAAGCTGCATGAGACATCTTTGCCGGATATGAAACGATAGTCTCAACTCCTCCAAGGCTAACTGCAACGGCTGCCAGCTTAACATTTTTCATAAATCTTTTGGCCGTATCATCATCTTTTGCCTCAAAGGAAAGAACTGCCCCAGGGCCGTCTGCCTGTCCTTCGTTGATTTCCCTTCCCGGATGATCCGAAAGTCCGGGATAGTAAACCTTTTTAACATTTGGGTTTTTAGAAAGCCATTCCGAAAGCTTGATAGCATTTTGCTGCTGGTAATCAAGCCTTACTTTTAGAGTTTTAATCCCTCTAAGCAAAAGCCAACTGTCCTGCGGGCCCAATATGGCACCGAAACCATTTTGAACCGAATAAACTCTCCTTGCCAAAGCCTCATCTTTAACAACCACAAGCCCCGCAATAACGTCGCTGTGCCCGCCTATGAACTTGGTGGCACTATGTATAACAATATCACAGCCAAGCTCCAAAGGCCTTTGAAGATATGGTGACATAAATGTGTTGTCTATAAGTACAAGCAGGCCATTATCTTTAGCAATTTTAACGGCCCCTTTGATATCCGTTATTTTTAACAAAGGATTCGAAGGCGTTTCAAGAAAAATAGCTTTTGTATTTTTCTTTATACTGTTTTTTATGTTATCAAGATTTGAAGCATCTGCAAATGTTACCTCGAGGTTAAATCTCTGAAAAAATGTTGTTGTAATGCGGTAAGTACCGCCATAAACGTCCTCGCATACTATTATATGGTCTCCGGATGAAAATATTGAAAGTGCCGAGGATATTGCTGCCATGCCCGATGCAAAAGCGAAACCCCTTTTGCCGCTTTCAAGAATGGCTATGGTCTCTTCCAAAGCCTTTCTTGTGGGGTTTCCGGAACGGGAATAGTCGTATTCCTGGGGAACATTAATATCCTGATGATAGGTTGACACCTGATAAATAGGTGTACTTAATGCTCCGGTAGTTTTATCTATCTCATAACCGTTGTGTATTAATTTTGACCCGAATTTCATAGCGACTTCCCCCCTAAAAACTCATTGCTTGCTCTAAGTCATTTATTATATCTTCTGCATTCTCAATTCCTACCGAAAGCCTCAGAAGCTTTTCATTGACTCCAATCCTGTCCCTTATTTCTTTTGGAATTGCAGAATGGGTTTGAACTATCGGATAGGTTATCAATGTTTCAACTCCACCCAAGCTCTCTGCAAACATTATGAGTTTTACTCTTTCCAATATCTTTTCAACCAAAGCTTCATCTTTTACAGTAAAGGATAACATAGCACCAAAGCCTGTGGCCTGTTTTTTGCTTATTTCATAGCCCTCATGCTCCGGAAGACCGACATAATATACCTTTTCAACATTATTGTTACTCTTCAGCCATTTGGCAATTGCAATGGCATTTTCCTGCTGCTTTAAGAGCCTGACACTAAGAGTTTTAATACCGCGAAGTATCAACCAACTGTCAAATGGCGACAAAACAGCTCCTTCAGATTTTTGTATCAGCTTTAACCTCTCGGCAAGATTAACGTCATTTACCACTACAAAACCTGCCAGAGTGTCGTTATGTCCGCCTAAATATTTCGTAGCACTATGAACAACAATATCCGCCCCAAGATCTAAAGGTCTTTGGAATAGCGGAGTAAGAAATGTATTATCTACAATGGTAAGAATATTTCGTTTTTTAGCCAAATCTGCAATAAGCTTAATATCCGCCACCTTCATCGTTGGATTTGAAGGTGTTTCAATAAATATTGCAGCAGTATTTTCATTTAGAGAAGCTTCTATTTCCTCTATTTTACTCGTATCAACATAGGTAAAATCAATTCCGTATTTTTTGTATATTTCCTCAAAAAGCCTGTATGTTCCGCCATAAAGGTCATCCGATACCACTATGTGCTGACCGGGTGAAAATAAGCTCAACACCGTGGAAATTGCAGCCATGCCGCTGGAAAATGCAAAAGCATTGCTTCCGTTTTCCAAATACGCCAAAGTATTCTCCACTTCTTCCCTTGTGGGATTTTGAAGCCTTGAATAATCATAGCCTGTAGTTTGATTTAAACCCGGATGTCTGAAAGTTGCACTCTGGTATATGGGAATGCTTACCGCCCCCGTTAAAGGATCGAAGCATTTTCCTCCATGAACCACCTTTGTATCAATGTTTAATTTCTTCTCATTCCCATCTAAAACCACCGTCCCTGTCTCCTTTATTTATATTACATTATAAAACATTTATTTTAAAAATTAAAATAAACATTAAAATTTTGCATATACAATTTATCATATATCTTTAGTCGTGTTTCATAATAAAAAAGAATCTTGGCCTTTTAAAACAAGCAAGGCCAATTGTCATACATAATTATAAATATACTTTAAGCATATTTTCAATATTCCAATAAAAAAATATTAAATGTAGAACATAAGCGGTAAATTCCCATTTCTCTTATTGTATTCATTTACAATATCTTCAACTGTAATTGAATCTACAACAACATTTATGCTCTCATTAATCTTATCCCACACAGTTTCCTTAATACATCGCTGAAGGCTGAAAGAATCACTGTTACCAACCTCTGAATCTTCATCAATAATTGATAAACTTCCCTCTAAAACTCTAAGAACAGTCCCTATAGTTATTTCAGAGGGCTTAGAGGCAAGAGTATAACCACCCTGTGCTCCTTTTACACTCTTAACAAGTCCGGCTTTTCTTAACGTAGAAAACATTTGCTCCAGATAATTTTCCGATATGCCCTGTCTTTGTGCAATACTGTACAGTGCTACATGCTCTCCCGCCGAATTAATTGCCAGATCTATAATAGCTCTTAAACCATATCTGCCTTTCGTAGAAATTTTCATTTGTTACACCTCGCTAATGCCAAGTTATCCGATATGTTTTATAATACTACATATGCACCATATTTGTCAATAACCCAATTTAGTATTTCAAGCTCTTCAAATAGTAATACGCAAGTATTGTCTTCACATCGATGTTTTTGCCCTGTGAAATATCTTCTCCAAGCTTATCGATATCCATCCAGAGCACTTCGTATACATCCTCATCTTCTACTCGGCCCACCTTAACCAAATCCTTTTTAACATTAATAAGGTATAACTTCATAAGGCTATTGCTAAAACCCACCATTGGCTTATATGATAAAATATGCTTCGCCTCTTCAGGTTTTATGCCAAGACCTGTTTCCTCAGATATTTCTCTTACAATTGATGATATCTCGTCCTCTCCGTTTATATCCAGACATCCTGCCGGTATTTCCAGTGTTTCTTCCATAAGTGCAGGCCTGAACTGCTTAACAAGAAGCAGTTCGTTATATTCATTTACAACAACGGCAGCAACGGCATCATAATCCTTTAAAATATCATATGTCCTATCTCCAATTTTCCTTTTAAATACCTTAAGCCAGCCGTCATACACCTTTTCATCCTGCATATAAGCACCCTTAATCTATAATTTGATTTATCCCGTATTTCTAATTCATTCCATTAATTATATTTCATAAATCATATTCCATTAACCATGTTCCATTAATCAAAAAGGTCTGTCGAAAGATATCTTTCGCCTGTATCAGGGATTATAACAACAATGTTTTTACCCTTGTTTTCCGGCCTTTTAGCAATTTGTGCAGCCGCATATACCGCAGCTCCCGACGATATTCCAACCAGAAGCCCTTCTGTGGAAGCAAGATTTCTTGCAGTTTCATAAGCTTCTTCAGTCTTCACTTTGAACACTTCATCTATGATCTTTAAATTCAAAACATCAGGTACAAAGCCTGCTCCTAAGCCTTGAATTTTATGAGGACCCTTATTACCGCCCGACAGCACCGGTGAATCAAAGGGTTCTACAGCAACCACCTTTAAATCCGGCTTTCTTTGCTTAATCACCTCTCCAACACCTGTTAATGTACCACCCGTACCTACACCTGCTACAAATATATCAATGGCACCGTCGGTATCCCTCCATATTTCTTCAGCAGTTGTCTTTCTGTGAATCTCTGGGTTTGCAGGGTTCTTAAACTGTTGCGGTATATAAGAATTAGGAATCTCTGCCGCTAATTCTTCTGCCTTTTTAATCGCCCCCGCCATGCCTTCAGTGCCCGGTGTGAGAACCAACTCTGCTCCTAATGCCTTTAGGAGATTTCTTCTTTCAATACTGAAAGAATCAGGCAGAGTTATAATAAGCCTGTATCCCCTTGCAGCTGCAACAAATGCAAGCCCAACTCCCGTATTTCCGCTTGTAGGCTCTATAATAACCGTATCTTTGTTGATTAAACCCTTTTCTTCCGCATCCTTTATCATTGCATAAGCAATTCTGTCTTTAACACTCGATGCGGGATTATAGAATTCAAGCTTTGCTATAATCTTTGCTTCAATATTTTTTTCCCTGCTATAATTGTTTAATTCCAAAAGTGGCGTATTGCCAATAAGGTCAGTGAGATTTTTTGCAATTTTAGCCATTTTATCTCCTCCGTCATTTATTATTCCTAGCTTCCTTGTAGGATTTATACCATTTTAATCCTCTAAGAGCAATAAGTCAATATATATGACAAATATTCCTCAATTATTCCAATAAACTTAGTTGGAGATTCAATGCCTTTGCTCTAAAAATCTTAAACCTTCAAAACCTTTTGGAAAGCCTGCTCCAAGTCATAAATAAGGTCATCGGCATCTTCAATACCAATGGAAAGCCTTATCTGTTCCGGTGTAACCCCTGCGGCTTTTTGTTCTTCTTCAGACAACTGAGAATGAGTTGTTGAGGCAGGATGTATAACCAGTGATTTGGCATCTGCCACATTCGCCAGAAGTGAGAATATTTCAAGACTTTCACAGAATTTTTTAGCTGCTTCAATTCCGCCTTTTATTCCGAATGTAAATATTGAACCGGCTCCCTTCGGGAGATATTTCTGTGCAAGTTTATAGTATTTATTGCCTTCTAAGCTCGGGTAATTTACCCATGATACCTGCGGATGGTTCTTTATGTAATCAATTATCTTTTTGGTATTGGAAACATGCTTTTCAACCCTCAATGAAAGTGTTTCAAGCCCCTGCAGCAATAAGAATGAATTAAATGGGCTTATTGCAGCACCGGTATCTCTTAAAAGCTGAACTCTGGCTTTAATTATATATGCAAGAGGCCCTAATGCTTCAACATATTTCAAACCGTGATAACTTGGATCCGGCTCGGTTAATCCAGGGAATTTTTTGCTTCCGGCCCAATCAAACTTACCTGAATCAACAATAAGACCTCCAATTGAAGTTCCATGGCCTCCAATGAACTTTGTTGCAGAATGCACTACAATATCCGCACCAAACTCAATAGGTCTTATAAGGTATGGAGTTCCGAAAGTATTGTCAACGATAAGAGGCAAACCATTTTCATGAGCGATCTTTGCCACAGCCTCAATATCCACTATATTGATTCCGGGATTTCCTATACTTTCAATATAAACAGCTTTTGTCTTATCATTAATGGCTTTTCTAAAATTCTCAGGATCATCGGGATCTACAAAAACAGTAGTTATTCCAAGCTTTGGCAAAGTGGTTGAAAACAGGTTGTATGTACCTCCATACAGCGTGCTGGCTGCTACAATCTGGTCACCACTTCCTGCAATATTGAGTATTGCATATGTAATGGCTGCAGAACCTGAAGCGACTGCCAACGCACCAACACCGCCCTCAAGTGCTGCTATTCTCTGTTCAAGCACATCATTTGTGGGATTCATAATCCTTGTATAAATATTACCGAATTCCTTTAATGCAAAAAGATTGGCAGCATGCTCCGCATTGTTAAAAACATATGAAGTTGTCTGATAAATGGGAACTGCTCTTGACCCTGTAGTCGGATCCGGTTTCTGTCCTGCATGGACCTGCAAAGTATCAAATTTCAACTTTCTTTCACTCATGATAAAGCCTCCTTGTAATATATAATTTTTCCTATTTGCTTTGTCGTGTTTTATAAAAAATCAAATGTAATACATTACATCTTCTTCGATTCCATTCATTTTATAGTAATTATCTACAAGATCCTCAAGCGTAAGAGAATCTGCCAACTCATTCAAAGATTTATTCATTTTATCCCAAACACATTTCTGGATGCATTGTTGAATGCTTGTTCTCTTTCCGGAGTTTTCAGCATTCTCGTCAATAACAGAAAGAGGACCTTCAAGAGCTCTTAAAATCCTGCCAACTTTAATATTTTCCGGTGCGTCAGATAATGTATATCCACCCTGAGCCCCCTTAACACTCTTAACCAATCCTGATTTTCTCAATACCGAAAAGACCTGTTCCAGGTAATTCGTCGAAATTCCTTGCCTCTGTGCAATACTGCATAATGCAACATGCTCTCCCCTTGCATGCACTGCAAGATCAACCATTGCTCTTAGCCCGTATCTGCCCTTAGTCGAGAATTTCATGAAGTCCACCCCGTTTCTCCAACAAATCCTATATGTTTTATATTGTAATGTTTAAAACCAGACTTGTCAACATATTCTTAAATACAGTAGTCTATTTGGTTGCTTTGAAAAAACATTTCGTTGTAGCAATCAACCAAGTCTTCAATTGTAAACGAGTTTGCTACATCGTTCAATGCAATCATAATGCTTTCCCAAAAGCCTCGAGTAGGGCAATTTACATATCTTTCACATGTATGATCTTCTTTTTCGGCAACACAGGCAACAGGTGCTAAAGGACCTTCAAGAGCAGTTAATACTTGACCTACAGTGATTTCGGATGGGGCTTTAGAAAGGGTATAGCCTCCCTGAGAACCTCTTATGCTTTCAACAATTCCGGCCCGTCTTAGTATTAAAAAAATCTGTAATATATATGCTTCGGACATTCCGCATCTTTCAGATATGCTCTTCAAACTCACATGTCCTTCATTTAAATGGATTGCAAGGTCAACAATTGCTTCTAACCCATATCTGCCTTTAGTAGATATTTTCAACACAACCACCTCAGCTAAAAAGACCAGGATTTAAAAGTATAATTACCCGGTCTTAGAAATCGATTCCTTATTTAATCTGGTTCAAATCAAACGGTGTTTCCTGATATACATAATAGTTGAGCCAGTTTGAATAAAGCAGGTTGCCATGGCCTCTCCACCTGACAATAGGATACTTGCTCGGATCATCATCAGGATAATAGTTCTTTGGAACACTTATTTCAAGGCCTCTTGAAATATCCCTGTCATATTCCAACTTTAATGTACACGGATCATATTCCGGATGGCCGGTAACAAAAACCTGTCTGCCACCATCTGTTTTAATTATATATATGCCCGCAACTTCCGAATCCGACAAAATATCAAGCTCACTAACCCGCTCAACATCTTCTCTTCGAATTTCAGTATGCCTTGAATGCGGAGCATAGAAACAGTCGTCAAAACCTCTCAGCAGCATGGTTTTAGGCTTGCATATCCTATGTTCGAAAACACCAAACATTTTTTCTTTAAGAGGATACTTCTTAATACCATAATGATAATAAAGTGCTGCTTGAGCTCCCCAACAGATATGGAAAGTTGAATACACGTTACTAAGACTCCACTCCATTATTTTTTTAAGCTCTTCCCAGTAATTTACCTCTTCAAACTCCAAGTTCTCAACAGGTGCCCCGGTAATTATAAGCCCGTCAAACTTTTCATCCTTAACATCATCAAATGTCTTATAAAACTTCGTGAGATGCTCCTCCGAAGTATTTTTTGACACATGTGTTTTAGGATGCAAAAGCTCAACTTCCACCTGAATCGGCGTATTTCCAATGAGACGCAGAATTTGTGTCTCTGTAACAATTTTCGTAGGCATCAAATTAAGAATGGCAATTCTCAAAGGTCTAACATCCTGGTGCATCGCCCTTTGCTCATCCATCACAAATATATTTTCATTTGTTAATGTCTCTTTCGCTGGTAAACTATCCGGTATTTTTATCGGCATATTCTAAGCCCCCACAAGTTTTTCATAATCATTTGTTTTCCTATAGTTATATTAAAATATTATAGCATAAGGGTTATGCAAAAGTAAATTGTTATAAAGTTTCAATGCAATTATCTATTCTTCCAATTTCCATATATTCTTGTCTGCCCGAAACGGAAGACATGATAGTGCTCCGAAAACTCCTATTACAAAAAACAGCAGAGCCGCCCCTGAGCCTTTTCCTGCTCCAAACACGGCTATAAAAAGGCTGTCTGCCGATTGCATCGCCATAAACGGTTCAAACACATTGTCTACCAAAAAACCACCGCATAGATATCCCAAAGGAATGGTGAAAAATTGTAAAGTATTCCTTGCAGAATAGACACGTCCTTGCATATCAATAGGAATTTTGGTACGAAAAAGCACATCCATATTGGCACCCATAACAGGAATAAATATCCAACCGAGAATTGCACCAAAACACCAAACAGGAGTACTCCTGCCGAAAGCAAGAATAAAATTCTCCGTACTCATGGAAAAAAGCAAGCAATTACAAATCACACGCACACGACTCTTGGGCGGCGGCATGACAGAGACCAAAATGCTTCCGGCCAAAGTTGCTATCCCGGTAGCAGTGTTAACAGCACCAAGTGCTATCTCACCTGCACCAACACGCGAGAGCATCATTGCCGGTAAGGCGGCCCCAAAGATTGATGCAGTAAAATTGATTACGGCCAAAAACATGATCAGGTCTAAAATTCCTCGGTTTTCCCTAAGATATCGCAAGCCACTTTTTGCAGACTGTAATATTGTCTCGCTCTTATCACTTCTCTTTTCTACAGCCTGTGGAATTTTGACAAAGCACAAAAGTGCAACAAAAGCCGTAGCAAATGTAATCAAATCAAATAGAATAACCCACCTTATGCTTGTAAATGAAAGCAATGCAGTTGCAAGTACAGGTGTCAGTATGGTAACCAACGAATTGGAAAAGGAACGCATCCCGCTTACCTTCTGATAGTGCTTTTGCGGAACCAGCAAGCTAATAGCCACATCCGATGCAGGTTGCTGTACGGTGTTCATCAGTCCGTTCAATGTGTTGAGCAAATACAGATGCCAGATCTGTAGTTTACCCATTGTCAGCAGAATAAGGATAGAAATGCTACAAAGTGCCGCAAAGCTATCACAGAGCAGCATAGTGATCTTCTTGTTCCATCTGTCACTCAGTGCACCTGCAAAGATACTTAGCAGAACATAGGGTGCATAGGAACAAATGGTCAAAAGTGATGTAATAAGAGCCGAACCCTGCTGCTGATAAGACCATATCACAAGTGCAAAACTAGTCATTGCACTGCCAAGTGACGAAAACATTTGCGTAATCCATAAAATCAGGAAAGCATTAAGCTCCCTTATAACAGTTTTAAATTTTTTTATCATGACTTTGCTCCTCTTTCATTAAAATCTAAATAACTCAATGAAAGTGCAAAGTCGAACGGACGAATTAATTCGCTCCGTGCAGTTTCGTCCGATTCAGACCTTGCACGGAGCTATGCCAATGCACAGCTGCATTTTTATTCTCCTTTTATAACTTACAATATTAAGCATACTATTTAATAATGGCATATTAAGCCATTACAATAATTATATACTTATTTATATAAAACTACAATAACTATCAAATTCAGCTTCCGCAATTTACGCAAAGGAATTCACTAATGCGATTTGAATTATAGTATATGAAAAGGATTTGGAAAAGAAAAATATATATTGATTTCTCTTTCATCTGTTATTTCTATTCTATCTATCAGTTTAGACAGCAAAGTCTTATCCGGTCGCTCAAAATTAGCAAATTCCTTGATTTTCTCCATGTAATCCGATGTATAACAACACTTCTCCAACGATTTCTTCTTTGTAAGAATCTCCGAATACCTCTTGACTAATATTTCCTTTTGTTCTTTATATTCCTTGGACATTTTCAAAAACATATCTTCATCTATAATTCCCTTAACTTTATCAATGTAAAGAGCCTTTATAACACTCTCAGCCTCAATCAACATCTTATTTACAAGTTGCAATTCATTATCAATTCTTTTGTCCTTATTTGGTCTAAAAGACTCAAATTGCTTATAAAAATCATCATTTAAAACATGTTGCGAAATCTTTTTTAATTGGTTAATGACACAGCTTTCAACAACTTCCTCTTTCATTGAATGCCTTGTACAAAGCCCTGGTCCATATTTGCTGTAGTTCATGCACATGACTATCATTTTTTTTGAGTAATTTCGCCGATATGTCATTTTTGAGCCACATTCACCACAGAATAATAGTCCGTTCAACAGGTGCGTTGCTTTTTCCCCTTTATCAAAATGAACCATCTTCCTTTTTATAAGCTCCTGAACCGTCATAAAATCTTCCGGTGAAATAATAGGCTCATGGGTACCCTCTGCCACAATCCAATTCCTCCTGGGAATTTTCCTATACTTTTCCAGCTTATAATTAATTTTAACCTGCCTACCCTGTGTCATATTTCCCATGTAAGAAGGATTGGTCAATATGCGGCTTATACACTCCTGAGTCCATAAATAATGCTTAGCCCGGGCATTTTTATAATTACTGTTTGTCATTTTATATTTTGCAGGACTTAGAACTTTTTCAGAGTTAAGCATTTTAACAATAGCATGCATGCTCTGACCGCTTAAATATGAGCTATATATTCTTCTAACAACGGATGCGGCAACCTCATCGATGATAATGTTATTTTTATTGGTCGGGTCCTTTTTGTACCCGTACGGAGCAAATGCACCGATAAACTGACCTTTCTTTCTCTTTGTATCAAGGACCGCACGAACTTTCTTTGAAATGTCCTTTGCGTACATATCGTTAATGACAGACTTAAAAGGACTCATGTCATTGTTGGCACTGCTCGCAAAAGTATCAATGCCGTCATTAAGTGCAATATATCTTACATTCCGCTGTGGAAAGTACCGCTCAATATAATTGCCTGTATCGATATAATCTCTTCCTAGCCTTGACAAGTCCTTCGTTATAACCAAGTTGATCTTTTTATTTTCAATATCCGAAATCATTCTTTTAAATGCAGGCCTGTCAAAATTTAGTCCGCTGTATCCGTCATCTATGTAAAAATCATAAATGTCCCACCCCTGTTCCAATACATAAGAAGTTATATAATCTCTTTGATTGCTTATACTTTCGGACTGACCTGCAATTTCATCTTCCTTTGATAATCTAAGATAAATACCGACACTATAAGTCTCTGTATCATTTAATCCTCCGGAATAGTTACATCGAGCATACATCAAAGTTCCTCCCCTTTTGCTCCTTTTTCGATAACTGTCTCTTTGTTTGACTGCAGTATGTTTTTGTATATTATTCCGTTTTGTATCAAATTTTTTATAGAATGTTTCAGAATATCTTGGAAGGCTTCGCCTTGTTGATTGTATATGCAATTAATTTTTATTTCTTTTTCTGCAGGCATAAAAAAACACCCCATAATATTAGTGGTTATACTAATTGTTATGCGGTATTTAGAGATTCTTGCATGTCTTTATTAAAGTATATTATACAGCATCATCCTTAAACTCTTTTTCGAAAATCATATTACTCAAATAGAATAACTGATACTTTGGGTATTGATGAGATTTAATATTTCTTCACGCATATCCTGGAAAGCTTTTGTGTAACGAGTCTTATTACCGTTTTCACCGGTAATGAAGTTGGTGAATGTGGTTCTGAATTCCTTTATGATTTTCCCGGGCCTTTTCGACATTACAAGGACTCTGGTTCCTAGAGAAAGAGCCTCATCAACATCATGAGTAATAAAAAGAACGGTCTTTCCTGTTTCCCACCATATATTCCTGACCAAATTCTGCATCTGTTCTCTTGTCAGTGCGTCCAATGCTCCAAAAGGCTCATCCATGAGCAGTACCCTGGGATTGTTCACCAACACGCGTGCTATTGAAACACGCTGTTTCATCCCGCCCGACAGCTCATAGGGTCTTTGCTTGGCAAATTCTAACAACCCAACCTTTTCCAAATATCTCTTGACTTCATTATTGTAGGATTCCTTATTTATCTTTCTCATCTTTGGCCCGAAAGCAACATTCTCTTCAACAGTCAGCCATGGATAAAGAGGAGGCTGTTGAAAGACAACCCCTCTATGCCAATCAGGCCCTTTTATGACTTCCTTATCCATCTTTATGGTACCCTCGGTAGGTGAAATGAAGCCTGCAATTATTTTCAACAATGTGCTTTTTCCGCAGCCTGATGGACCAAGCAAGCATACAAACTCTCCTTCAGAAATACTCAGGTTGATATTTTCCAAAGCATTCACTTCAACATTTTTACCTGACTTGTATGTAAGTGAAAGATTTTCAATTGAAATAACTTCCTCAGAGCTATCGGAAAAAAATCCATTATAAAACTGCGACATCTACTCCACCTCCGAAATTTTCCGTTAATAAGGGCATTACAATTATTTCAATGCTTCTTCAATAAATTTTGGATTTATTGCCTTCTTAAACTCTTCCAAATCGGGAGCCGTTTCTATCGATTTCTGTTCCACAAGAAAATCAGCCGTTGACTTCAATGTTTTTGCCAGATCACCTATATTGCTGCTAGAACCGAAGTATTTGTCCGACAGCTGCTCCTTTCCGGACAACCATACCAATTCTTTTGTTTGTTTTAATGCTTCATCTTTATCAATGTTAAGTTCTTTTCCCAAAGCTTCCGCTGCTTCATCGGGATTACTGTTATACAAATCATAAGCCTTTTGCTGCAATTTTATATACTTTACTACAATATCGGGATATTTCTCTGCAAAGCTTTTACTTACCAAGCCAAAATCAGCCGTAATAATACCTTGTTCAGCAAGTTTGCTGCTATCTGTTATTACTTTTCCGTCTTCAAGCAATTTACCTAAAGTAGGCTGCCAAACATAAGCACCGTCTATATCACCTCTCTGCCATGCTGCAAGAATATCCGGCGGTTGCATGTCAAGAATTTTAACATCCGCAGGATTTACACCTTCAAGCTTAAGTGCATTAAGGAGACTGTAGTGAGCAGTAGAAGCAAATGGTGTAGCTATCTTTTTACCTGCAAGATCTTTTATTGAATTAATATTTGAGCTGTTTTTAACTGCAAGAGACTCTGCTGCTCCAATAACATCATGTATCCAGAACACTTCATATGCTATTCCCCTGGAAATACCTACCGAAGTTGGAGCTGAGCCTACAAGCCCGAAATCTATGCTGTTTGATGCGAAAGCTGTATTTACATCCCTTCCTGAATCGAATTGTTTGAAGTTTACTTTTACTCCTAGTTCACTTTCATACCATCCCTTTGCTTTTGCCAGTATTTCACCGTTAGGTATTACCTGAAAGCCAATATTCACCACATCGGGCTTATTTTCTTTTTGCTCACCGGATGAACCCGGAATTGAACTAGTTTCTTCAGTAGTGTTTGATGAATCTTCAGATTTTCCGCAGCCTGTCAGCTGAAATGTTAATGCTGTTATCAATGTGACTGCAAGTAATAATTTCCATATTCGTAATTTCATAATCATATCCCCTTTTTTAAAAATTTTATACTTCTATTCTTTACCTTTCCAAGGCACTACCTTGCTTTCAATAAATCTTATGATCCTGTCTAAAATTATTCCCGTGATTCCCATAATGAAAATACCTACAAAAATAACATCACTCCTAAGAAATTTGCTGCCATCCAGCACCATCCACCCTATTCCGGTTACTGCTGCAACCATTTCTGCCGCTACAAGGGTTGTGTATGCCACTCCGATTCCGGTACGGATGCCTGTAAAAATATCAGGCAAACATGCCGGAAGAATCACATGTCGGAAAATCTGTCCTTTTCCCGCACCAAGAGTGTATGCTCCGTGAATATAGTCCTGTTTGATTTTCTTTACTCCTGACACGCAGGATATGTAAACGGGAGCAAAACCTGCCAGGTACAATAATGCAATTTTTGAAGGATTCTCAATTCCCATCCATAATACAAGGAGTGTATAATATCCTAAAGGAGGCAATGGCCTGTAGAATTCAACAATGGGATCTAAAATTGCTCTGATTTTTGAGTTATATCCGCTTAAGAGCCCTACGGGAATCGCAGTAACAACAACCAACAGGAAAGAGCCTATCAATCTGAACATGCTGTCTCCCAAGTGCCGTAACAGACTATTGTCCTTGTAACCGTTTTTAAGTATATCATTAAATGTGCTCCAAACTTTCTCCGGTGAAGGAATGATGACATCGGATACAACATTCAAACTGGTAATCACCTGCCAGATTATCAATAATGCGGCAAATGTACTGATTGTCAGAATTCTTTCTATAGTGATACTTGAAGCAACCAGATTCAGTATGCTTCTTCTTGATTGTTTTTCAGCTTTTTTTATTCTTAATGTGTTATCCGGCTCAAGAGACATTTCTTCACCCCTATTATGAACTGAATTAAATTTCACTTTTACTTATTTTTTGATCTATGATTTCGTTATAAGTCTTGTTTTCGGAAATATTGAGGCTCATTTCCCATGTAGGCCTGTAACCCAGCTTTTCATACAGCTTTCTTGCACCACTTCCTCCGCAAATAAGCTTTGCTTCATTGACGCCCTTTTCCTTCAGCCACTCATGTATCAGCTGAAGTAATTTTGTTGATATTCCTTTTCCTCTATATTGGGGCTTTGTATAAACATCAATAATCCATCCATAATACCCCGGCTTAAACAAATAATATGGGAAATCGTTTTTCAAAAGAGCTCCGGCAATTGCTACAGGTTCATTATTACTGTTATAGGCTATAAAATGCCTTATTCTGCCTTCATTGAATTCATTCCTATATAATTGCAGAATATTTTCGTATGCATTATCAATCAAAGCTTCATCAGGAACACCCATCTCCTTAAAGAGCAACTTCCTAAGTTCAATTGTAAGAGGGATATCCTTTTCTTCAACAGGCAGAATTTTTATTGATTCACTATCAGCCCCCATATTCAACACCTCCATTTAAGAAACATAATATCTTGCAAGTCTGTCCAGATGCTTGAATATGGGTTGCCTGGATTCTTGCTCTGAAAAGCGTGCTGCATATGACTCATCTTTTAATTCTTCAGGATCTATTATGCATACAGCCGCAAGATCAACATCTCCAAGCTGTTCCCTCACATTTATATAATACTTTTCAAAAATCGGACCGCTTATTAATATCTTTTCCGGTGTCCCTTTAATCTGATAACTCTTACCGTTTTTACCCGAAATTGATATAACTACTTTTTGGTTGAACCATAAACTTCGTGTAAAGTTCTTATAGCTTTTTGAAGATTCCAGAAGTTCCAGATATACTATCTTTCCTTCATCTGAAAATCTTATTGACTGTTTTACAACAGCATGCGGCAAGCCGTCTTCATTCAATGTTACCAGTACTTTAACAGTATCTTTGTGATTTATTATCTCTTTTATTTCCTTATTAATTTCAGAAATCATTTGACCACCCTCCCTTCAAGGCTGTTGCTCTCTATAATATCCTTGTTAAATCACCGTCAGGATGATTTCCGCACCTTCTATAATCATCAAAGTCTATTCCCAATGAATATTTTTTTCTTAACTCATGCAGCCCCTTTGCCAGTCTTACATAGTATTCCAGTGAAGCATTTTTCTGATCATGGAAGTAAGATTGAGGTCTTGGTATCCAGACCATATATATTGTAGAAACTCCTTTTGATGCCAGGTCCTCTGCTTCTTCAAGGGTATATTTCAAAGCCTCATCTTCACTTTTATAGCCATTGGGTTTGGCAAGCTCTACTCCTGCAACAATGCCTGTATTTACATTTCCTCTTCCAAAGACATCTACAGCTCTAACCAATCTGTTTTTCCATTCATTATAACCGATCCATTCCGCTTTGCCCGGACAAATCCAGTTGAACAATTCTTCGTTGAGCACCTCTATATCAGCCGTATATCCCATAAGCCCGGTCTCATCGTATAGTCTTTTAAGCTGTTTCTCTGTAAAAGCTGTGGCAATAAGCTGGCTTGGAAATTTCTTTGTTTTAAAATTTTGACCTATGTGTTTTAGCAGCTCTATGTAATATTCAACTTCTTCATCAAAAGGTTCCTTGCCCCTTGTGTCTGATCCCGCCGTAAGGCATATGCCGGAAAAACGTCCCTGCTGCTTTAATGCTTCGCCAATAACCTCTCCAACTTCTTTAGGATTTAGTTTTGCCGGAACCCCAAGCTCTGCTTTTTGATGTTTTAGATGATTTACTATGTCACAATATTTGCAGCCATGGCCATTATCCCAGAAGTGGCAGTAACTTGAAGGCATTACCTGAAGTCTCTGAGGACGTGCTGTAACAATATGCTCCATGGGCTTTCCCGAAGCAGTCTTCTTACCGTAAAAATCGGGTTTAGGCCAGAATTCAACTTCTTCTATCACCTTTCCATTATCTTTGAGAACCAACCTGTCATCCTCGTAATCAACAACATATGGATTATTTTCCAATGGAGTGGGGTCCGTCAGTACCGTAGTTCCATCTCTCAATATCAGTGATTCCGGCAAAGGTGTAAGCTTGTTGTCCCTTGAACCGAACAAAGCCGCTCCCCTTATCTGGTGTTTGGAAGGGTCAAGCTTTTCCAATGCTTTATCCGTGTAATGAACACCTCTTCTTTGAACATCAATTTTTATTATTATCAATCGAGGTATATCGGTATATTTTTCAACTACTTCATCCAATGTTAAATCTTTATTGATTATAGAAGCATAATTTACAGTCATTTTTATTCCTCCTGTTTTTATACTAAAAGGCCGAACCAATATACTCCCCTTTAAGAGGATTGGTCCGGTCTCCAGTATTTCCGGTCAACCAGTAATATATTGAGGTATACAACAAACTAATGTTAGTTTTCGTATCGATTTACTAGGTTTTGAGATATTTTTTATCCCACATCTTCTCGATGTGGGTCCACCAATACATTCTTTATTTTATTTAAATATATTCTAATATCAGCGGAATCATTTGTCAATAGATTACTAAAATTTTTCCTATAGGATTAGTTGTATTTGCATCTATCTAACTATTCGTCTAATTAATTCGTTTCCCATCACTATTCAATATATAAAGCTCATTATTCCAATCCTTAACACTAATTTTATTTTCCTTTACTTCAAAGTTATTAATGCCATCATCTGAAGCAACAAATATATCCTTACCGTAATATTTCCACAAAATATTTCCTCTTACATCTATACATGTTACAGATAATTCACCATGTATAACAATGTTATCTATAAGTCTAAAAATTCCAAAGCAACAACTATCGTCTCCTTGAACTACCCATTTCATAGTTAAATCAGGAACTTGAATACAATAAACAGCTGATCCGACAGCTACAAAAAGCATTTGCCCGTTTAAAACATAAGAATTCTGATTAATTCTTGTTGTACTGCCACTACCAAGAAACACAACACTTTTTATAAGCTCCTCATTTTTCAAAATTCTAATACCGCATTTACTGCTGTAAAAGTGCTCTTTTTCCTTTGTATCAAAGATTTCACAGTCATATTTATTTTTATTGTCAGTTGAATTCAAACTATACATTTCATCATTAAAAATTTCTATTTTATATTCCATGTAACTCAAATTCATTTAAATTCCCCTTGTATTCACACATAACTTACGCTGATTATTTCTTAAAAAATCTCTTTAGAAAGCCTTTCTTTCCATCTTTATTATCTGCTTTAACAAAACCCTCAGGTCTTTTTTTATTATCCATAGGAAACCAACGGATTACTTCTCTTGGAGGTGAAGATACACCTTCTTCAAACGTTGCCCCCTGCCATCTGATACCTCCAGGCCCATCCATAGTATCACCATCTTTTATTACCGGACCGTTTTGGAAAACATAATTTGATGCATTTCTTAAGAAATTACCTACTTCATTTAAATCATAAGAGTTTTTATCAAATATTGCTTCATGATCCGAAGTATCAAGCTGTAACATACCAACCGTATCCATCAACATCCAATCATTATTATCAGGAAGATTAAAGAGCCTCACATTTGCCCATAGTTCAAGCGGTAAAAGGCCTATTTCAACTTGCCTATCCAGTAATGAATCAATAATTTCTTTTGAAGCAAGAACTTCTCCATTAGGATTAAAATAACAAAGAGCTTCCGGTATATCTAACAGCTTTCTTGTAAGCTTAGTCAGAAACATCATTTCAGATATCACATCATAATCCTCTGGAATACAGGGAGCATTTTTACTAACACTCCCAAATATGTAACTTGAGCAAATTCGAATAAAAGCCTTATGCTCTTGTGCATGCTTCTTCCCTTCAGGATAGCTCCAACAATTATAACTTGCACGAAGCAGGTTACCCGGATAAGTAAACGGGCCAAAATGTCCCATTGCCCAAGCTCCAAAAATCATGCTTTCTTTTTGCGGATCGCCCATTCCATCCGGCCAGGTAGCATTCACCACATCAGCCGATATGTACCCATTAATCTCTTTTTGATATTCAATGGTTATTGCAGGCCCACTAATAGCCCAATCACTTGATTTATCAATTCTCTTGACAACTTTAAATTCATCACTAATCGCATCAACTATTCTATCCAATGGAACTTCATTATCCAACAGAATAGCAAACCCTTGAGTATAGAACCCTTTATTCGGCATAATACACCTCCGCTTTAAATATGAAAAACCGCCAAACAATGATAATGTCATGATTGGCGGTTTACATTTTTCCCTATATCAAACGATTAATTCTTTCCCTTACTTTCGCTTCGCCCATAATTTGCTGAATTTCCCATATATCAGGCGAAGTACTGCGTCCGATAAGAGCAATTCTAATTACAGTACTTACGTCACCAACATGCCCCTTATACATTTCGGGATTCTTCTTATAGTCTTTCGGCTTGGCTGCATATCCGTTTGCAGTCGCTATTTCCGTTATTTTGGCAAACCATTGAGTCTGGTCATCGCTGTGATCATAAGTTTCAAGGTATTCTTTAAGTATCTTTTTAGCCTCTGAGTCATCTATGTTTTCAGGGTAATTATCGACAATTTTAAAGTAATCGTCAAAGAAGTAATTGATAAATTCAAATATCTGTTCGCAATAAACGAGGTCTTTACGCGGTTTATTTGAATCCCTGCCCACAGATAACAGTTTTATTACATCATCCTTATGAGCAACCAAAAGGTCAACTATTTCTTTCTTATAATCCTTAGCCCATTTAAGCAGAAAATCGTAAATTTCTTCTGCCGGAATTTTAACTAAAACATTTTTGCTTATATCATTGAGCTTATTTAAATCAAACAGAGCACCGGAAATACTCATTTTTTCCAAAGTGAAATTAAAGTCATATATACTGCTGTCCGGATTTGCTATTCTCCACTCTTCAAAATTGGAATTTAGTATTGTCATAAGGTATTCCCTTATTGTTGCAGGGTGGTAACCCAATTTCATGTAAAATTCCAATCCCAACTCCGGATCTTTTCTCTTTGAAAGCTTCCTCTTAACACCTTCATCAATCTTCATTAAGTGAGCCGTATGGCAGTATACAGGCAATTCCCAGCCCAAAGTTTTGAACAATTCATAATGTATAGGCAAGGTCGAAAGCCATTCTTCACCTCTTACAACATGGGTAACTCTCATAAGATGATCATCCACCACATGTGCAAAATGATATGTGGGTATTCCGTTAGCCTTCAAAATAACTATGTCCTGATTGTTTTCAGGTATTGAAAGGTGCCCTCTTATTGCATCGTCTATTTCAAAGTTCTTTTCCGGGTTGCCCATTGATTTAAAGCGAAGCACAAAACTCTCATTATTGTCCAAATGTTTTTGTACTTCTTCCAGATATATATCTCTATACTTAGCCCATTTCCCGTAGTAACCCGTATTTACCTTTTCTGCTTCCTGCTGTTTTCTTATTTCTTCCAATTCCTCTTCGGAACAGAAGCAAGGATAAGCTCTGCCAATCTCAATCAAATGTTTGGCAACAGTTTGATATATTTCTCCACGATTGCTCTGGTAATATGGCCCATAATTTCCTGTTTCTCCGTCAATACCAGCTCCTTCGTCGAACTTTAAGCCGAAGTACTCCAGTGAAGAAATGATGAGTTCCACTGCACCTTCTACTTTTCGCTTTTCGTCGGTATCTTCTATACGAAGCATAAATACGCCATTGCTTTGATGAGCTAACCTCTCATCAACAAATGCTCCATATAGATTACCAAGATGAATAAAACCTGTTGGACTCGGTGCAAGTCTGGTGACCTTTGCACCCTCACTTAAAGCTCTATTTGGAAATACAGTTTCTTCATAATAAGATATTGACTTTGTGATATTTGGAAAAAGTAAATCAGCTAATTTTTTGTAATCCATTAATATTCCTCATTTCGTAGTAATTAAAATGAAAGACGGTTTCACTTGTTATTTAAACAAAGAACCGTCTAAAATTAATAACCCATAGGGGAATCGAACCCCTGTTTCCACCGTGAGAGGGTGGCGTCTTAGCCGCTTGACCAATGGGTCAAATATTCCACAAAATATTATATACTTAATTGATTAATTTATCAATATGTTTTTTTAAAGAATTCTGATGTATTAAATTATACTACATAATACTAGATTTTAAAAAGTACTGTAGACATACTGTAACCGGCTCCAACAGAACAAAATACAACTAATGATCCTTTTTTTACTCTATTTTGTTTTATTGCATCATTCAAAGCAAAAAACGGACTGGCACATCCGGTATAGCCGTATTTTTCACCAACAAATGTTTGCTTTTCAAGACCAACTCCCAACTTTAAGAGCGTAGCTTCCGCATCCGGTTTTGAGAACTGTGAGAAAAAATACTGGTCAATATCGTCGGGAGCAAGACCATTTCTATTAAGCATTTTAACTATTATCTTTTTCCACTCGGTTGAAAAAAAGTCTACTTCGTGCGGTACCCAGCAAAGTTTTTTCTTCCCTTCTTCTATTTGTGAATCCAATATATTGGATAATCCACAGCCAGGTGACATTATTAGATCATACCTTGTGGAATCGGTGTGATATTCGGAATCTATAAAGCCGTTAATGTATGGCTCTTCCGTATTCTTGATAATTATGGCAGCACTGCCATCTGCAATGTTGGGATATGTTACAATACAGTCTTTCCTTACCATTGAACTTATAAATAATGAACCAACTATTAGAGCATGTTTAACTTTAGAATTGTTTTTAATGTATCTGCAAGTAGTATCTAGTGAATTAATCATTCCAATGCAATTGGCATTCATATCATAGACAATGTTTGCATTGCATGCACCAATCTTGTTCCGCAAAATCAGTGCATTAGTTGGCACTAGATATTCAGGTGTTTCACTAACAAAAACAATCATATCAAGTGCATCCGGTTTTATTCCCGCGTTATCTAAAGCAGCTTTTGAGGCATCTGCTGCCATGGTAAGTGCATTTTCATTTGAACCCTTAACTAAATATCGTTGTTTTCTTCCAAGTTTAAGCATTAGCTTTTCAGCGTTTCTCCCGTTTTCTTTAAAGTGTTTGATAAAAAAGTCATTGCCAATTTTGTTTTTTGGATGATAAATTCCTATTCCTTTAAGTACCGTATTTGTATATTTCATTGCAATCCCTCCTAAAATAAAATAAATTTACACAACTTTCCATAGGATAGCATATATAACAGAGCAAAATAACCAACGCTTTACCGGAACTTTGCTCTGCTAAATGCAAATATTATTCATATTTAATATGGATTTAATTTAAACTTATTTTATTTGTGCAAGTGCTTCATTGACTGATTTTACCATCTTTATTCTGTTAAAAAATTGATCGGCATTCAATTTTCTAAGTTGCATTGTTGTTGTAGCTAATTCAATTTCTGTAAGATATATTTCTTTGAAGTTATCAGCAACATACATTTTGAGACAACTTTCCAGAATTGGTAACATATCTTGACTTGAAGTAGCTAATTTACTTCCATCGAGTATCAATGAGGTTTGCGAAGGAACAATTTTTTTTATAGTTGCTTTATAATCATTAATAAAAGCATGAGCCTCATCCTCTTTTATAAATCCTGATACTGTGATAATAAAAACGCCTGGCCTTGATTCCATTTTATACATATATTATTCCTCCTTAATTTATTAATTTTCCCTATATTTTATCGGAAAAATTTTGCAAATTGGAATATTCCGTATCATTCACTTTTTTCGAAACAGGAGGAACAGAGTTTTGTGCTATCAATTTTTGATTTGATATTCCCAAAAGACATGATTTGACCATGTTCCATGGCTTTTCTTTTCAAATCTTATAAAGCTGTAATTTTCATCGGGCATTAAATAATAGACATCGATAGTTTTTTCAGCCTTCTTAAATACTATAAGGCCGGCATTGTTTGAAGTGCCTGTATGAATAGGTGTTGGGCTTGATGAAAATGATTTTAAACCCGAATTAGTTGGAGTCGGGGTATATGTACCTTTGGTAGGTGTGCTGACGGTACTTTGAGATAAATAACTTAGTTCAAAGGGAGATGTTTTATCATCGTTAATTTCTCTGCCAATAACTATTGTGAGTGATATAATTAGTAATAATATAGTAAATATTATTGCTTTTTTCATTTATAAGTCTCTCCTAATAATCATTTCTCCTGGTAATTAATATAAAGTGTCAAATGAACGATTAAATATTAGCACTGGATTTATGAGTTGTAAAGGCCGCACCATAGATTCAGGTGGGGGGATGGCGAACTTGCAGCTTCATTAAGATACCTAAGTCAAAGATTCAGCATGCCATGCAACGAAGCAAATGCCTTATTTACTAAATGACTATAGTTTTTGCTTTCTTGTAGAATATATCGTCAAAGGACTTATCCAGCATGTTCCATACTATTACAATATCCTTTTTCTCGATGCCGTCATCATTAATATACGTGTAGGCCTCAATCCTTTTAATAATCCTCTTTAATAAAGAATTATCAATATTTTCCAAATCAATTTTATCAATAAACTTTACATAATTATTAAATTTCTTCTTTGCTTCCTCCCTAGCATCATCAATCCTTTTTAATTTAACAATTTGAGATTCCAATTCTTTCTTATGAGCTTGAAGTTCATCATTTTGTTCCTTATACTGCTCATCATCTATGATATTCCTTGTATAAAGCTTCAAATTGGCTTTTATTTCGGCTTTTATTTCTTCCAACTCTGCTTCAAGCTCGGCTACTCTCAATGATACGTTTTCCGAGCTCAAAAATTGAGCAACATATTCGGAAAATGCATTTTCAATCATCTGCCTGTTATCCCTTATATTTTCAATTTCATTTTTAATCCTATCTGCCAGAACATCTTCATGCCATGAGTTTCTGAATCTGCAAATATCATTGTGATATGTATCATGGCTAACACACACCCACTCAACTCCAAAATTTCTAGTGCCGTCCTTACGTTTCCATCCCCATAGCTTCTTTCGCCTCATTGCCCGTCCGCAGTGCTGACAGTATAATAAATTGCCGAATACCGTATCGCTGCTTGGCCTGCTGCCTTTTTTAATCAATTCCTTTCTTTTCGCTCTTTCTTCCTGAACCTCATTGAATACTTCATCCGGCACTGCTCTTAATTCTTCTATATGATTTATTATCCAATCGTTTTCATTCATGTCTTTAATGCTTTTGTATTTATATTCTTTTTCTCCATCGGAATAAGATGTCTCTGAAATATTGATATCAATATTTTGAACGGTATGTGTTATCTGCATTCCTTTGTAGATGGGATTTGTTATCAAATCATTGATTTGAACCTGAGTCCATCTTTTTCCCTTCTGTGTGGGAATATTCATGCTGTTTAAATATCTGGAAATCTTGATGCCTCCCCAGCCCTGCAAATACAGGTTAAAAATTGATTTAACAACTTCCAGTTGCTCTTGGATAGGCTTTAAAAAACCATTTATCTTTCTGTATCCATATGGAACAGCACTTGTGAATTTACCCTGTTCCTGAGCTTTTTTTATACCGAATTGGACTGCCGCACTTTTAGCCCTAGATTCTTCCTGTGCGGTTGAAAGCAGAATGTTTATGGTCATCTCATGATCAAAATTATTTATGTTACCATCCTCAAATATTACTTTAATACCGATGACTTTAAGCTTCTTTAATATGCCTGCACCGTCTTCAACACTTCTTGCCCATCTTTGAGTATTCTTTACATAAATAATGTCAAATTCCTTTCTATATGCACATTCAAGCATGTATTTAAAAGCTTCTCTGTTTTTGAGCTTTGTCCCGGAAATGCCTTCATCCGCAAATATTGACGGTATATACTTAACGGTCTCTTCTTTGCCGTCTTTTCCATAATACATGCCGCATTCCGCACCTTCATACCCTTTTTGCTTAAACAAATCGGTATAATGCCTTATCTGGTTTTCCAACGAATTCAACTGGTCTGAGGTATCCTTTGACACTCTGCAGTAAGCAACACATTTCATTGAAATTTCTCCCATACCATTAATCTATAACAATTTTCAGCCATCTTTCATAAACATCATGAGGAATAGCTTTTTTCTCATTTTCAAAAAGAACTATATCGTTATAGGTAATATGCAGCAATTGAGACAATTCCTCCCTAGTCATTTTTTTGTCTATTGTTCTCAAAAGATAGAGCTGCCTTCCAGTTAACATGTTTATTGACCTCTATAACATTTGCTCGCTTAAATCATTATATTGATTATCCACAGGAAATGATATTGGGCTTTGTAGTAAATTGTTGCACGAAATTCATATTTGAGACTGGTTATTATAGAAATTTATGATAAACTATATCTGTACAAAAAAATTTTATATTTGCAAATGCAGTTTTATACTATGTATTTGCATTATAAAATGAATATACAACAACATATAATCATTATTGTAAAACATATTATTAATAACATATTATTTATTTATAGATTAATTTGATAAACCATATAGCCAAAATATACGATATATTTCATGGAATTAAAAATCAATCCAAATTAGTCAAATCCAAAAACAAGGGGGCAAAATACAATGTCAATTTTAAAAAGGTTTTCCGACATCATGGCATCAAACATAAATGCAATATTAGACAAGTTTGAAGATCCATCAAAGATGGTGGACCAGCTTTTAAGAAATCTCGAGGATGATTTAAATAAGGTAAAAGCCGAGACTGCTGGGGTTATGGCCGATGCAGCACGTTCAAAAAGAGAGCTTGACGAATGTCAGGCAGAAATAGATAAAATGCATGATTATGCCCAAAGGGCGGTAAAGTCCGGTAATGACGATGATGCCAGAAAGTTCCTTGCCAAAAAGGCACAATATACAGCACAATACAATGAATTAAAAAAGGCAAATGATATTGCAGAGTCAAACGCAAAAAAGATGAAGCAAATGCACGACAAGCTTGTGGAACAGATAAATGAATTAAACGCAAGGAAAGATTCCATCAAGGCAAAAATGTCTGTAGCTAAAGCACAGGAAAAGATCAACAAAATAGGTTCTAGTGTTTCTAAGGCAGGAGACAACTTAAGTGCTTTTGACCGCATGGAGCAAAAAGCCGATCGTATGCTTGATGAAGCAAATGCCATGGCTGAGCTCAATAAATCCGGAGATGATGAATTGGATAGTTTAATTGATAAGTATGACTCCCCAGATTCATCTGTTGAAGATGAACTTAACAAATTAAAAGCCAGCCTTAATGATGATATAGATGACGAGCTTAATAAAATGAAAGAAGAAATGGACAAATAGTAAACACAAAAGTTTATACTGTATGGCTGTAGCATTAAAAGTTACAGCCATTGATATATTCAACAGGGGGTTATGCAAAATGGAAATGGATACATCCATAAATAATGAAGATAGTTCCCAGGTTTACCTATGTTCAGGCTGCGGCGGAAATATGGAGTTTGACATTCCGTCTCAGAAAATGAAGTGTCCGTATTGTCAAACCGAAGTGGATATTCAAGATGACAAATCCCTCATTAAGGAGTATGACTTTAATGATATAAAGAATATAGAATCTACTTCTACCTGGAATAATGAAGTCAGTGTAATAAAGTGTGACGGTTGCGGAGCAGAAAGCGTTGTGGAAAAAGATCAAACCGCTTTATTCTGCAGTTACTGCGGTTCTTCCCATGTTCTCGCCAGTAAGCAATCGGCAGGCATAAGGCCTGAGGCCATACTTCCCTTTAAGATAGACATCCATAAAGCCCGGGAACTTTTTGAAAAATGGATACGCAGCAGGTGGCTTGCACCGGGAAGCTTAAAAAAATTCTATCAGAGCGACAAGCTTAAATCGGTGTATGTGCCGTACTGGACATATGATGCAGATACTTACAATTCCTATACCGCAGAAGGCGGTAAGGTTTATTATGTTGACGTAGAACGCAACGGTAAAAAGACGAGAGAACGAAGAGTGCGGTGGTACCGTGTCAATGGCCGATTTGAAAGATTTTTCGATGATGTTCAGGTAAATGCTTCCAAGAATTTTGACGAGTCATTGATGAGAAAAATTGAGCCATACAATACAAAGGAGCTTGAGCCATACAAACCGGAGTATATTTCCGGTTATACAGCAGAAAGATACAGTCTTGGTGTAGCGGAATGCTTTGAAACCGCAAAACGTAAAATGTACGATGCATTAACAGATGATGTTAGGAATATAGTACTTAAAAAATACGATGAAGTACGGAATATCAGAATTGATGTACGTTACAGCAATGTAAAATACAAGCATGTATTGCTCCCTGTATGGACCGCTTACTATGACTACAACGGCAAAAAATACAGATATATAATAAACGGACAAAGCGGAATAGTATCGGGAAATTCACCGTTAAGCCCTGTGAAAATAGCACTACTTGTACTCTTAGGTATTGCTGCGTTGCTTGCAGGTCTATATTTCAGCGGCAATCTTCCAATTTCAAACAATTCTGCATTAATGTATTGTTTTTATTTTCTTTAAAACTTAATTTTTGAGAGGGTGAATGAAATGGGACTCTTTAGCAACCAATTTTTAAACGTAATTGAATGGAATGAAACAAGGGACGATGTTTTCTTCTGGAAATGGCGTAATAACGAAATTAAAAAAGGAAGCCGGCTCATAATAAAACCGGGTCAGGATGCCATATTTCTTTATAACGGCAAAATAGAGGGTATTTTTAAGGACGAGGGTAATTACGAGATAGAAACACAGATCATTCCTTTCCTCAGTACTCTGAAAGGTTTTAAATTCGGATTTAACAGCGGTCTTAGAGCTGAAGTATTGTTTGTAAATACAAAGGAATTTCTCGTAAAGTGGGGAACTAAAAATGCCATAAACATCCCTTCTCCGAGAATGCCTGGCGGTATTCCCATAAGAAGCTTTGGAACATTCAGTGTAAAAATAGACGATTATCTTGTGCTCATTGACAAGATAGCAGGTGTAAAACAGGAGTTTACAGTTGATGATGTTAAGGAACGTACTCTAGGCATGTTGGATCAACTGCTCATGAAATGGATATCAAAAGAAGGAAAAGATCTCTTCAACCTTCAGGCAAACGCATTTGATATCTCTAAGGGAATTAAGGTAGACCTTGATATGGAGCTTATAAAAATCGGTTTGACAGTAACCGACTTTAATATATCAAGCTTTAATTACCCTGAGCAAATTCAAAAAATGATTGAGAAAAACGCTTCAAATGAAATGGTTGGCGATATTAACAGGTACCGCGATATCGGTATGGTTGATGCAATCACCAACAATCCCAATAGCGGTATGGCAGGAATGGCTCAGGCAGGTGCCGGTATGGCAATGGGCGTTGAAATGGCAAGACAGATGGCCAGATCCTTTTCACAAGACAATAACAGGGATGCAAAACCGGGCACAATAATCTGTCCAGGCTGTAACCGTCCTGTAGCTGAAAATATGAATTTTTGCAGCAGCTGTGGCACTAAAATTGTTCGTGCAGATGCATCCAATCAAGGTGCTGCTAATTTTTGCCATAGTTGTGGTACCAAGCTAGTACCTGGGGCAAAATTCTGCAGCGGCTGCGGAACCAAACTGGAATAATCAATACTTCTGCTTAAAAAGGCTTGCAGCTTTGGTCTGTGAGCTTTTTTTGTTCTGCTTTAAATCAAATCTTTTTTATCCTCTTCTTTATCTTTTTCTTTATCTTTTTCTTTATCTTCATCCTTACCCTTTTATTTACTTTCTTTATTTTCTTTATCCTCTATTTTAAGCAGGTTTTCCATCTTCTTTCTTATTTCCTCCGGCAGTGAGTCCATGAGGTAATTTCGATTTATCCCTGCCATTTGCTTATATTCCATCATCATTTTATAATTGGCCTCTTCAACTTCGGCTTGCAGCTCTCTGGCAGATAACAATGAGCATCCCGCTCCTCTTACGATTACCTGCTGTAAGCCGTCCGATGTAGACACAGTAATATCATAGTTTTTCTTATTGTCATGAGCAAATTTCTCAATATAATTATCCGCTGTTTGTGCCTCCCTGGTATAAACAAGATGAATATTATAATAGTCGATTATCTCTTCACGATGCCCCTGAACGCGATAGGCATCAAACACAACAATAATCTGACATTTCCGGATCCATTGATAATTACATAGAATATCGAGCAACTTTATCTTTGCAGAATCCATGTTCTCCTCTGCAAGCTCTTTAAGTTCAGGCCATGCAAAAATAATATTGTAGCCATCTACAAGAAGATACTCCTCTTTTGCTTCCTTTGGCTTACCGACATTAAAAGTGGTTTCACGGCTGTCTCCATAATATGTTTTTTGCCTTTTCCAGGCCTCCTTCTTGCCCTGGTTTGCATAAAATGTCCTGCTCAAAATTTGATCAATTTCTTCTAAGCTGATTGACCTTTCTTCCGAATATAATTTGTATTCAGGGCTTGATAATCCTTCATTGGATTGCTGTAAAAAGCTTTCAACATGCATATAATTCTTTACCTCATGCCACTCAACCAAAAAGCCTGCCCCCTGAGCACAAAATACAGAGCCTGTAGGATTATCCACATCTCTTTCAGAATCATATCCTATGCTGTCTATTACCTCCTGTGCGTTATGGCATGGCTCGTATCCTTTAAGGCTGCAGAACAACCTGCCAAGGCCTTTTGTATAAGCCAATACCTCCCTCTGATAATTCCTCATATTTATAACAGGTGCACTCCCGACAAGAACTGCCATACCGCTATCTATCCGGGAAATTTCAGATGTACCGTGCATTTTCTCTATATCAGTCATAGCCCTTCCAACCATTTTCTCAGGAACCTCCAACTGGAAAGCATAATAAGGCTCCAGCAAAATGGATTCCGCTTCCTTTAAACCCTGTCGCACTGCTCGATAGGTGGCCTCTCTGAAATCACCGCCTTCTGTATGTTTGTTGTGTGCTCTGCCCGAAACCAAAGTTATTTTAATATCGGTTATATCGGACCCTGTTAAGACACCTTTATGGGCTTTTTCCCCGAGATGTGTCAATATAAGCCTCTGCCAGTTTTTACTTAATATATCCTCACTGCATTCCGATCTGTAAACAAGGCCGCTTCCCCGCTCTCCAGGCTCCAATAACAGATGGACCTCTGCATAATGTCTTAAAGGTTCGAAATGTCCTACACCTTCAACAACATTTCCAATTGTCTCTTTATATACAATTCTTCCCTCATCAAATGTCACATAAACATCAAATCGGCTTTTAATAATGCTTTGCAAAATTTCAATCTGCACTTCCCCCATTATCTTTGCCTGAATCTCCTGCAGCTGCTCATCCCATACGATTTGAATCTCCGGCTCCTCTTCCTCAATCTGACGAAGCTTTGGCATCATTACTCTCGGGTCACAGCCTTGAGGAAGTACCACTCGATAAAGCAATACGGGCTCCAATACAGGTGCCGACGATGACTTCTCTATTCCCAAACCTTCCCCCGGTCTTGATTCACTCAATCCTGTTACTGCGACTACAGAACCTCCACCAGCTTCGTTTACCGGCTCAAACCTCTGTCCGGAATATATTCGAATTTGGTTCACCTTCTCTTCCCATATCCCATTGGTCAGCATATCTTTTACCTTAAGCTTTCCGCCTGTTATCTTAATATGTGTAAGTCGATTACCCTGCTCGTCCCTTGTTATTTTGAATATTTTCGCTCCAAACTCATCTGGATAGCAAGGCACATGCGCATACTTCACCAAACCGTGAACAAACTCCTCAACACCCTCTAATTTTAAAGCGGAACCGAAATAAACGGGAAACACTTTGCGTTCCCTGACAGCCATGCCAATCTGTACATCTTCAATATTTCCTTTATCCAGATAGGCTTCCATCATAACTTCATCACACATTGCCAATTGGTCATAAAAAGAATCTTCCTTAACCTGTCCAAATTCAATGCATCTATCATCCAACTGCTTCTTAATTTTATTTATCAATTTATCCTTATCGGTACCATTCTGATCCATCTTGTTTACAAATAAAAATACCGGTATATCATACATGTCCAGCAGCCGCCATAATGTCTTGGTATGCCCCTGCACTCCATCGGCACCACTTATAACTAAAATTGCATAATCCAAAACCTGAAGCGTTCTCTCCATTTCAGCAGAAAAATCTACATGTCCCGGGGTATCCAACAAAGTTATACCTGTCCCATCTATTTCAAATACGGCCTGCTTCGAGAAAATAGTGATACCTCTTGCTCTTTCCAATTCATCGGTATCCAAATAAGCATCCTTATTATCCACTCTTCCAAGTTTCCTAATTTTACCATTTAAATAAAGCATGCTTTCCGATAGCGTTGTCTTTCCCGCATCAACATGTGCAAGTATTCCGATAACCAATTTCTTCATAGTTTATTTTCAAATCCTTCACATTATATCAGTTTCTTTATCTTCATTCTCACCCACTATATCATCCTCCATTATTTCAATATAATTGTCAACAGTTTTTCTAAATACATTACGTCAAAATACCAAAAGCTATACTAAACGATATAGGTACATCATTATCAAAATGGCATACTTTAAAGAAAATGAAAAATGAAATTGTATCAAGAAAATATTTATTATAAAATGGTTAAGTGTCATACATAAGCTAACTTTGAAGACAAAATACCAAAAAAGGAGAAAAACAAAAATGAAGCAAAAACTTATTTCTATTTTAAAAGCAATTATAGCACCTTTTGGCCGTAAAGGAGAGAATACAACCGGAGGAGGAAATGTAAGACCAACTGAAACAAATATGCTGGTTAGCAACGATTTCATTTTGATTATACTGGATACCTTCTCGCTTATAGGCAACCAAGATACTGTAATTGGTGCAGAAATTGAAAGCGGTTTTGTCTCAAAAAATGCTGAGGTTGAATTGGTTGGCATCGGAAAAGAACCAAGAAAATTAAAAATCGGAGGTATTGAGAAAAAAATTAATGGGAAAATGGGACAGATTAATACTGCAACTGTAGGCGATCGCGTAGGTATTCTTTTAAGGGGTATTAGTAAAAAAGAGATAGAGATAGGTCAATTTCTTGTACCAGTGGGTAGCATGAAGGCAGTAAATCAATTTTCTGCAAAATTGATGTTTAATGATAAATCCTTTCTGGAAAACAAAGAGATTGAAGGCACATTCTATTGCCTTAGAAATCAGACACCCGCAACTATTAATTTATATTCAGACGCCATAGATGCCAATGGATATGTAAATGCCCATATTATATTAAAAGACAGATTTCCTTTGAGAGATAGCATATCCTTTGAATTTCGTAAAAATGGTAAGCTGGTTGCTTCGGGAATAGTAGCAGAAGTGAAATCGGTATCTCTTTATAAGAACTAAAGGAATTTATGCACCCAAACTGTAATCACCATATAACTATTCATTAATATAATATAAAGTAGTAAAACAAAACAGAGGTGCATAATGAATATCCATAAAGAAAAAAATAATAGCGCACCCTTGGCAGATTCCCCAATCGGTAAGATTTATCCGGATTCCGAGGGTTCTCCTATCTCGGGTGTCAGAATGGACCCTTCTGTAGCTTATGAAAATATACCTGAACTTCTCCAGCAGTATATCAATGATGATGGTGTTATGAGTTAATAATTTTTGCATGTTAGAGGGCGAAGCTGTTAAATGGCTTCGCCCTTCAATGCACCAACTACTCTTTATACTCCTTTATTCCGCCTCCAAACAACCAGTAATTATTTTCAATAAAGTCAATGAACTTATCATAAAAATCATCCACAGAACAGTTCTCAGGAACAGAAACACAACCATTTATTTCAATCTCTTTTGTATTTTTATACTTATCGCTATCTTCATACTCCATACTGTCAAATATTCTATCTGCAGCCTCCCGATATTTTTCCACCCTGTCATGATCCTCTTGAGAAGGATTGGGCAGCCTTGACAGATCCATATTATCCGTCAAATCAGCCAGCTTTACTTTACTGGCTATCTTATTTTTTACTACCCTGTCAATAAAATCATCATAGCTTTCACCAGCACGTTTAGTCAGTGCTTCCAACGCAGTTAAAATTTCTTCCGAAAAACCCGCTTCCTTTAAGTATTCCAGTGAAATATCGGTATCTTCAATAACATCATGTAAAACTGCACAAATCCTCTCATTTTCATTCCTCAAGGTGAACATAACACGAAGTGGGTGCAGTATATATGGTTGTCCCGCTTTATCCCTTTGCCCTTCGTGTGCTTTAGCAGCTATATGAATAGCTTTATCAAGCATAAACTCACTCCCTTGTACAATTAATATTGTATTAAATCAGTGACCGAAGCCACTGTTCGAC
>DAOOVO010000037.1:0-35473 GCA_035370245.1 Pseudobacteroides sp.
TGCCAAGAAGGAGATCACTTAATCTTTCAATACACAAAATTTATTACATTCTCTCTTTGACTTTATAGAAAAACATGATTATTTATATAATTCTGTTTACTACATTATCTATAATCTCTGTCTTACTTATCTTACAATATTTATAGCTTTCAGGATAATTATCCTTAAAATAATTTAGAATAAACTCTATATTTTCTTCTGTAATTAGTTTATCAATCTCAATTAAATCTTTTATTAAATCAGTTAAATACTCATCATTAACTATTTCTAAATATTGGGGATAATGATAATCCTTTTCTTTATTAAAAGCTTGCCACGCTAAATATGAAACTGAAATCATAATTGTTCCATACTTATTTCCTAATATATCATCATCAGCTCTAACAGTTATATCTGCCAAACAATTACCATCATTTGAAATTAAAATACAAATATCTTCTTTCTTCACATCCTCTTCTAACCACTTCCAACAAATATCAATACTATCTCTACAAAACTCATAATCAATGTTATGTTGTTCAATACTATTTAATGTAATCTCCGCTAATATTAATGCTATAGCAACTTTTCCATTTTCACAAATACCATCTAATTTAATCATTCCTTATTTCACTCCTATTTTTTTAGTCCAATTTGAAACCTTTCCATTTTTTACATTAAACGTTAAAGATCCAATACCATTTGATTCTCCTGCTCGTGTATCTGATGTAACAACAATATTTAAGTTTGGATACTTTTCAGTAAATTGTTTAAATATACCTTTAGGCTCTGCATCCTCAAATAAACCTTTAGTACACATTGGACATACTCCATTTTTATTTGACTGATGAATATATATTGTACCCTTTACTTCATCTGGAGATAAGCCAGCTTTATTTACAGCATCTTCAAATTGTGCCATTATAACTTCTTCAGCATGACGAGTAAATTGTCCATAACCACGTCTACGGGTATCCCAAGGTGCTTTAATAGAACGATTTGGATATTCTTCATCTAAGTGTTTTATATCCACACCAGCTTTCTGAGCTTCTTTAATAACCTCTGGAGAAGCTCCTTTGAATATCAACCCTTCTAATCCTTTTACATCAGTTTTTGCTACAGCAATAGTATCTTTGTCAGGCACTTTGAGTTCAGCTCTATACTCGTCTAAATCAGCATTTCCAACCTCAAATTTATTTGTATTATCTAAATCAGTATCTGCTTCATTTTCTTTTATTTCATCAAATATAGCCTCAGCTATACGTACAATTTCTTCATCAGATACATTATATTGTGAAAAAACTTCTTTTATAGCTTTTTGCATTTGCATAAAAGTCATTCCCGCAACTCTTTCTTTTATTGCGTCTGCCATACTTTTAATAGTTTGCATTGGTGCAATTGGAAAAAGTCTGTGTAAAACAATAAATAGCATAGATTTTTTAGCCGCATTTGCTCCATCAACTGAAATAGCCATTACTACCACCTAAGCCATAAATTTTTATGGTAATAAATACGTTAGAATGTGGTTTTGTAGTTTTGATTTAATTATATACTAATTATTGATGCAATTTACCATAAATTTGGCATTTCTATAATATCATTTGTTTTATTTAAATTCAACACATACCAAAAATTTAGATAGACAAATGAGCTGAACCAATTTATGATACATCATTATAAGATGTACACAAAGAAGCAAACCGCATCATAAATCTGTTTTTCAAAACCAATGTTCTCACAACTATTGTTAGCCATTCGCTCTTTATCCAATATTCTCCTTAGCAATTTCTTCTACTGCATACAACGGTAGGTTCACAATCCAGTCTTCTTTTTTATAATCCGCCATGGATGTGCGAATTGAGATTTCAGGATTGTATTTATCCTTATATATCTTCAAGCTCTTTGCTTTAAGATTAACCTCTGCTTTAACCTCAATCGGAATGATTTGTTCTCCAGTGTCAATAACAAAATCAACCTCGCATGAGCCACGGTCATTTGTGTAATAATAAATCCCTAAATCATTTATTGTTTTCAGTTGCTGACATACATATTGTTCTGTCAAAGCACCCTTGAATTCGGTGAATAAATCGTTTCCATCAAGTAGTATTTGCTGGCGTAGACCGGTCATACAACTGAGAAGTCCCACATCAACCATAAACAGTTTAAAGGCCTTCAAATCCTCATAGGCCTTAAGCGGAATACTAGCCGCATTCACTCGGCTGACCTTGTGGACAAGACCACAGTCGTAAAGCCACATTATAGCTGTTTCATATTCTTTTGCTCGTCCACCCTCACGTATAAGACCGTAAATAAATTTCTTGTTCTCTTTTGCAAGCTGAGAGGGAATACTGTTCCAAACCATTCGAATTTTCGGAACAATTTCAATAGGTGCATGCTTGGAAAAATCTTGCTCGTATGCTGCAAGAATCCGCTTTTGAATATTACGCACTTCGTTAAAATCTTTATCATCTGCAAATCTCTGAACTGCCTCCGGCATACCGCCTACGAAGTAATAATGTTTGAGTGCATCAATATAGGTTTGTTTAAAAGAGGTAATCATCTGGTAGTCCTGTTTGTCAAGCAGTTCCGCAAAGCGTTCATTCCCGGTTGCCATTAAAAATTCCTTGAAGGATAACGGATAGAGCTTAAGAAAATCCACCTTACCGACAGGAAATGATGTGCCTTGATGCAGAGCAATTCCCAGAAGTGAACCAGCACAAACAATGTGATACTGAGGCACGTTCTCATAAAAATATTTCAGTGAGGATAGTGCCCTCGGTACCTCCTGCACCTCATCAAAAATCAGCAATGTATTTTCCGGATTGATTTTTCGTCCGGCATATAGCTCCAATCCCATAATCAGACGGTCTGTGTCAAGGTCTGATGCAAATAGATCCGCCATTCTGGAATTTGAATCAAAGTTTATATATACAGTATCCGAATAAGCCTGTGCACCAAACTCTTTCATCAGCCAAGTCTTGCCGACCTGCCTAGCTCCTTCGATAATCAGCGGCTTACGATGTTTACTTTTTTTCCATTTATATAGATTTTCGATTGCAACTCGGTACATACATGCACCTCCATATAATAATACAGGTATAATATAGCATATAATTTCAGAAATTACAATGATATATTGATAATTTGATATACTTTTTACAACGATATATTGATAATTCAATACACTTTTTACAACGAATATTGTAGCAATTCATGTTAGTTGAACTAAAATTGTAAACATCGCATGACAAAAGACGCCTATTCAGCGTCTTTTATTGGTAGAGGAGAATTGCTGAAATTAAACACTTCATTCAAACATTAACATAATGTAGTCCTACGGCAAGCGTGGAGATATATCAACGGTTCAACAGTTGGGATAATTCATGTAATGCCTAGTATTGCGGTTGTTAGAGACAAATACGGTGTATGGTATGAGTTTAGAACACCTAGTCTTAGAAGTGGTACAGCATAAAACTTGTCAAAACTTTTTAAAGATTTTTATCATTCTGATTTTGCCCATTCATCTAATTTTTCCATGGTACGGTCAATTGTTTTTTGACATATTTCCGGCAATTTGCCTCCCCATACCTTTTCGGCTTCTTTATATCCATCTAGAATGCTGTTTTTCAAATCATCCAACTTTGATTTATCACCACCAGAAATTGCTATTGCAAAGTCAACGAGTCTTTGAGAAGTTTTTTCAATACCATACTCTCCATCTTCTGCAATATTCTTTGCTGCTTCATCTCGTGTTGCTTGGTCTATGTTTACCATTTCACCATCTTGGGCAGTCTTTTGCGATCTCTTGAACTCTATCCCCTGATCTTTAAGTAATTGCTCTACCAACTGTCTTAGTGGAGCCAGGGCGTCTTCAGCCTGTTGCTTTAGCCTGTCAATCTCTTGGATATTGGGTTTGTACGTACCTGCATTGCTATAGGTTACTTTTTGCTCTTTACTACCTCCAATATCAACGATAACACCACTATCATCGGCGTTGTTACTTATATTTTTTTCAGCTGTATCAGGCTTTTTTGTCGACTTTTTATCAGTAACTGCTAAGTTATCTTGTGGCGGTTTGGAATTAACAGAATTTACCATAAAAATTCCCTCCCTGGAATGTTGCATTAAAACATTTTTTCTTCCAACATTATATATATCGGCAAAAAATTCAATATTCTTGATGTATGAATTAGGTTATGTTTTTCTTATTGAGCGGTAACAATATAAGGGCACACAGAATTCCGGACAATAGAATAACGATGATATCTACCGGTGCTAATATAAGATTGCCCAAGCCGTCAAAGAAAAAACCTGATCCAAAACGGTACAGATGATTGCTTAAAAGAACCATCTCTCCTATATACATGGCGATTGTAAAAGCAGATGCTACAACCGCGGGAATCACAACAGATATTAGCTTGCACTTTCCCAGAAGGAATGAACCCACATATATACCCATGGTGACGCCAAACATTATAAAGAAAGCCGACATAAGGCAGGCTGAAAGTGCTGATACATTAATCTCCCCATCCCTGAAAAAGGCCGTAAAGCATGCAAGAATGCAAAGTCCCAGAAATACTACGGAAGATATTGATTGAAGGATCAATGCTTTTTTACGGCTGCAATCGCCGATCTTTATTATTTTTCCAAAGCCGTAGAAGCAACTCAACAAAGACAAAATCAACACAATAGAAATTATATAAAAATGAATTTTGAAAGCGGGGCTGTATTCTCCCATCAAAACATTTACTTCAGTCCATGTCCTGGTTTCGTATGATTCGGGAGGAACATAGCACATATACATTTGCCAGCTCTCAAGGTGTGTTTTCACAGTTTCAGTAAGATTGGTGGAAACGACAACCTTCCTTTCCAGCAGTAGTTCAGAGGCAAAAAATATTCCTATGGACACCACTGATCCAACGCATTGTGCATACTTCTTTGCATAGCGTAAAAAAATCGGCATAAGAATCACACCGATTATCAATGCAATGCTAATAGGTGTATACGGAATTATGTATTTGGGATAATCTTCACTAAACACAGTCCCATTCGCAATCATATCGCTGACAACCTTGAATCCCATATACAAAGGATAGCATGACACCACTAAAATGCCAAGCACAGAAGCCAGATAATATATATTATATTTTTTATTTGTTCCCATTTTAGTTCCTCCTTTCAATCAATTTTAGTTTATTTTACTTGGGTAAAAAGCCAATGAAGAGATTCTATTGGTTCGCTGAAAAACGGAACACAATCGTTGGAATAATTTTATTATCACATATGAATTATGGAAATACAAGGTAAAAATATAAGAATCTCAACTCCTGATCAGCATATACATATTTAGTGGTGCAATTATTCAGGAGTAATTTGATGGGTTGTGTTTATGGAATGATAAAAGCTATTGGTATTGGAAATAGACTTATGATGGATGATGGTATTGCTATAGCCGTATTGGAAAACTTAAAAAGTAATCTGGAAACAATAGGAGTTAAAGTCATTATTGGGGAAACCGATTTTCAGTTTTGCTTTCACCGGTTAAAAGAGAATGACTTTGTTATTATTTTGGATGCTTCACACTTAGGGATACAAGCTGGAAGCATTCATGTATGCAAGTTGGAGGAAGCGATTGCTGCATATGGAGAAACCAATTCTCAGCATGATATGAGTATTTTTGATTTATTGAAGTTATACTCAAAGCCACTAAAAGGTTATTTTATTGGAATTGAAACAGCAAAAGCCGAATTAGGATGCGAGTTAAGTGAAGAACTGAAGGACATATTCAATGGTATTTGTCTTGAAGTTGAGAAAATTATTAATGAAATTGTAAAGGATGTCTAAGCGAGCATTTATGTAAATCAACAAAAAGATTCCCTGGGAATATACTAAATATACTAAATATAGTAAATTATTGCCGGAGGGCAAAACATGAGAGTACAAAATTTTTCAAGCCAAAGCCTTGACCATATTATGGAAGAAATTAATTATGATATAAACCTGTTATATGTAATTCCATGTGTCTACACAAGAAATCTGATTCTGAATCATTTAAGAGATAGAATGTTCATACTTGAGTCTTTTATGAGAACTATAACAGAACCACCTGCACCACAGCAACCAATTGCACCAGGAAACCAAACAACAATTACGCTTCAGGAACTGTCCAAATATGATGGAAAAGATGGCAATCCAGCATATGTAGCGGTAAATGGTACTGTTTATGATGTTACCAATAATGCTGCCTGGGCAGCTGCGACACATTTTGGCCTGGCAGCAGGCAAGGAATTGACCAATGAATTTGCATCCTGTCATGCTGGTCAGCCTATATTGAGTAAATTAAAAGCAGTTGGAAAGTTGGTGAGAAATGAGTAATGAAAGCATTATGTGTCCTGAATATAAAGCAAGGCTCAATACAGCCACAAGTCTTGTCGAGACTGTGAAGATGCAACTAAGACAAGGTGTTTTAAGGAAAAGAAATCTTGTATGGCTTGAATTGACTGGGTGTTCAGGAAATATCATATCACTTCTGGATGGGTCGAATCCTGATTTCAAGTACTTGATTTCTGAGATGACTCATTTTATTTATAATAACAGTCTTTCAGCCAGCGAGGGGCAAAATGCCATGGAGCAGCTGTTTAGTGTCCTGGGAAGTGACTATATACTTGCTGTTGAAGGAGCTGTTGCCACAAAGAACAACGGTCTTTACAACATCATCGGCCGCCTCAATGATAAACCTCTAACTGCAATGGAGGCTGTAAAATCATTAGGTGAGAAGGCCGCATTTGTTATTGCCATAGGTGCCTGTGCAACCCATGGTGGTGTTTCAGCAGCAAGACCAAATCCTGCTGAGTGTGTCGGTGTACAGAGCTTATTAAATCGAAAGGTCATAAATCTGCCAGGATGCCCATGTCACCCGGACTGGTTTATGGCTACACTGGCTCATATTTTGCTTTACGGTGAACCTGAACTTGACATCAGGAATAGACCTCTTTTGTTCTACAGTACATTAATTCATGACAGATGTCCCCGAAGATCATATTTTGATAAAGGAATCTTTGCAGAAAAGTTAGGAGATAAAACCTGTATGTTCAAATTAGGCTGCCGTGGGCCGGTAACACGCATAGACTGTCCAATCAGACAGTGGAATCAATATGTGAACTGGCCTATTGAGGATGACACGCCTTGCATTGGCTGTGCACAATTTGGATTCCCTGACGCAATGGAACCTTTTATCAGCTACAATACCACAAGAGAGGTTAAAAGATGACAAAGAAAATTATTATTAACCCTGTTACCCGGATAAGTGGATTTATGGAAATTCAAGCAGATATTGAGAACAATCAAGTGGTGGATGCAAAAACAGAAGGACTTCTGTTTCGTGGATTCGAAAAAATGCTCCAAGGTAGAAGCCCATTTGATGCTGTATATTTTACGCAGCGTATTTGCGGAATTTGCTCAACTGCCCATTCAATTGCTTCTACCCTTGCCTTAGAGGATGCTATGGGTGTTGTTCCATCTGAACAGGGCAGATATCTAAGAGACATCCTTCATGGATGTGAATTCCTTCAAAACCATATCCGTCATTTTTATCAGTACACCATACCGGATTTTGTCAAGCTGCCTGAGGACTATCCTCTGTTCAAGGCAGAACATAGTGATTTCAGACTGCCAAAAGAAAAGAATAACGTACTGGTAAAAAGTTACTTCCATTCTCTTGATATAAGCCGGAGTGCCCACGAAATGCTTGCCGTACTTGGCGGAAAGGCTCCACATAACCATGGAGTCTTTATAGGAGGAATTACCACACAGGCCACTACCGATAAAATCATCAAGATAAAATCAATCCTACATAACATATATCAATTTATTAATGATAGAATGCTCTCTGATGTATATACTATTGCAGAATATTACAGCGATTACTTTTATATCGGAAGGGGTTATGGGAATTTTTTAAGCTTTGGCTATTTTAACGGATATAAGAGTCTCGGGACCTTATATTTGAATCCTCTTGTATATACCGACGGTAAAACAAGTGTATTGGATCCGGATAATATTACTGAAGAAATTGATTATGCCTGGTATACGGACAGACAAAGCACAGATAAACCTTTTGAAGCTGCTCCGGGATGCATGATGAACAGTGAAGCTCAGACTAACGAACAGCCGGAAGCAGATATGAACAAGCCACAGGCATATTCATGGGTCAAGGCTCCAAGATACAACAATTTGCCCTTTGAGACAGGTCCTTTAGCAAGGCAATGGCTCTCCGGAGAATACAGAAACGGTATATCAACCATGGACAGGACCATTGCAAGAGTTTTAGAAGCAAGGAAGATAGCATTAATTATGAATACTCTGCTTCAGAACCTTATCCCGGACGTATCTATGCAAAAGAAATATGCCATTCCTGAAGCCGCTGCCGGAAAAGGCTTGATTGATACCGCAAGAGGTGCACTTGGCCACTGGCTCAAAATCAACAAACAGGTTATTTCGTTTTACCGGATTATCACCCCATCCGCGTGGAACCTATCAACCCGAAGCAGCAACGGTGTGAAAGGAACTGCTGAACAGGCACTTATGGGTACACCTGTAAAAGATATTAATAATCCGGTAGAATTAGGCAGAACCATCCGGTCTTTTGACCCTTGTATTTCTTGTGCAACCCACATTTATACCGGAGGAAAGCACATTAATACCATACAGGTTATTCCTTGAACTGCTCATATCTTATTACTGCACATATAATATTACTGCACATACATTTTTAAACATTAAATCTGATGCAATTTGCCTATGACAAGGTCAATGCCATAAGAGACGAGGTGCTTTCAGAATGGAGAACCAATAACGGATTTCCTTTCCTATATGTATACATTTATGTAGACGGGCAGTTTGACCCGGCAGTATCTGCTGTTCGCAATGCAATTTTCCGTCGTGTGCTGCCATTGGCATTAGAGGCTATCAGATATGGGGACAGGATGTTATCTGCAGCACACCCTAAGTTAGGCAATGCACCTATATGGATACATTTTGACTCAACAACCCCGGAGTATAATAGGTTTGAAAACTAGGGCACTCCCAATGATTGTATGTAATAGGGTTTTCACGATTTATTCCATTTGCACATGACAATAATCTTATAATGCACAGTTTGGGAAGAAATACTTATTGTTGATGTTTCTGTAAACAGTTGTCCATTTTCTTTTATTATTTGAGTAAGAGGACTAATTATAAGCTTCAGAATACCACCACTTCCGTGTTAGAACAGTGCTACCCTGTCATCTTATTCAAAAATGAGCCATTTCACAATTATATTTTGATACAGCTTCTACTACCAAGTCAATGTCCGAGTATAAATTTGTTAGAGATAATCCATACTTTACTAAACCTAGAAATTCTTTTGGGCTTGCTTAGATTTACTACAATACTACTGATTATCCACTTCTAGTACATAAAAACTCACTTTTTATTCAATAATTCTCAATTGATATCAGGCATTATACGTCTAGAGATTCATACCAAGCACTAAAGTCAGCCATCGTAATGTAACGAGTTGCAACACCTTTTAATGAATACGAATATACTTGACCTTCTAGTTTCTTAGCTACAATTCCATCCGGATCTTTAATGCAGTATAAGCAATCAGAAATCATTATTTTATCTCCTGTATGCTTGTACCAGCAACCTGCAGATTTTCCTACTCTGCTTACAATTATATCTCCATTCTCTGCGTATACTGGTGTCTTCGTAATGTTAGAAACATATCGAATAGAAGGTTTCCATGGATTTCCACTTTTCGCCGTATGAAATATTGGTATACCAGCAAAAGTAAAAGATTGACTAGATATATTCCCCCTCTTCATTTTTAGTTTAGAAGTTAAATCATTTTTTGTTGTAGTTACTTCATCCCATTTTCCTGCTTTAACTTCCTTATTAGGTATAACAGCTAGTTCTGAAATTGAACATTTATCTTCTTTTAATGTAACCGAAAAAAGTTTTGTAAGCTCTTTTCGTAATTTATTTCTTGTAATAATTAAAGCGTAACTATTAATTTTAGCTGAACCAAAAGCCTCTTCAGGTAAACGGATAATCTTCTCAATTTGGTATCTGTCAGCAAGATATTTTCGTATTTTTATGTTACTCTCAGCATTAACAAATGTGCTAGGCATAATTATCATTAAGGTTCCATTATCACTAAGCAGTCGAAGATTTGCTAAAAGCATTTCAATTTCTAAACGAGAAGTTATATATCCTGTAGGGATATTACTATATAATTCAGGATATTCATTTTTTCTAGCAACAAAATCAAAAGGAGGATTAGCTAAAACAAGTAAATATTGCTCGCTATGCTCAATACTATACTTTCTTCCATCACATTGTATACAATGCACATCTGAAATATTATTACAAATAACATCGACACCTATTAATTTTGCCTCAGGCCAACGCTTTTTCGCAGCATGCAATAGATTACAACTGCCACAACAAATATCAATTACCTTACTAGGTGGAGAAATGTCAAGTTGATTCACTAATAACTCAGCAATTATAGGTGGAGTATAAAACTTGCTATAGTTCAAAAAAGTCCCTTCCCTTCACTTCAATAACGGTATAATCAAAAATATAATTATCTTTTTATGAGAACATATAAATAGGTCACTATAATCAGTGTATAAAAATAAACTAGCAACAATTTTGCCTAAACGGATAATCTTTACCATACTTATTATTCATAGTTTTAATAAACTCTTTATAAATGAGTTTTTCATCAATATTTACCGAAGAATCTTTAAATAAAGAATAATATCTTTTAAATATTTTTTTGTCTCGTCTAAAGTCTGAATACCATATTTCTGTTTTCTCATAATACGTCCTTTCTAAAACTTCACAGAAAAGATGGTTATTTATAACTTTTACTACATTTTCACATACTTGTACAATCTCGTTTAAATGATCAAAATCAATTTTTATTGGTTTTTCAATATATTGCTTATGATTTGCTATTCCCAATAGCATTGCGTTATCTAAACCTAATAAACTAAAGCGGTGAATAATGCAATGTCTTAATTGGCATATTTTTGAAAACTCCTTCAAAACTACATTTATTTCTGTAGATTCGCAATTTATACCAGTAAATTTTTTTACTGCCTCTTTTATATTATTACCATTTGCAAAGCTATATCCTTCTAATAATGCCTCTGGAAGCATATTTTTATCACTATGATACAGCACGGCACCATATTTTATTGTTTCCTTTGCACACTTCACACTTGAGGATTTATCTACATTAATAATGTTTCTTAAAATTTTTCTAATATAACTTTCCACTGCGGAAACACATCCGAGTAAAACCATATTAGTTAATTCATAAGGTACTTGAGTTATATTATGTTGATATGGGCTTAACAAAATAAATAAAGCTCTTCTTTTTTCTGTAAAATCGTCTAATGCCGAATTAGTTGAGTGTATATATTGGTCATCAAAAATACCTATTGTATTAAAATTACTTGTAGGAATAATTGGACTTATTTGATATTTAAAATTTCCCATTACGCAAGAAACTCCTCTATTAATTTATAGACTTTATTAATTATCGTTTCAGCTCTCTTTTGCCCAATACCATGTGGCTTTCTTAATTCACTTCCAATATCCGGTATGGACAAGAAATCTTTAACTGTCTTAAGATCAGTCTCTTCCATAATCTTCGTTTTTTGCCATTCAGTTAATGGTAACTTATCAATTGTTAATTGCATGCATTTTTCAAAAGAAGATCTAGATATTAGTTCATTCCCACAAATATGGCAAAATTTCTGATTTTCACTTAGTCTACTTGCTCCACAATGTGTGCAAGGAGGTAAGTTTAGATTTAGCATTTCAGTATTAATCATTTTACTAATATTATCTTTGCGGAGAGGATGTTTGTAATTTTTCCTTTTTAAAAATTCTAGTATTTCATTTATATTAAAACCTCTACTTTTAGAAAAAGCTCTTTTCTGAAATAAAAATATCAAGTGTGGAATAAATCTTTTATATTCTCTGTTTTCTCCATGCTTTACAGGCCCCAACTCATACAAAAGGCCAGCTTCAATTAAGAACTTAATCATACGTTCAATTGATTTATCTCTATTATCAAGTAATCCAATAACTATCTGCTTTTTATTGCTATTAAACAATTTTCTGTTAGCAGTTGTAATTTCTTTCAAAATTTCTTCAAAGAACTCCCAACCTGTATCAATTATTGTACTGTATTGACTAAGCTTTTGTTTAATTGAAAGATATTCATCTTTTAATAACTTACATCGTGTATCTACTATTTCGTTAAAAACTACTTGAGTTGTTTTTAATCTATTTTCTTCATAGTCTTTCAATAAAATTATAAATGCACGTGGATTTCCAAAAGAAGCATATTTAAGCAATTCCTTTATACCATCATCAATCTCAATACTATTAAATCTTTTTTTGCACAATTCATTGATAAAATCTGCATATTCTTGTCCTTCAGGCTCAAACCAAATCATATGCGGATCAGCATCTTGCTTTAGATGAAATCTAGGGCCATACTCTGTTGTTCCGGGATATACAGATGCTTTAGGAGAAATCGTCAGAGTCTTCAAACTTCTGAAAATGTCAAAAAATTCTATCATATACTCTTTCGTCAAAGTTAATGCTGCATCATCTAACAGCAAAACTATCCTTTTTCTACCACATAAAGCCATAGATTTCGATAAATAGTCAATAACATACTGTATTGTTATATTGTTTAAAATATCGCTATGCCATGTTTCTTGAACATCCTTTTCTGCATGAGCAACGAATTTTTCGACTTTTTCTATTACAATATTATTATAAGTGTCAATTTTATCTAAATTTAATGGAGGCTCATTTTTATTTAATTTTCTTACTGTATCAATGCATGCTAAAATAATTTTACATAAAACCCAGGTATGAAAAATAGTTATTGCTGCAGGATTTTTAGATAGTAGTGGCTCAAGATGATAATACTTATTAAATGATACATATATAGCTAAAGGTTTATTCTTAACTTTCAAACAATTATTATATGCAATTTTCATTTGATGTGTTTTACCAGATCCTCTAGGACCAACTATTACTTTAGCACCTTTTTCGATTAACTTTTTTTGTATTGTATTAAAGTATGGAATATCAACATTCCATTTTATAAGCTCATCTTCTGATAAATAGTCTGCTCTTTCTTCAAAACCATTTTCTTCATTTTCTAAAATATCCATATCGACCTCCATAAATCTTAAATTGTTAACATGTTATTAGCTTTATTTTAAACAAATCTATCCAATCCAATTATTATATATTTTATTAATTCTATAAAATGATGTCAAATCCCTTCACCATGTCTTAAAAACTCAACCAAAATGATTAAAAGAGATACTGCGTTTATATAAGAGTCTGTGATAACGATCTTTTTCTATCATCGTACTTTTTGTACTCAACCAATCACAAAATGTTATTAGATGTATGCTTTATCTTTTCCTCAACTTCTATGTCAAAATAAAATGCCTTATTTATTTCCTGTGAAAGTAGAAATTTTTAACAGCGTAATAGCTAAAAGTGCTGTTAATTATTATTCGTAGCACAAAGGAAAAAGCGATTGCCAATTTGAAATTTAAATATGTGTTAAAGGCATTTAGTGTCTCGCTAGATTAAATCCTTCCAAGCAAAGCGAAAACATATAAAACATTTTAATAAATGCTATACCTTTTAATTATTCACATTTGCTTTTTTGTAGAAGTGCATTCTTATTACATCTCTATTTCTTGCAGTACAATAATGAGCCATCTAAAAAACACAAAAAGTCAACACTTTAACCTTGCTAACCATCAACTTTATAATATTTGTCAACAGAAACAACAAAAGCCATCCCTACAACGGGACTGGCTCTTATCATATCAATCACAGTTTATTAATATTGGTGGAGGCGAGGGGAGTCGAACCCCTGTCCGAAACCATATCCACAAAAGCTTCTACGAGTGTATCCCTCATTTTAGCATTCCTGACGAGCATCCCCCAAGGGCAGGGTCTACTCTACCGTAGCCTTTAAGTTCCGCTGCAGCTCAAGGCTACCACTGCAGCAGTTCTAGCATTTAACCTTCCTATGCAAAAGGCCTGACTTATCGACGCCTAGGCCCCCAGGTGCAGGAACCTGGGCTAGACGTACACGGCATTAAGCCGCGTAAGCTAAATTATCGTTTTTAGCGTTTAATTTTAAGTTCTCGTTTTTTAAGAGGCCAACGAGAATCCTCTACTCGCTACCTTTGTCTCAACAATCCCGTCGAAACCATTACGCCCCCATGTTAAAGGATGGATTAGGCATTCCAAAAATTTTACCTGTTGCTTTCCTTAAGCTTTCTGTCAATTTCTCGTTTTGCATCTCTTTGTGCAATGTCGTCACGCTTGTCGTGGAGCTTTTTACCTCTCGCAACTCCCAACTCAAGCTTGACTCTGCTGCCTTTAAAGTATAACTGAATCGGTACCAATGTCAAACCTTTTTGCTGAACATAGCCTATAAGTCTTCTTATCTCATGTTTGTGAAGCAAAAGCTTTCTATCCCTTATCGGGTCCTTATTAAATATATTTCCCTGTTCATATGGACTTATATGCATGCCGCTTAGAATAACTTCTCCATTTTCGATAGAAGCATAGCTATCCTTAAGGTTTACCTTTCCCTGACGAATGGACTTAACCTCTGTTCCGGACAAAACTATCCCTGTTTCAATTGTCTGCTCTATGAAATAGTCATGTCTTGCTTTTTTATTTTGTGTTATTGGTTTTATTTCTTCTTTCCTATCCATAGTCCATTCACCCTGCTTACTAATACGATAAAAATAACCCTTCCTTGTGAAGGGCATTTTTTACACAAAATCGATATCAATTACTTTATTATTATACCACTTTAAAATACCCTGTCAAGCATCCAAAGTCTTCATTTTATCAAGAATATCATATGGAATCTTAAGGTTACCTCTTCCTTTTCCGATTTCAATGGCAGGCTTGAAACTTCCATGATAATCACTGCCGCCTGTGACAATCAGATCATACTTGATGGCAAGTCTTAGCAGATTCCCTGTATCATCATCGGTATTATCCACATAGTATGCCTCAATTCCCTTTAGCCCATAAGACACAAGCTCTTTTACAAGCTTATCCAGATGTTTTTGATTTAAGTACAGGTATATGGGATGAGCAAGAACAGGTATTCCTCCTGCACCAAGTATTTCCTTTATCCCTTCTTCCGGAGTGAACTTGGATTTTGGGAAAAATGCAGGCTTTCCGACTGCAAGATACTTCTCAAATGCTTCCTGAATACTTTTTACATAGCCCTTATTTATAAGTACTCTGGCTATATGAGGCCTTGCAACTACTTTACCTTCAGCCTGGCTTGTTACTTCCTCCATATTTATATCAAATCCAAGTTCATTCAGTTTTTTTATAATTTTGGGATTCCTTTCATCCCTCTTTTTAATGAGCCCATCCAAAACACCGGTTATGTTTTTATATGTACCATTGAAAAAATAACCCAGTATATGCATTTCCGGATCAAAATCAACGCTTATTTCCAAGCCTGCTATAACTTCCAGTCCAACTTTTTCTCCTTCATCAATGGCCTGTTCAATTCCGTCTATTGTATCATGGTCGGTAAGCGCTATAGCTTGAAGCCCCATATTTTTTGCATGCCTTACAAGTTCCCGGGGTGTAAGGCTGCCATCCGAGGCAGTTGAATGAGTATGTAAATCAATTAGTTTTGCCATGAGCCTTTCTCCTTTTGTTCCTTACATTTTCTTATAACTTATCATAATTTCTTACATATTCTTATGTTTTAGTTTCTTAAGTTTCTTATCAGTTAAATAATCATTTTATATTATACTTATAAGTTCACTTAAACTTCTACAATTATACCTCCCAGTATTTCCGGTCCCTGCACTCCTTAGGCGGAAATTCTCCTCTATAAACAATCTCCAACAGCTTATGAAGCTTCCTTAAAGAATCACTGGCCTGTTCCTTTGTTATTATATTTTCATCAAGAGCATCTGCCACCTCATCAATATCCAATACCCGCACTTCCCCGTCGGGCAAAATTTTTACGTCCACAAGCAGGTCTATGAGAGTATAGGTATCATTATCAGCATCATATTCCACATCAATCACATCACAATACCAGTATAAAAAGTTCCCCTGTGGGTCATAAAATCTACTTATTTTATAGCCATCCTTTAAAAATGCAAAAGAAACACCCATGCCAATATCTGTTCGCGGTCTGATTGCTTTCCACCTTGTGATAATAAGTTCATCATCCCTATAGAGCATTTCATCGCCGGAAATATCAACTGTTTCATATGGTATAAATCGTTTTCTAAGTATTGTAGTTTTCTTCATATCTTATTATTCTCCCAAAATAATCTAATTTATATATAGATTAACAACAATCCATATATTCTTTTAATATAAATAACATTATAACAAATCTAAGTCATATACAGCTAATAATATCTAATTTTTTATCCTTTTCCTCTATAATTTTGAATTTATACCGTTATAAATTCCTAAAGCCCTGCCGCTGTATGTATTATTATGACTGTTATTGTCAAATAATATTATTACCCATTTTATTCCACTTCACTTTAATCAGTGTTATAATATATCTACCATTTCATTATTATAATCAGAGGAGAATAACATTGCTACAAAAGAGAACATGCAGTAACTGCATACGAGGAACAATTATTGCTGTTAATAATGATGTATTATGCAGGGATAATGGTGCTGTTGCCCCGGATTATTGCTGCTCAAAGCACAAATATGCACCTTCTATGCTTGCTGAAACCAAAAGCTCATTAAAGTGCATTAATTGCGAAAACTTCATATTAAACATTGCAAGTTCAAAGGATCATCCTTCTATAGGAGTGTGCCAGCTTTTTACTGTCCGCCAGTTTGATGGCAGAAGCAAAAATGCCTGCTCAAAGTTCGTTAAAAGAACGAATCTTGAAGTGTCATAATTCTAAGGCATAAATAGGATATAAAGTTTTTATGCCATTAATACGATATATATTCAGAGTAATAGATAAAGTAACAAATGTGAACATTAACACTTTTTATTTAGGCATTTTGCAAAATAACTTACTATAGTTGGAGGTAATAATATGTCATTGAATGTTAACGATATTTTCACCCAAAAATTAAATGATATTCAAAGCAGAGTTCCTATAAGGATTAATAAGCCTTCAACTAAAACATCATTTCAGCAAATTCTTCAAGAGATTGCAAAAGATGCTGACATTGATATAGCATCGGATAATACTGTATCCGGCAACACTGCACCAGACAATATCATATTGGATAAAATAACTTCTTCTGAAAAAAATACGGTACCGATGTCAGCATCTTATTCCATAAATAACGGAATACTCAAAGCTGCACTTTCAAGAGCAAGCAGTTCCGCTTCTGCTTCAAAGGACAAGTTAAGTCAAATGGAACGAATTAATTTGGCAATTGAAGAAGCATCACAAAAATACGGAGTTGATGCCAATCTTATAAAAGCAGTTATAAAGCAGGAATCCGGCTTCAATCCCAATGCACTTTCACATGCAGGAGCACAGGGACTTATGCAGCTTATGCCGGGGACTGCAGCCGGTTTAAATGTTACTGATCCCTACAATATAGAACAGAATATTGATGGAGGAACCAGATACTTAAGAGACCAGTTAAAAGCATTCGGAGGCGATCTCAAGCTTGCTTTAGCTGCCTACAATGCGGGTCCCGGAAATGTAAAAAAATACAATGGTATTCCCCCATTTAATGAAACACAACATTATGTAAAGGTAGTTTTAAGCAATTATGAACAATATAAGAACGAAAAATAAGTTATCAACAGCAGTAATCCACATTATCCACATACTTATACACAGCTAAATATGTTACTTTCCGCTATAATCAAAGATTATTTCCACATTATTCACATCTTTTAATTCAACATATTAACATTGTCACACTACGATATTATTTGTCGATTTATGTAAATAAATAAATTTTTCTACTTTTCTCCCAGCTTCAATCCAGGAACAGCATTTAATCTCAAATCGCAAAAATTGCCTGCAATAAAAGCATAATATGCCGCACATGCAATCATAGCTGCGTTATCTGTGCACAACACCGGGCTCGGATACAGCACTTCCATACCCTTTGCCAGTGCATGCTCTTTCATTTGTTTTCTTAAACATGTGTTGGATGCCACACCTCCGGCAAGGGTTATTTTATTTACTCCCGTTTTTACTGCCGCAGTCACGGTATTTTTAACAAGAACATCAACAACAGCTTGCTGAAAGCTTGCAGCTATATCATTAATGTTATAACTTTCGCCCTTCTGAGATAGATTATGAAGGTAGTTAAGCACAGCAGTTTTAAGACCGCTGAAGCTAAAGTCCAATGACCCTCCCTCAAAATGAACCCTTGGGAAATTAATTGCATTAGGGTCTCCTTTAGCTGCAGCCTTATCGATAAGCGGTCCTCCCGGATACCCAAGTCCTATTGCCCTTGCAATTTTATCAAATGCTTCCCCTGCTGCATCGTCCCTGGTTTGTCCCAATATCTGGAATTTATCATAAGACTCCACATATACTATATGGCTATGGCCTCCTGAAGCAACAAGACACACAAAGGGCGGCTCCAAATCCTCATATTGGAGATAATTTGCAGCGATATGCCCTTCAATATGATGAACCCCTATTAATGGCTTGTCCACTGCAAACGCCAGACCTTTTGCTGACGAAAGGCCCACCAGCAATGCACCTACAAGACCCGGTCCATATGTAACGCCAATTGCATCCAAATCCTTAAGCTTAATTCCCGCCTTATCCAAGGCCTCATCTACAACGGGAAGCATAAGCTCAACATGTTTCCTTGAAGCAATTTCAGGTACAACTCCCCCATACTTCTGATGAAGACTAATCTGTGAAGATATTATATTTGAAACAACCTTTCTGCCGTTTAAAACAATTGATGCCGAAGTCTCATCGCAGCTTGTCTCAATTCCCATTATAAGTATATCTTTTTTTGTTTCCATTTTTAAACTCCCTTTTGTTAATTCGAAAGATAACACTTTAAATATACAACATGTATCTTAGAATTTCATTACAAATTGCCCAATACATAAGAATTATTTTATAGCAATTTATATTAAAATGCAAAAGAGTCATTACATATAAGAAAATTAATATAAGGAATGATTGAACCCACACACCTAATCATTCCTTTGTTTATGCTAAAGTTGTGCCTGTGCTGTCAACACATTAAGAGCCGGACTTTTAATCAAAACTTCATCAACCACTTTTTCATCCTTATTCACAACATGTTCAATAACCTGATTTATATCATCGACGGCAACAACTTCAATTCCTATGTCCTTATAAATTTCCTGCCAATTCTCCTTTGGAATCAGTACTTTTTTAACTCCGGCCATCTTTGCAGCTTCAACTTTTGCTGTAACTCCTCCCACCGGTTTAACCTTTCCTTTTATGGATATTTCGCCGGTCATGGCAATTTCAGCACTTACAGGAATGTTTTTTATCGCCGAATATATAGCCGTGAATACCGCTATTCCTGCAGACGGGCCATCGATGGGCATTCCTCCGGGGAAATTAAGGTGAATATCATATTTTCTGCAGTCTATGCCAAGTACTTTTTTAAATACCGTCACAACATTGTCCACTGATGATTTGGCTGTTCCTGCCCTTTTTAATTTATGGCCTCTTCCGTCAAGTTCTTCCTCTTCAATTATTCCCGTAACAGTAAGTTTGCCTTTTTCATCTTCTGTTTCAAATGCTGTTGCTTCTATGTCAATAACTACTCCCGTACTGCTTCCTAATACCGCAAGACCGTTTACACATCCGACAAATTCTCCGGCACTGACTTTCTTCTCGGCCCTCGGGCTGTACCTTCCAAATTCAACCACCCACTCAACATCCTTCTTGGTTATCAAATTTCTCCCTTCAACTAATGCAGAGCCTCCTGCTATCTGAACGATATTTACCGCATCTCTTCCATTTTGGGCGTATTTTGCCACTAATTCATCGGTACCTTCTTCCATATTAAAGCCGCCCCTCATGGCTGCATTTCTGGCAATTTTGGACACTTCATCCATATGCAAAGGCCTGAAATAAACTTCTACACATCTGGATCTGATAGCTGCAGGTATTTCCTCAGCCTGTCTTGTTGTTGCACCAACCAGTCTGAAATCTGCAGGAAGACCTTTTTGAAATATATCGTGTATATGTGAAGGGATATTATTGTCCTCAGAACTGTAATAGGCACTCTCCAATATTACCTTTCTGTCCTCAAGCACCTTCAAAAGCTTATTCATCTGTATGGGATGCAGTTCTCCAATCTCATCTAAAAACAACATGCCACCATGGGCACGTGTTACTGCTCCCGGCTTTGGCTGAGGCACACCTGCAGCACCATAAGCACCTGCACCTTGATATATGGGATCATGCACAGAGCCTATAAGCGGATCTGCTATTCCTCTCTCATCAAATCTCAATGTAGTTGCATCCATTTCAACAAATTTCGCATCTTTTTTAAAGGGTGAGATTGGGTTTTGCTTCGCTTCCTCAAGAATAACCCTTGCCGCGGCAGTCTTCCCTACACCGGGTGGTCCGTAGATAATTACATGCTGTGGGTTTGGACCGCACAATGCTGCTCTCAATGCTTTTATGCCCTGCTCCTGTCCTACGATATCATTAATGGAGGCAGGTCTTGTCTTTTCCGAAAGCGGCTCTGTAAGCTTTATTTCCCGAAGCTTTCTAAGCTTGTCCAATTCCTTTTTGGACTCTTTCTCAATGGCACCTTTATTGCTTTGTTGGGATTTTAGCAGATTAAGAAAATACAACCCGATAATCATTGTAAAGAAAAATTGTATAAAAAATAAAATACCTGTAAGCATTAAATAACCTCCTTGGAAAATTTCAATGGCTCCTTATGAATGATTGAAGATTATCACTCCTAAAGTATTATTATAAGCACAGGAAGTAATTTTATGCTGTTATAAAAATATTGTTAATATTTATATAATAAATTCCTTACAAAAAAATAAAACAAACTGATTTTTGACCAGTCTGTTTTCATAAACTTTCATCTATCATTGCGTAGAATCTATGATACGGATTCCCTTTTCAATCGAGATTTCTTTGTTGTCGTTTTTTTTAGAGGCTTTTTGTTCTCATTAATCACTAAAGTCGGTTTTGCGTTATTTTCAACCGAGTCCCTAGTAATGGTACATTTTTCAACATTTGTAGAGGATGGAATATCGTACATGACGTCCAGCATAATCTCTTCAAGAATCGCCCTTAATCCTCTTGCTCCGGTATTCCTTGCTATGGCTTTTTCTGCTATAGCATCAAGGGCTTCCGGCTCAAACTCAAGTATAACGTCATCCATCTCAAAAAGCTTTTGGTATTGCTTGATAAGTGCATTCTTAGGCTCGGTAAGAATCTGCACCAGAGCTGCTTTATCAAGAGGATGCAGCTTAACAACAACTGGAAGTCTTCCTACAAACTCGGGTATCAATCCAAACTTTAAAAGATCCTGTGGCAAAATATTCTGCAGGATATTGCTGCTATCTCTTTCCTTCGCAGTTTCAATTTTTGCTCCAAAACCTAATGATTTCTTTCCAATTCTATTTTGAATAATCTTATCGATACCGTCAAAAGCCCCTCCGCAAATAAAAAGTATATTAGTTGTATCAATTTGTATAAACTCCTGATGAGGATGCTTCCTTCCACCTTGAGGAGGAACTGATGCAACCGTACCTTCTAAAATCTTTAAAAGAGCCTGTTGAACCCCTTCACCGCTAACATCCCTTGTTATTGATGGATTTTCAGACTTTCTGGCAATCTTGTCTATTTCATCAATGTATATTATACCTTTTTCAGCCTTTTCTATATCATAATCTGCCGCCTGTATCAGTTTAAGAAGAATATTTTCAACATCTTCCCCAACATATCCCGCTTCAGTCAATGAAGTAGCATCGGCTATCGCAAAAGGCACATTCAGTATCCTTGCCAGAGTCTGAGCAAGAAGCGTCTTACCTGAACCTGTAGGACCAAGCATGACAATATTACTCTTCTGCAATTCGGTATCGTTACCCTTTATATCGGAACCGATCCTTTTATAATGGTTATAAACAGCAACAGATAAGGACTTTTTAGCCCCATCCTGACCAATTACATATTGATCGAGAATAGCTTTTATATCCTTTGGCTTGGGTATTTCGCTAAGATCGGTATCAGCTTTTATATCTTCAAATTCTTCCTCGATAATCTCGGAGCATAATTCTATACACTCATCGCAAATATATACCCCAGGACCTGCCACCAACCGCTTGACCTGTTCCTGAGTTTTGCCGCAGAATGAACATTTAAGCTGCTTCTTTTCATCATATCTGGACATTATTCCACCTCATTTATTATCTTCTATACATAACTTCGTCCACTAAGCCGTATGCTTTTGCATCTTCTGCCGACATGAAAAAGTCTCTTTCAACATCTTTTTCAATTACATCGAGTGGTTTGCCCGTATTCTCACTTAAAATTCTGTTGAGCTTGCTTTTTATTTTGAGCAACCATTCTGTATGAATTTTTATGTCGGTAGCTTGCCCGCGAACGCCACCTAAAGGCTGGTGTATCATTATTTCTGCATTCGGAAGTGCAAATCTCTTCCCTTTTGCTCCTGCTGACAATAGAAATGCCCCCATACTTGCTGCCATACCGACACATATAGTAGAAACATCAGGCCTAACATGCTGCATTGTATCATATATAGCAAACCCGGCTGTAACTGAGCCCCCCGGACTGTTTATATAAAACTGAATGTCCTTATCCGGATCTTCTGCTTCTAAGAAAAGCATCTGAGCAACTATAAGACTTGCAGTAACATCATTAACTTCATCGCTTAAAACTATTATCCTATCCTTTAGAAGTCTTGAATAAATATCATATGACCTCTCGCCTCGGTTAGTTTGTTCTACAACTATTGGAACAAGACTCATTGTGTTGGCCTCCTTTTTTATTATATTATATTATTTCCCACTAATGGATCGATTAAAAACTAATTTTTGTTAAAACTATACAAGCTTGGCATTATCCATAAGGAATTTAATTGTCTTTATAACTGTTAAATCTTTCTTAATATATTCTATATCGTCATCTTTTAAATGTTTCTTGAAATCTTCCTTATCCTGTTTATAATTTCCTGCAAGTTTACCGATTTCCTCATCAATTTCTTCTTCGGAAACTTCTATCTTCTCAATCTCAGCTATTTTGTCGATTATCAATTGATTTAAAACATCCTTCTCTGCTCTAGGCTTAAATTGCTCTATTAATGCAGTCTGGGTAACACCATATGCACTCATATATCTATTTATATCAAGGCCCTGATATCTAAGTCTCATATCAAAATCACGTACCAGGACATCTATTTGCTGGTTAATCATTACTTCAGGAATATCCACTTTAGTGTTTTCAGCTATTTTTTCAAGCAATGCCATTTCAGTCTCATTTTTTGCATTTGCTTCAGCTCTTTCAATAAGCTTCTTCTTTAAGTCTTCCTTATATTCTGCTAAAGTATCAAACTCGCTTATATCCTGTGCAAACTCGTCATCTATTTCCGGGTATTCCTTGATTTTAACATCTTTAATCTTAACCTTGAAAAGTGCTGCTTTGCCATCTAGCTCTTCCTTACCGTAGTTTTCAGGGAAAGTAACATTCACATCAACTTCATCCCCGGTTTTTTTACCTATCAATTGCTCTTCAAACCCAGGTATGAATTGGCCCGATCCTATTTTTAAGCTGTAGTTTTCAGCTTTGCCGTTTTTGAATGCAACACCGTCAATGAATCCTTCAAAATCGATTACAGCAATATCTCCATTTTCTATAACTCTGTTTTCATCCGATACTATTCTGGCACTTTTTTCAACTACTGCTTTAAATTCATTTTCAACATCTTCGTCCGTTACATTTGCTTCTACCTTTTTAACTTCAATTCCTTTATATTCACCTAATTCAACCTCAGGCTTAACAGTAACCTTAGCGGTAAAAATAAGGCTTTGTCCACTTCCGATCTGCTTTATGTCAATTTCAGGTCTGTCCACAGGATCAATATTGTTTTCAGTAACTGCTTGTTCATATGCTTCAGGACAAATTATGTTTATTGCATCCTCATATAATACAGCCTCGCCATACGCTCTTTCAACTATATGTCTTGGTGCCTTTCCTTTTCTGAATCCCTGAACAGTGAATTTTGAAGCATTCTTTAAAAACGATTTTTGCATTCCCTCTTCAAATTTGGCTGCATCCACCTCAATTTCCATTTGAATAACATTTTTCTCGATGTTCTCAATTTTAACGTTCATTTTAACGCCAATCCTCCTATTTTTTATGTAATTTTTATCAACACCAGTATATTTGCAGATGACTGCCAAGAAAACCGGTAATAATCAATACATTAAGTTAATGTCCAATAAGTCTATAACATTTGTCTATAAAACAGTCATTCCATTATAACACAAAACATTCTCAAATTCCAATATAGCACGCGAAAATTTTAATCATTTTCGTATATTTTTATCGGTTTAAAGTCGAGATAATCAGCCGATATTAATCTGAACTCCAGACCGTTATTATTCCCAACTACAGCACTTTTATAACTCTCCCCATGTAAATGGCCGTATATGCAAAGATTGACGTTATACCGGCACATCAACTCTACAAAGCCTGTAGGCTCTTTTTTTGAGTTGAATGGAGGGTAATGCATCGCAACAACTATATATTTCCCTTCCTCAATAACCGCACTTTTAAGGGAGAGCTCCAATCTCTGCAACTCCCTGTTGTAAATCTTGCTGTCTTCGCTGCTAAATCCGTCATCACCGGGACTTATCCAACCCCTTGTACCGCAAACAACCACATTGCCCAGATTGTAACTGTTATTTTGCATAAACTCTATAGTGGTAAACCCATGAGCGGCAAGAAACTGCTGCAGCTTTCTGTGAGTTGTCCACCAGTAATCATGGTTGCCCTTAGAAATTATCTTTCTTCCCGGAAGACTATCTATAAACTCAAAATCCGCTTTAGCCTGGTCAACATAGGTTGCCCAGGAAATATCCCCAGGAATAATAACAATATCATTATCAGTTATTGTCTCCAACCAATTGTTTTTCAATTTGTCCATATAATTTGACCATTTCCAGCCAAACACGTCCATCGGTTTGTCTATGGATATGGCTAAGTGAAGATCCGAAATTGCATAAATAGCCAAACTTTTTTCCCCTTTATACACATTTAATGATTAATGAAAGAACTCGTAAATTTTTAATGCTACGGAACTTGTTATTCCTTCAACGGCCTCTAAATCATCAATTCCTGCTTCCTTGATTTTACTTACCGAGCCAAAATGCTTTATTAGTGCCTTTTTCCTCTTAGGCCCAATACCGGGAATTTCATCCAATACAGACTTTCTATACCTTATTTCCCTAAGTTTCCTATTGTAATCAACTGCAAATCTATGAGCTTCATTCTGTATTGCCGTTACAAGCCTGAAAGCGTTGATATCCTTATCAAAGCTTATTTCTCCATCCTGGGACATTAGTGCTCTGGTTCTATGCTTATCATCCTTGACCATTCCATATGCCGGTATATTTATACCCATGCTGTTCATAACCTCTTTTACCGCATTAATATGGCCAAGTCCTCCATCTATCAGTATAAGATCAGGCATTTTGGAAAATTTATTACCGCCTTTGGAATTCTCATCATCCCTGGACCTAAACCTTCTATAAATAGTCTCCTGCATACTCCCATAGTCATTTTGCCCATCAACCGACTTTATTTTAAACCTTCTGTACTCTTTATTTGCGGGAGAACCGTTTTCAAATACCACCATTGAAGCAACTATTTCCGACATACCTGTATTTGATATGTCATAAGCTTCTATCCTTTGCGGAGGCACTTTTAGACCCAAGAGCCCTGCCAGCTCAATAACTCCGTCCTTAGACATTGCTTGCTCCCTTTGAATTTTATCCTTGAATTGGTTTAATGCCAATAATGCATTTTGAGAAACCATCTCTATCAATTTATGCTTTTCGCCTTTTCTTGGAACCTTTATATATACCCTTCCGGCTCTTTTATCTGTAAGCCATTTCTCAATAATATTTATTTCATCAATATCCCCCTGCAGAAGTATTTCCTGAGGAATAAAGGAAGACGAACTATAAAACTGTTTGACAAATGATGTTATGAGCTCTTTATCCTCAACCTCCCCTGCACCCTCAAATATAAAATGCTCTCTTCCTAAAAGCTTGCCCCCTCTTATAAAGAACACCTCAATACATGAATCAGTCTCATTTTTAGCAAAAGCTATAACATCCTGATCCACCATTGCAGTTGATAAAACCTTCTGCTTTTCAGCCACATGCTTAAGCCCTCTTATTTTATCCCTGAGGCTAGCTGCTTTCTCAAAGTTAAGCTTTTCCGCTAATTCATTCATTTGCTGCTCCAGCTTCTCAATCACTTCTTCGTGCTTACCTCCAAGAAAGCTACAAATATCTTTCATTAAATTTCTATATTCATCTTTGCTCACATTACCCTGACAAGGCCCTAAGCATTGGTAAATATGGTAATTTAGACAAGGCCTGTCCTTGCCGATATCCCTTGGTAATACCTTACTGCAAGTCTTAATGGGAAAAAGCTTTTTCAGAAGGTCAATGGTTTCCTTTACAGCCGTCACATTGGAGTAAGGGCCGAAATATTTGGCACCATCCTTTTCAAGCTTCCTTGTCATCAAAACTCTTGGGTATTCTTCATTCATAGTTACCTTAATATAAGGATAAGTTTTATCATCTTTAAGAAGGATATTGAACTTCGGCTTGTGCTTTTTAATAAGGTTGCATTCCAATATAAGTGCCTCAAGCTCTGAATGGGTCACGATATACTCAAATTCCGCAATTCTTGCCACCATCGCTTTAACTTTGGGCAGCATGTTGGCAGAAGATTGAAAATACTGCCTTACCCTGTTCTTAAGAACAACTGCCTTGCCTATATATATAATCTGTCCGTTTTCATCCTTCATAATATAAACGCCCGGTTTATCGGGCATTTTCTTTAACTCTTCCTGTATATTAAACATATATACTCCCGGATTAACCTCAAATTAATGATCTCAACCACTCATTAACAATATCTGATACCTCATGCTCATCAAGCTTACTTAGAACTTGATCCAAAACCTCTTTGCTTTCCTGATAACTGATTTTTCTTATTAAATCCTTATGCGTAGTTATTTTTGCGGGATGCATGCTTAAACCGTCTACACCCATACCGATAAGAAGCACAGCCGCCGAAATATCTGACGCCATCTCTCCGCAAACACTAACAGGTTTTCCTTTTTCATGTGATTTCATACAGCAGTATTTAACTGCCGTAAGAAAATCAGGATGCAAATAAAGCTTATCACTTTCAACCAAGTCCTTGCGACTTGCACCTTGCATTTCTTGAAGCAAGTCATTGGTACCGATACTGATAAAATCAACCTCTTCAAGTATGCTCTCTATATTTTCTATTCCTTGTCTGTTTTCAATAACAGCACCAATCTTAATATTAAGTTTTGAACGACTCTTGTCATCCATTTTATCAATTATATCATTAATGATACTTTTAGCCTTAAGTATATCGCTAACATCATTTACCATAGGAAACATTATTCCAACCTGCCCATATAATGCAGAGTGTACAATAGCATCAATCTGAGCAGTAAGTACATCCATTTGGGTAAATGAAAATCTTATGCCTCTTAATCCCTTATGATTTATTGACATTTTAGATGTAAAAACGGAAAAAATCTTATCCTCTCCTGCATCCAATGTTCTTATAAATACAGGCTCGGGTTTCATTTTTTTTACTATTTTAGAATATACTGCACACTGCTGCTTCTTATCAGGCATTTCATTTGAATTGATGAACAGTATTTCAGTTCGTACCAGTCCTATGCCATCAGCCAGATTGTTTACAGCAATATCACACTCATCAACATTGCTGATATTAGCCATAACAACTATTCTTCTATTATCAACTGTCTCAGCATAGTCTTTTTTCTTTCTGAAAAACCCTCCCAGATCAAATATCCTGCTTTTATATAAATCCTTATATTTTGAAATCTCTTTTTTATCAGGCTCTATAATAAGAGTTCCATTATTACAATCCAATATAGCAGCTTGTCCATTTGATTCCGTTATCATATCGTAAGGAACTTTATTCATAAGGGGTATTCCAAGGTCTCTTAATATAATGGCAGCATGTGAAAAATATGCTGCACCCTCTTCAGCTATAACCCCTGAAACATTCTTTTTTCCAAAGGCAGCTGCGAGCCATGGATTTAAATACTTAATCCCTATAATGGATTTATTGTCAATATCATCTAGGTTTTGTTTGACTGTCTTTCCGCCTATAATGTTCCTGATAATCCTGTTTCCAATCTCTTTTATATCAGAAATGCTTTGCTTTGCATAGGCGTTACCGCTGATCTCAATAGCAGTTACATAGCCATTAATGCACATATCAACTGCATTTTCAGCGAATATTTTTTTTACTGTAATCAAATCCTTTATTTCATTTATAAAATACTTGTCCTCTAAAATTGTCTTATACGCCTCAAATATGAGGCTGCTTTCCGCCTCCAACCTTTGCCTTAAATCATTGCTAAGATCTAATATCTCCAAAAGTGTCTTGTCTATTGCTACTTCAAGCCTTAATATTTCTTCATTTATATGGCTTTCTTTTATTTTTCCTCTATTTATTTCAATGCTTTTCTGTTCAAATGCATATATTTTACCAACACCTGCCCCATTCGAAACAGGTGTGCCGTTTAATATGAGTTTTGCCATTATCAGGCCCCTTCGACCAATCCGGATGTTAAATACTTCTCAAGATCCGATATTGCCGATTGTTCATCTTCTCCGTCTGCTATAAGAACAATTTTTGTTCCACTGCTTATGCCTAGAGACAACATTCCCAACAGGCTTTTTGCGTTTGCCTTTCTCTCTCCTTTTTCAATCCATATGCCGGATTTATAATTTGATGCCTTTTGAATAAACATTGCTGCCTGTTTTGAGTCAAGACCTGATTGATTCTTTATAACAACTTCTTTAGATATCATTTAAAATGACCTCCTAAAAATTTTAAGTTTGTAATTACTGCATCATTACCTACAAATTACATTATTAACCAAACTTAATAAACATAATCGTACATATGTCAATTTTCACACTATTATTCATTATAATTATAGCAGAAATTTTAAAAATTCCTATCTTTATTTTTAAAAATATATAGTAGGGCTCCAAACAAAAAATTCAGGATCCGGAATATTAACTCATTCCTATCCTGAATTCTTAATTCTAAATCCTGACTTCTAAATTCTTACTTATTTCAACTTGTTTATATCAACTTGGCTTAACAGAACCTGCAGTCTTCTTAGCATTTGTTCTTTCTGCGATAATGCTGTTATGCGTAATAAGGTAAATTATGAGACATGTTGTAAATAGATAATAGCTGCCATAGCTGCTAATACTATTCTTAATTAAAAGATAAATATTTATCATAATGTTATACGCAAAGAATGCTATTTCCCAAAGAACATCTCTAATTCCACCATTCTTAACAAATGAGCCCTCAAAAACTCCATTTTTAAGAAATACAAGAGTAATCAGAGAAATTATTCCCATCATTACAAATGTGGAAGCGTAGACAATCATAAGATTTCTGTCCAACCTTTTTCTCCTGAGCTCATCATACTCTCTCACCTTTTCCATCACTGAGGCTTCGAATCCTTCCGGGGGCTCTATAGCAACATCCTCTTCGTAACAGTTAAATATATCACTAAGGCTTTTAAATTCAGCTCCACAGCTAGTACAGGATTTAATATGCTCCTTAAGGCACTCATCCTCTTTACTGCTTATATTTCCATCAAAATATTTCATCATCAGGTCACTGAACTTTTCACAACTCATAGAGCTCCCTCCTTTCTTTCCGGTACAAGCTTATCTTTTAACATTAATCTCGCTCTGTACAATCTGTTCTTTATTATAGTAATCGGTTCATTCATAACATTTGTCATCTCTTCATATGATAAACCGTTTTTGTGAAAAAGTATAATGGGTATTCTATACTTTTCAGGAAGCTCGGATATTGCTTCCCTAATCTTTTCCACTTTTTCCTTTCTTATAAAAGACTCCTCGGGAGTATCTCTTTTGTCGGAAACATTTATAGCATCATCAATTGATACGGAATCAATCTTCTTTTTTCGCACAATATCCAGGCAGTGGTTTGTGGCTATCTTTATTATCCAGGTTGAAAATTTATATTCAGGATTATATGCCTTTAGGTTTTTATAAACCTTTAAAAATACTTCCTGTGAAACATCATTTACTTCCTGTTCATTGTTTATGATATTAAATACAACTTTAAAGACAAGTTTTTTGTATCTGGTTACAAGCTCTGAAAATGCTTCATGATTTCCTTTAATACACTTATTGACCAGTTCAATATCACTAACTGACGGGTCCACCAAACCACACCTCCTTTCAATTTGACAATGCTTTATATATTAATTATACGACAATATTTTAAAAAAGTCTGAATATTTTTAATATAATTGGCTATAAATTTAACATTTATTAAGTTCGTTATTAATCTATATTTAGCATAAGATAAATGTAAATGATTAATCATATTTATATAATGATATTTTTTATAAAATTTTTTCAAATATTAAAAGCCAGGATTAATATCCCGGCTTTTAATATTATATAAATTATTTTATTAAAATTATTCTATGATCTTTGAAACAGTACCAGAACCTACTGTTCTACCACCTTCACGGATAGCGAATCTTAAGCCTTCTTCCATAGCTATAGGAGCGATAAGCTTAATTGTCATTGTTACGTGGTCACCAGGCATACACATTTCTGTTCCTGCTGGTAATTCAGCAACACCAGTAACGTCAGTAGTTCTGAAGTAGAACTGTGGTCTGTAACCATTGAAGAAAGGAGTATGTCTTCCACCTTCTTCTTTTGTTAAAACGTAAACCTGTGCTTCGAAATTAGTATGAGGTTTAACTGAACCTGGTTTAGCCAATACCTGACCTCTTTCGATTTCATTTCTCTGAATACCTCTTAAGAGAGCTCCGATGTTGTCACCTGCAACAGCCTGATCAAGAGGCTTTCTGAACATTTCAACACCAGTTACAACAACCTTCTTAGCTTCATCAGCCAAACCAACGATTTCAACTTCGTCTCCAACCTTCAATACGCCTCTTTCAACCCTACCGGTAGCAACTGTTCCACGACCTGTGATTGAGAATACGTCTTCGACAGGCATAAGGAATGGCTTGTCTGTAGGTCTTTCAGGAGTAGGTATGAACTTGTCAACTTCTTCCATTAACTTGATAATTGGAGCATACTCAGGAGCATTAACATCAGTTGAATTTGATTCAAGTGCAACTAATGCTGAACCTCTAACGATCGGAATCTCGTCACCAGGGAATTCATATGAAGTTAATAGTTCTCTTAATTCCATTTCAACCAATTCGATAAGTTCTTCATCATCAACCATATCACACTTGTTTAAGAAAACAACTATGTATGGTACACCAACCTGACGTGAGAGAAGAATGTGTTCTCTAGTCTGTGGCATTGGACCATCAGCAGCTGAAACAACGAGTATAGCACCGTCCATCTGAGCAGCACCAGTGATCATGTTTTTAACATAGTCAGCATGGCCTGGGCAGTCAACGTGAGCATAGTGTCTGTTGTCTGTTTCATATTCAACGTGTGAAGTTGAAATTGTGATACCTCTTTCTTTTTCTTCTGGAGCTTTATCAATCTGATCATAAGCAGTAAAGTTAGCTTTTCCCACTAATCCCAATACCTTTGTAATAGCAGCTGTTAACGATGTCTTACCATGGTCAACGTGACCTATTGTTCCAATGTTAACATGGGGTTTCGTTCTTTCATATTTAGCCTTTGCCATTATAAAATCCTCCTTTATTTAATAAATTACATTAATTATTGGTATATCAACAAGGACTCTGTCCCTGAAGAAAATCATTTTATCAGCAATTATTCATTATTGCTGTTTGCATTTCTAGATTTTGAAATGTTTTCCTGTATGCTCTTAGGAACTTCTTCATAGTGATCGAACTGCATGGAGTAAACTCCTCTACCCTGCGTTCTTGAACGCAAAGTAGTTGCATAACCGAACATTTCTGAAAGTGGAACAAATGCTTTTACAACCTGAGCTCCACCTCTAGCTTCCATTCCTTCGATTCTTCCTCTTCTTGAGTTCAGGTCACCTATAACATCTCCCATGTATTCTTCAGGAACTGTTACATCAACTCTCATCATTGGCTCGAGAAGCACTGGATCCGCCTTTTTACAACCTTCCTTGAAGGCCATCGATCCGGCTATCTTAAACGCCATTTCTGAGGAGTCAACTTCATGGTATGAACCGTCAACAAGAGTAACTTTAACGTCAAGAACCTGATATCCTGCAAGAACACCATGGTTCATTGCTTCCTGAATACCTGCATCAACAGCCGGTATATATTCCTTAGGAATAGCACCACCAACTATCTTGTTAACAAATAAGTATCCAGCACCCGGCTCCTGTGGTTCAATTTCAATCCAGCAGTGACCGTACTGACCTTTACCACCGGACTGACGAACAAATTTTCCCTCAACCTTAACAGCTTTACGGATAGTTTCCTTATATGCAACCTGAGGCTTACCGACATTTGCCTCAACCTTGAACTCTCTTAACATACGGTCAACAATGATATCAAGGTGAAGCTCTCCCATACCTGCTATTATTGTTTGACCTGTTTCAGGGTCTGTATATGTCTTGAATGTAGGATCTTCTTCAGCAAGCTTTGCCAAAGCTATACCCATCTTTTCCTGTCCAGCCTTTGTTTTAGGCTCAATAGCAACATTTATAACAGGCTCAGGGAACTCCATTGATTCAAGAATAATGGGTGCATCATCGGAACAAAGTGTATCACCTGTTGTAGTTTCCTTTAATCCAATTGCAGCAGCTATATCACCGGCATAAACAGTAGTTATTTCTTCCCTGTGATTAGCATGCATCTGAAGTATTCTTCCTATACGTTCTCTTTTATTTTTTGTTGAATTTAAAACATATGAACCTGATTCCAGTTTACCTGAATATACCCTGAAGAAGCAGAGTTTACCGACGAATGGGTCAGACATTATTTTAAATGCCAGTGCAGAGAATGGACCATCATCGCTTGTTTGTCTTTCCATTTCCTGATCACCATCAACTGACAGACCCTTTACAGGAGGAATATCAAGTGGTGAAGGCATATAATCAACAACAGCATCTAAAAGCTGCTGCACACCTTTGTTCCTATAAGAGGAACCGCAAAGTACAGGAACTATCTTATTTGCAATAGTTGCCTTTCTTATACAGCTCTTTATTTCTTCAACTGTAATCTCTTCGCCTTCAAGATACTTCATCATTACATCTTCATCAAGATCTGCTACATTTTCAAGCAGCATAGTATGATACTCATCTGCAAGATCTTTCATATCTTCAGGTATTTCAACTTCATCTATAACTTTTCCCAAATCATCTTTAAAAATGAATGCTTTCATTAAAACCAGGTCAACTACTCCCTGAAAGGTATCTTCTTTTCCGATTGGAAGCTGGATAGGCATTGCATTAGAGCCTAATCTTTCCTTCATCATTTTTACACAATTAAAGAAGTCCGCTCCCATGATATCCATCTTGTTAACGTAAGCCATACGTGGAACTCTATACTTATCAGCCTGTCTCCACACAGTTTCGGACTGTGGCTCAACTCCGCCTTTAGCACAGAACAATGTTACCGAACCGTCAAGAACACGCAATGATCTTTCAACTTCAACTGTGAAGTCAACGTGCCCCGGTGTATCGATGATATTTATTCTGTTACCTTTCCACTGAGCTGTTGTAGCAGCAGAAGTAATTGTTATACCTCTTTCCTGCTCTTGCTCCATCCAGTCCATTGTAGCGGCACCCTCATGTGTTTCACCTATTTTATGAACCCTACCTGTGTAGAATAGAATTCTTTCAGTAGTTGTAGTCTTCCCAGCATCTATATGTGCCATTATACCAATATTTCTAGTATTTTCTAGACTAAATTGCCTGGGCATTTTAACCTTCCTTTCAAATATCCATAGGGCCTAAATTTAAAATTTTGAAAAATTTTGGACATTGAATACATTAAAAATTTACTTATAAATTTAATTTTACCACCTATAATGTGCAAAAGCCTTGTTAGCTTCAGCCATTTTATGGGTATCTTCCTTCTTCTTGTATGCCGCACCTACGCTGTTGGTTGCATCAATTATTTCAGCCGCAAGTCTTTCCTTCATTGTTCTTTCTCCTCTTAAGCGGGCATAATTAACCAACCATCTTAATCCTAATGTTTGTCTTCTCTCAGGTCTTACTTCCATAGGAACCTGATAAGTAGCACCTCCGACCCTTCTAGCTTTTACTTCGAGTACAGGCATAACGTTGTTCAAAGCCTGCTCAAATACTTCCAATGGGTCTTTACCTGTTTTTTCCTTAATTATTTCAAAAGCACCATAGCATATTTTCTGTGCTATACCCTTTTTACCGTCAAGCATTAAATTATTAATAAGCTTTGTAACCACCTTATCGTTATATAACGGATCAGGCAGAACATCTCTTTTTGGAATATGTCCTTTTCTTGGCACTTTGCTTCCCTCCTTCTTATGATAATATATCATAGGTACTCGCGGCAAAATCCTTGCCGTCGCCAGTGCTCGTACATGCAAATATATATATATATAAACAACGTACTCTGCACTTATTTCATACCACGTGCCTGCACATTGTACGAATCTTATTTCTTAACAGCACCTGCTTTTGGTCTCTTAGCACCATATTTGGAACGTCCTTGCATTCTTTTTGCAACTCCTGCTGTATCAAGTGTTCCTCTAATAATATGATACCTAACCCCTGGAAGGTCCTTAACCCTACCTCCCCTGATGAGAACAACGCTATGCTCTTGCAGGTTATGACCTATACCCGGAATATAAGCAGTTACTTCTATACCGTTTGTCAAACGTACCCTTGCAACCTTTCTCAATGCTGAGTTCGGCTTCTTAGGAGTAGTAGTCTTAACAACAGTACAAACACCACGTTTTTGAGGAGCACTCAAATCTGTAGGCTGCTTTTTTAAAGAGTTAAACCCTTTTTGAAGTGCAGGGGCAGTTGATTTCTTTTCCATAACCTGTCTTCCTTTTCTTACTAACTGGTTAAACGTTGGCATTAGTCCACCTCCTTGTACAATTAATATTGTATTAAATCAGTGACCGAAGCCACTGTTCGAC
>DAOOVO010000038.1:0-34253 GCA_035370245.1 Pseudobacteroides sp.
ATTAAATTTTCAAAAATTTTTTCCAATCACCTCTTGACTTTTTACCACTGGACTCTTTAAATATTTTCTACTCTGTGTTAAATTTGACAAAATCATAAGTACCCATATTTTGTGTATCCATCCACATCCTTTCTACTAAATTCTGATCCGGAACAAACTCCAATATATCATCCACTTTGCAATTTAGAACTCTGCAGATACTTTCGATGCTCTCAAGGGAGACATATTCGTTCCTTTTCAGTCTTGTAATTATATTTGCACTAAACCCAGCTTGCTTTTGAAGCTGCGAATTTGAAATACCTTTTTCAATCATCACATGAAATAGTTTTTTATAGCTGATAGCCATATAACACCTCCAACAGGAATTGTAAGTATTATATCACGAAAAAATGAATTTTTCCACAAAAAAATGAAAGGCAATCGTTTCAAAATTTTTGCGATTATATTTGCAAATTTATAAATTTTTATGTCGATATTTGTCCAAATAAGCGGTATAATAGTTTTATTAACCTTCATTCAATTAAATCGGAGGTAATTATATTAATGGGGTCATACATTAAAGCAAAGATTAATACTATCCTTTCATTATTTTTGAAATATTGGATTTTAGCATTTTACATAGTATCTATAAATTACCTGGAGCTTATCTTTAGCCTATGGACATTTGAAGGCTTAAGTTCTGACTTTGTGTTTGTCGTACTATTTTCACTGCCCGCAGGTGCTATAATGTTTATACTTTCAAGTGTATTCCCATCCACGGCGAATAAAGCATCTGCCATAATACTGCTGTCTCTGCTCATTCTTGTCTACAATATTCAGCTTATATATTATGATATATTTAAAACTCCAATGTCATTCTATTCACTGACGGGTACAGGAGATGTACTTCAATTTAAGGACATCATCATTACTGCAATTTTTGAAAACTTCATTGCTGTTATTCTTCTTTTTGTTCCATTAATGATTTTGCCCTTTATTATTATAAAGACCACTATCGTAAGGTTAAATCCAAAAACTTTTTGCTTTACATTCCTCTTTTTAATATTCAGTCAAATAACTTCTATAATATGCTTAAACTTCACTAAAGATAATTCCTTTTCCCAGTACACATTGTATTATAAAACTTTCATTCCTGAGTTATCGGTAAAAAAATTAGGACTCATGACAACAATGAAACTTGATATAAAAGGGCTTATTCCAAGTTTTGATTTTGGCGAACAAGCCACTGTAATGGAATACAGTTATATCGGAAAATCCGTCACAGAGACTCTATATAAAGCTGAAGCATCACCCATACCGAGTATTGATATTAATTTTGCAGATAATACACCAACTCCAATACCAAGTTATGAACCTAATGTTTTGGATATTGATTTCAATTCTCTAATTTCAAATGAAAAGGATAAAACTCTTCTTGAAATGCATAAATATTTTTCATCTGTAGTACCTACAAAAAAGAATGAATATACTGGAATTTTCGAGGGATTCAATTTGATTCTTATAACAGCTGAAGGCTTCTCCCCTTATGCCATTAGTCCGGAACTAACTCCGACATTATATAAAATGTCGACAGAGGGATTTGTTTTCAAAAACTTTTATAATCCCATATGGGGTGTAAGCACTTCTGACGGCGAGTTTGTTGCCTGTACCGGGCTCATACCCAAATCCGGTATTTGGAGCTTCAGCCGTACCGGTAAAAACTACATGCCCTTTGTAATGGGCAACCAGTTCAAAAATCTTGGCTATACCGTAAAGGCTTACCATAATCATTCATATAAGTATTATGACAGGCACATTTCGCATCCAAACATGGGATATGAGTACAAAGGAGTAGGAAACGGGCTCAATATAAAAAATACCTGGCCGGAATCCGATCTTGAAATGATCGATGTTACGGCAGGTGAATATATCGGAGATAAGCCCTTTCACACATACTACATGACTGTCAGCGGGCATTTGAATTACAGCTTTGGCGGCAACTACATCGCAAGAAAAAACAAATCATATGTGGAGAACCTTCCCTATTCCGATGCTTCAAAAGCATATATTGCATGCAATATGGAGCTTGAATTTGCCATGAAATCACTTATTGATAAACTGGAAGCTGCCGGTGTTGCCGACAGGACAGTAATCGCCATTAGTCCCGACCATTACCCTTACGGTCTTCCTAAAGAAAATATTGATGAGCTGGCAGGCCATGAAGTTGAAAAAAACTTTGAATTGTATAAAAGTACATTTATTCTCTGGAAAAAAGGTATGGATACTGTTATAATCGATAAACCGTGCTCAAGCCTCGACATTATACCTACCCTATCAAATTTATTCGGCCTTGATTATGACTCACGCCTTCTCATGGGCACCGACATTTTGTCCGAATCCGATCCTCTGGTAATTTTTTCAAATAGAAACTGGATTACCGACAAAGGCAAATACAATTCAGCCACAAATACCATGGAATACACCAGTGATTCAGAAGAAGACAGCAACTATGTTAAAGAAATAAACAAAATTGTCTCCGATAAATTCAAATATTCTGCAAAAATAATTGAAAAAAATTATTACAATGTGATGAAGCCATTTTTGTCTGATCACAGCCAATAGTATTGATTCAACTTCTATGCGTTCAGCTCAATCCAATCCTGCTTGGAAATCAATATTTGCCTTGGTTTGCCGCTGCCATCCGATGCACTGACTACTCCCCAAGCCTCCATTTGGTCCAAAATTCGGGCAGCTCTCGAATATCCCACTTTAAACTTGCGTTGTATCAACGAGGCTGAAGCCTGTCCCAATTCCAAAACCATCATGATAGCCTGAGGCAGCAATTCGTCATCTCCACTGGCATCGGGTTTAGGCGTTTCTGCTGTCTGACTTTCTATTTTTTGCAATATTTCCTCATCATACTCTGCTCGCTGCAGAGACTTAATATGCTCTACAACTCTCTCAACTTCCTTATCGGAGATAAAGCTTCCCTGTACTCTCAGCGGTTTTCTCTGTCCTAGCGGATAAAACAGCATATCTCCTCTTCCCAAAAGCTTCTCTGCCCCAGCCATATCCAATATTGTTCTTGAGTCAATTTGGGAGGAAACGGCAAATGATATTCTCGAAGGAATATTGGCCTTTATCACACCGGTAATTACGTTAACAGAAGGTCTCTGTGTAGCAATGACCAAATGCATGCCTGCTGCTCTTGCCATTTGTGCCAATCGGCAAATAGAATCCTCCACCTCATTGGGAGCAACCATCATTAAGTCTGCAAGCTCATCAATTATAATGACAATTTGGGGTAGAGTTTCGCCTTCTCCCCTCTCTTTAATAAGTTCATTATAGCCTCTTAAGTCTCTAACATTATTATCCGCAAAAAGCCTGTATCTATTTGTCATTTCATTTACCGCCCAGGTAAGTGCCCCTGCCGCTTTTTTGGGCTCAGTGACCACAGGAATCAAAAGATGGGGAATACCATTATAAATACCAAGCTCAACCACCTTTGGGTCTACCATAAGAAGGCGTACATCCGCCGGAGATGATTTATATAAAATACTTATTATCAATGTATTGATACAAACACTTTTCCCTGAACCGGTAGCACCTGCAATTAAAAGATGGGGCATTTTGGCAATATCACCAACCACAACATTTCCTGCAATATCCTTTCCCACTGCAAAAGCCAGCTTGGAATCATAATTCTTAAACGCTTCGGTCTCGATAACATCCCTAAGTAATACAGGTATGTTCTTTTTATTGGGTATTTCAATTCCAACAGCCGCTTTGCCGGGGATAGGTGCTTCTATTCTCACACCTGTGGCAGCAAGATTCAATGCAATATCATCGGCCAAATTTATGATTTTGCTGACCTTAACACCTGCATTGGGCTGTAACTCATAGCGAGTAACTGTGGGGCCCTTGCTTACGTTTATCACTTTTGCACCAACCCCAAAACTTGCCAGCGTATCAATCAATTTATGTGATGTATATTCAATATGAGCCTCAGTCTCTTGATCATAATTAGGCACTTCATTCTTTTTCAGAAGCTCAATGGGAGGCTCATATTCAGCCATATTCAACACTTTTCTACCGGACTGAATGCATTGTGGTACGTTTTGCTGCACAACACGAACAGCCGGCTTAGGATCTATCGGCACCTTTTTGTATGCTTTTTTAAACCCTCTTTTTAATGTAATTTGCTTTCTTTCTTCAAATTCTTCTTTATCATCATGCAGTATTTGCTGCAGACATGTTTCTACTTCCTCTACGTCTTCTTCTATGCCTTCTTCTATACCTTCATATACAGATTCTTCCACGCATGCTTCCATAATACCTTCCACACAGTATTGCTCATAATCTTCCATATCATCTTTTGTATTATCTACATCTATACCATTTTCTTTTGTATTATCTTCTTCTACATCGTTTACTACATCATTTTCTGTTGCAATGTTTTCTTTTTCATCGTTTTCTGTATCATCGATTTTCTCTACATTGTTTTCTTTTAAATAATTTTCCTCGATATAATTTTCCTCTAAATCATTTACCTTTGTGTTACTTTCCGGACCTTCTTCTTGCTTCAGTTGTACAGGTTCTGAAATATCAACTTTTACATTTCCAGAATCTAGCAGATTAGCCTCTACAATCTCACTTGCATTTTCTGTTTCTATCTTTTGCTCTTCTTCCTTTGGGCGAATAGGATCAAAAGGTGATCGGTAAGGTACAAATTTTTTAACTTCCTCTCTTGAAACATTTCTTTTTGCGTTATTCATCGTGCTTGTGTTATTTGTTACACGATTCTCGGCATTGTTTAAATTTGATGTTTCCGTTCTTCTATAATGTACATTCTGGTTATTGTTAGAATACTCCATATATTCCTGTTCATTACTACGGTCAGAAACCTCCCAGTTGTAATTTTTACCTACTTTTCTTAATCTTTTAGTCTCACCAAATTCAATTACCTCAACACTATCATTTACTACCTTTTTATATGAATTATTTGAATAAACAATTTTTTTGTTTCGCTTTTTCTTTATGCTGTTAACCAGTAAGAAGTATACAAAAGCATAATATGCTGCCGCTTCCAAAGCAACATAAATAATGAATTTTATCCAGGAGCCCCAGGAAAGATATAATAAAATCGATATGACAATGCCTTGAAAAATAAAGAAGTTTCCATTAATTCTTATATTGTTCTTACTTACTTTTGAGCTTTTTTTCATTCTTATAAACATACCCTTCATCTTTAGAATTTCATTCACTTTAATATAGCACATTTTCGGCAATTTTTAAAATAAACTTAACCCGATAAAATTTAGAAATTTTATTCCTGACATTGTTACCAACCTTTATGAAGCCATTATAAAAAATATCATGTAAAAGCTCTATTAACCATAATTGATGATAAAATTGAATAATGGTAGAATTAAATCATTAAATTATTAATAAAAGGGGCATAAATAATGTACTTAGATGGTGTTTTTGTAATTATTCTATTTTTGATTTACATAGTTTTGTGGAAGATTAAGAAGGCCAAACAAATAAAAACTACAGGAATAAATCCTGAAGTAATGAGAAATTCAACATCTAATTTACAGAAATATATGTATAATATTACAAAAATTTTAACTTTGTATGCAGTGATAATTATAATTATGCACATATTGGAAGTGCAATTTTATTCATTATTTAGCAGGCTGGAATTGTTGGATACGCTCATTTTTGATGTATTGGGATTTGCAATTGGTTTGATAGGTTTATCCCTTTGCTTTTATGCACAGCAAAAGATGGGAAAATCATGGCGAGTAGGCATTGATGAAAAAATAAAGACAGATTTGATAACAACAGGAATTTATAAATACATTAGAAATCCAACGTATTTGGGACTTTTCATGTTAAACCTGGGTGTATGGATAATCTGGTCAACGTGGACAATTTTTATATTTAACTTGGTATTTGTATTGTTTTTGGAGATTCAAGTCAGATGTGAGGAGGATTATTTAATCAATGTACATGGGAATGACTATATGGAATATATGAAAAGAACAAAAAGGTATATTCCTTTTATATATTGATTTTAACTATTGTTTAAAAAGGGTGATTTTTTTGAGTGACCGTATTCCATGTAAAAATACAGAATGTAAAGCTTCAATTCTTCCTTCAACAGCCAAAAAAACAGGAGGATATTGTATGCCCTGTTATCAAGCTATTGAAAGAAAAGAATATGAAGAATATATAAAAAAGAATAAAAAAGATGTTGACTTATATGAAGGTGTAGATGATTATGTGGAAATTATTAAAATCATGAATAGGCCTAAAAAATATGATCCACTGATAAATTACATCGATTGTAAGAAAAGTACTGAAGAAATTTATTCTTCTCTAATGGATGAAGATATAGCCCGTTTAAAAGAATATGTACTGGATTTGATTAATAGCGATGATGTTCATACCGCTAAGAAAATATTGCTTCCGTTAGTCTGTATAACAGATTGTAAAATCGATGAATGCTTGATAGCTTTAGTCAAAAAGAGTTACTATCTGACCCGAAATTTAGTTTTCTTAATATTGCGGGAAGCAGGTTAAGGATTAGCACCTGCCATATTTGTGCATGTTATGGAGTTATATATTCTGATATCGATTATAATGGCAACTCCAAGTGGAGCCAATTTAATAAAGCTCCTGAATATTTACCCAACATAAATCCTGATGAGGAATATGGTTTCATTTTAAAAACCCACTTAAGACTTAGTGATACAAAAAGAAACCCTTTCTATGCTGCAAGTTGGTTCTTAGGAATATCAGGTTCACAAGTTGGCGGACATCCAAAATGGATTCAAGACGCAGAATATCCCGTTCTTATAAAATATCCTTCCTGCAATGCTGCAAATGTCGCAACAACACAAACTGGAATAACCGAATAGTTTATATCAAGGAATCTCATCGCTATCGGCAGAATAAAAAGCAGCAGTCCCGTTATCTTGTTTGCTGCCGTGTGCAGCATTACAACTCTATTCTGACATATATAACCCACAACCATATTAATAAGCCTAATTAAAGCAATTACTGCAATCCATATCCAAATCCATGTTTTAAAGTGTACCATCGGCAGTATCTTGATTGAAGACACAACCACAAAAACGATATCCGCAATACTGTCCAGCTTTGCCCCAAGCTGCGATTCCGTATGTGTCTTGCGAGCAACAAACCCATCCGCCATATCTGTCAGACCGCAGAGAATATACAGTACATAAAAAGGTATTGAAAATGTCTCTGTTAGAAAGAGCAGTAAAGCAATTACCATTCGTCCGACAGTCATGATATTAGCTATTAATCTCACTTTTCACTAACCAACTTTCCGGTCATATGCTCAATATCAATGGCAAAAAGCTGTGTTTTATCAAAGGAACGTGCCAGTATGTCTTCTACCTCTTCCTTAGTTGGGTAATACTTTAAGGCCAGTTTACGCAATCTATCCTCTTTCATTTCTTTATCTTCAATAAGTTTTGCTCTTCCAAAAACTATGACACTGGTAATATTCCACTCCCAACAACCTTCTTTCTTAAAGCCGTCGTCCCATGTGGTGAAACACACCTTGTCACAATTCATTATGGAATCAACCTTATGGCCTTCCTTCGCTCCATGAAAATATATTCGGTTATCCTTTTCATCATAGTAAAAATTAATAGGAAGAGAATATGGATATCCTTCATCTCCAATAACCGAAAAAGTTCCTCTTTTTGCTTCTGTTAATACTTTCTTGCATTCTGCTTCCGATACAGCCTGCTTAAATCTTCTCATTTTACGAAACATCTTTCCCTTCCCCCTAATTTTACCTTTTAATCATTGTAGCATGGTCTATTAAACAAAGTCCATAGTCCTTAAAATTAAAATACCGCTAATTAAGAAGCTCTCTCAATTAGCGGATCATTTTCTAAATTTTCTTTACAGGTATCCAGATTTCACAATAATAATCATCCGGATTCTCTTGGGGTGGAGTATACATTTCAATGTTATAGTTTCCCGCAAGTTTATATTCCTTACAACTTGGCAACCACTCACTCCAGATTTTTGTATTGACATCCTGTAATGATTTCGGCAATGCACCTCTGCACGGAAATACTGCCCATGTTCCGGCAGGTATTACTCTGGTTCCATAGCCCTCAGGAACTTCATTCCACGGTAAATAATTGTCTGCAATAAGATAATCAAAATTTTTCCCATCACTATCCATACAGATTCCGTACATGCCACAAACAATTTTGTTCTCTCCGCTCTGCATATGTTCCTGCCAAAACTTCGGAATCTCATTATAAGAAGTATCTGTGTTAAAGCTTCTTACTTTACCCATAACAGTAAACTGTGCCTTTTCAACGATTTTATACTCTAGCATTGAACCGCCCTCCAATACCAATTTTATTTTGACTCGTGCAAATGACTTTAGATTTGCACCCTTTAATTTTGCTGCCGAAGGAGAAATACCATGAAACTTGGTGAACGCACGGGTAAAACTGTCAGGAGAATCATAGCCATACTTTATTGCAACATCAATTACCCTAGCATCTGCTTTGGAAAGCTCCTGTGCCGCAATGCTGAGTCTGCGATTTCTAATATACTCTCCTACTGTGAAACCGCACAGTATATTGAAAATTCTCTGGAAATGGAACGCTGAAACGCATGCTTTTTCAGCAATTTCTTGAATATTCAGTTCTTCTGTAAGGTTATCCTCAATATACTCAATTGCATTTTGAATACCCTCAATCCATCCAATCACACTATACACTCCTATCTAGCTGCAATTTTATTATAGTATTCATCTGAGAACTGTACCCGACTTTTTGTGTCATTTATTGCAAGTTCCATTATATTTTTACTATATTTTAGGAACCCTTGAGACATTGGCTGATATACCCTCATCCTTGAGAACTGATAAAACAATAGTTTTTAATACTTCAAACCACTGTAGGAACAAATGGCCCTCCATGATAGCAATAATAAGACTTTGCATTTAAAGATAATAGTTTTTCCATAGATTCTATCGCCCGTTCAATGTCCAATGTAAACTGTAGGTTTGCAATTACAGGCTTACCCTCCTCCAGTGCGATTGCATCACCTGTAATGACAATCGAATCCTTTTCCATAAGAAGCGAAATATGTCCGGGAGTATGGCCTGGCGTAGCAAGAATACTGCATCCCCCACACCAATCCATACGTTCCCCATCATGCAGAAAAGTGTCTATTTCAACCGGCTCAACCCGACGTAGCATATCACAAAATGCCTTGCCAAAGTCCTGCTGTTCAGGTGGAAGTATTTTCTGCATTTCTTCCGCTTGACGCAACCGTAGCGGTTTTTCATGAGCGGAGATAAATGATGCTTCTAAAGCAGAAGCATATATTTTCATATTTGGATTTATCCTTTTGAGGACGGCAGCTGCTCCCATATGGTCATGATCATGATGGGTCAGCACAAGGCCGGTTAATTGCTCTGCTGACAACCCATGCCTAAGAAGCTCTTGCTCAAGAATAGGGAACGACCCTATAAAACCACAATCAACAAGAATTATGTTTTGCTTATCCAAAAGTAATGTTGGAAAAACTGTATTTTGAGTATTCCCAAATGGCATGGTTATTGATAAGTTTAAAATCTTATACTCCATAATAAGTTCGTGTTTTCCTTTCATTATGATGTCAATTGAAGCTTATTAGCGGTTTACCTTAAATACTTTATAGCTGTTCAAATGTCTGGTACACGAGTGTATATAGACGATAAAATCTTCATATTACCAATGGAATTAACACTATATGCCTTTATTATATGCGTAATTTTCCCTTTCTTCAATATGATGTTGTATAATAATACACTTAATTGTTTTATTTAATCTACATAGAAAAAACCATATGGTTTTAAACTTTGAAAAAGAGAATATTTATTTGTAGCACAAGGAAGAAAAAGAACTCCGGCAACTATAGGTTAAGTGCAAGAGCTTTCAATAAAATAGTCAAGTTATCCAAATTACTTATTATTGCTTATTCAATTCTGTAGGTACAAGCGTTATCGCTTTACCTATAGTACCTAATTTTTCTATGAGCTTCTTTGCTTTACCATAAGGAAATCCTTTCACTAACACAAAAGGAAGATTTTTCGTTCCTTTTAACAACTCTCCTATTGGCATTTCTATACCTATGACGTTTTTTATCTGAAGTAAATCTTTTGTTCCACCATTTAGTGGATTTACTAAAACTAAGTCACATATATCTGGTAATATTTGAGGAGCATTATTGATAGCAGACTCATTTACACATCCACTAGATATCCAACTAGTAAAATCAGAAGTTACTTTTAGAGCATTATTGGGATTCATATCTCCAGAATCAACAACAATTACATCTTTAGATTCTAAATCCTGAGTCATCAAAAATACATTACCAGCTCCGTCATCACCAATTGCTACATAACCTTTTGCATATTCTTTTACTCCTAACGTCAAATTTCGTTCACTGATATCCATAGTTCCATAAATTAGAAGTCCACCACCAATTGAAAATCCATTTGAAAGTTTTAATAATTCCCGATAAGCTTTTGGTAGTTGCATCTTTAATTCCTTTTCAACTTTATTAATTTCAAAATCACTAGCCGGATCATTTAATATCAAGTTTTGTATTTTTGTCAGATCAATCATTTTATATAAAACCTCCTATACTTGCAAAATACTTGTAAGCATCTTTAATTGCTTTCTGAGCCGTTTTCATATCTACACCTGCATCAAGCAATTCTTTATAACTTTTATAGAATTCATGTACTATGTCAGTATCATATCCCTCATTTCTTCTTCTAGCCCTCTGAGCAGCTGAAATTTTGGCATGAGGATTTCCAGAACTAGATTTAAGTAATATTGCTGGAGCTTTATTTTCATCGTAAGGCAACCCTTTCTTTTTTGCCCATCGTTTAGCCCATTCATTTTGTATAGGATGATGTGATTGAACATTGCCATCAGCAGCTATATTTTTATGACCTGTAGCACGATTAACCCCTGGACTTAAATTACCATGTAAATCCACATCTCCAGTTTTATATCCGCCAGGTCTTTTGGGGTTACCAACTCTTGCATTATTATCAGCAACTGAATTATCACTCCCAGGCTTTGTCTTATTAAAACCACATGACGGTTGTTTCCTCTTATACCCGCTTGGGTCCACATAATTAATCGGATTATTCCCCACATAAGCATACAGGTTAAGTCCATCACCTCTATAGGTATCCTCCTGTGTAAACCTTCCCACCACAGGATTATAGAATCTGGCACGGAGATAATACTGCCCGGTAACCTCATCAAACTGCTCACCAGCATATCTGAACCTGTTATTGACCTTCTCTACAGCCTCAACCGTATTACCGAAGGCATCATAACGGTATCTGTTCACCACAGCACCCGCTGCATCAGTAAGACCAATTACATCCCCATGTGCATTGTTAAGGTAATAATAGCTGTTGCCCTCTCTGTCCTTTTTAGCCACAAGTTCATATCCTCTTATCATTGCAGCTTGGACCTTATTCTGCTTATCCAGTTCGGTAAGCACATGCCAGCCATCGTAAACAAAGCGGGTCACTTTTCCGTTTTCATCTATCTCACTTCTAAGGCCTTCAGGATCATAACGGTTCTTTATATAACCGTCCCACTTCTTCACGCTTACAGTCCTGTTAAAGCAGTCGTATGTATAATTTATAATACCTTTGCTGCTCTTTTCTGTCAATAGATTGCCCTGCTTGTCATAGCTGTACGATGTAAGTTCGCTCCCTTCAAGCTTTTCCAAAAGCCTGTTTCTGTTATCATAGGTATATTTTGTAAATACATTTCTAAATGTCCTGCTTATACGATTCCCGGCTCTGTCATAACTAAAGCTTTCTTCATCATTATTGTAGACAGCCTTTATAAGCCTGTTTTGCCTATCGTATTCATACCTTGTGACAACACCGTCTTCAACTCTCTCTATTTGATTCCCGTTGTTATCATAGGAATAAAGATGCTTTATTATTTCTTTGCCATCATTGTTTTTAGTAAGTATACCAGAGATGTTTTTATCCAAGTCATGTGTGTACTCTACAACAATACCGTTCTCATATTTTATGCAGGAGATCGTACCATCATGGTTATATGTATACGAGGCAGCCCTTTTGTCCGTATCCCAAACCTCCGCTAACCTCCCCAATTTATCATACTTGTAGTGGGTACGCCTTCCGGTCAAGTCTTTTAATTCAACAATATTATTGTTTTTATCATATTTATATTCAACTAAAGGCTTGCCGTTCATCATCTTGCTTTTTAGTTTTCTGTTAGGGGTATAAAAATAGCTGTAAGTTGTAGACCCGCTGGTAGCAGACATGAGGCTTCCATCAAGGTTATACCTGTATTGTTCCATTATCCCTGAATTTACTTCCTTCCTCTGGATTATGTTATCATCCATGTTATACAGGTACTCTATTATATTTCCGTTTCTATCTTCTTCCTGAGCCAGTCTGCCTTGGAGGTCATATCTATAGTTCATTACACTGCCTGCAGGGTCTTTGATTTGTGAAAGAAGATTAAGACTGTTGTATTTATATTCTGTGGTGTTACCGTTACCATCCGTAGCACTAGTTATATTTCCGGCATAGTCATAGCTGTATCTTTCTATGCTTTCATCTGCCTTAATAATTTCCTTTACTCTTCCCCACAAATCCAGGTTATATTGGGTATAATTGCCTTCACCATCCCGGATACCTGTTATATTGCCAAGTGCATCGTATGTATACTCTTGACTGGCCTTTCCCTTTATCTTTGCCCCCATGGTAAATACTTTTTTGATTCTGCCACCTATATCATATATGTACTCTATTCCGCCTTTAGTTGCATCGGTTTTCTTAATAAGTTGACCGGCTTCATTGTAATCATTTTTTTCTATGTTATATCCTAATGCATTCCACACTTCCTTTAAGCGGTTCATGCTGTCATAAAGGTATATGGTGCCATGACCGTTATCCTTTGACGGATCATAGTTTTGAGGAGATATGTGCTTGATGACATTTCCCGCAGCATCATAATAAAGCCTTGTAATACCTCCTTCCCTATCAATCATCTTTATTCTTCGGTTCATACTGTCGTATTCAAACCTGACTGAATTACCGTTGCAATCTGTCTCTCTGATAATATTTCCGGCTTTATCATATTCAAAAGCTGTTATACGTTCATCTTTATGGCATGATGTCTTCACGACCCTAATGAGTCTGTCTGAACTATCGTAGATCATATGTGTCTGATAGCCTTCAGGGCTTGTAATCTTCACTATATTGCCGTTTTTGTCATATTCATAAACTGTCTGAGAAATAGTCTTACCCTTAACTCGCGGCTTGAGGTCATCTCCGTCTATTTCTTCTATTATCTTTTCAAGTAAACCAATGCTGTTGTACTTGTACCTGGTTATTTTACTGGTAGTATCGCTTATCTTTACCTTCTCCAGAGTTCTGTTATTCAAGCAATCATACTCATACTCAATCTGTGCACCTGTAGAATCACTTATCTTTATTATTCTGCCATTTTTATCGTGTTTGTATTTGATAACATTCCACACTTTAGGATAGCTATTTTCGTCTACGTACTCGGATGAGCGTTTTTCCTCAATCCTGTTTCCGACCTTATCGTAAGAATACATGGTTATATTGTACAATATCTTTCCCGATGACTCGTCCACAGGAACCCTTTTCTCCAAAAGCCATCCGGCCAGATTATACTTATATATAGTCCCGAATCTCTTATCATCTTTTGCAGCACTTTGATATCCCTTTGCATCTATTTCTTTTACCAGGTTGCCATCCAAATCGTATATGAATTTTTTCTGAACATTACCATCAGGATCCTTTATCATGATGAGTCTGTTCATCTCATCATAGGTGTATTCGGTTCCGGGTCCGTCATCAGTTTCCTCATTATATTTTACAGGATCAATAGTTTTTATAATATTGCCGACAGAATCGTATTTCGTCCTTGCTATACCCCCTGTAGGATATATAGTCTTTATCCTTCTGTCATCAAAATCATAAACATATTCAACCCCTGTACCGTCATCCTTTAGCTCATCATAGTAATTTGGATTTATTTCCTTAATAAGGTTACCTTCAGTATCATATTTTGCTGCAAAAACATTCTTCATAGGGTCGATAGTTCGAATCAATCTGTCCATGGCATCATAGCTGTACTCATAGGCCTTGCAATTGCCTATATCAGGACTGTAATCGTTGGGCATTACCTTTTTAACTAGGTTTCCCATCTTATCATACACCATGTATGTGGTGTTACCTTTTGCATCTCGTATCAGTGTTTTCTTATTTAGCTCATTATATGAAAATTCTACTGTACCGTAATCAGTCGTTATTGATGTCATTCTTCCCGCTTTGTCATAACCATACTTATAGGTATTACCCTGGGGATCTCTGACAATCCCCGGTTTGTCCAAGTCCATCCTGTCATATTCATATAAAGTCACATTGCTTTCCGAATCGGTCCTTGATATTACCCTTCCATAGCCATCATATAAATAAACAGTTTTTGAATAGCTATCATTATCCAGCTTTATAATTTCTTCTATTAGGTTGCCCTTTTCATCATAGACAAATAGCTCTTCTCTTCCGCTTTTTGAGCATTTCTTAATTAGGTTGTCGTTCTTGTCATACTCATACCGTACAATATTGCCATCAGGATAAATCTCCTCCAACACATTGCCCCTACTGTCAAAAACCCTGCTGGTGGTTCTGCCGTTTGCATCGGTTTCACTGCTTTTATTCCCATATTCGTCGTAGTTATACCTTTCAATGGAGCCATCATCGTTTATCAATTCAGTTATATAACCTAAAACATTATATCTACACTTTCTTACAGCTCCGGTAGCGAGACAGGTAAAGGTATTCAGCATATTGATATCATCATAAACCACTTCAATAGTACTCTGGTCGTTAACCACCTGCCTGATAACCCTTCCATTCTCATCAAAATCATTCTTAACATACTGATTACCGTTCATATCGGTCACAGAGGTAATATAATGTTTTTCATATGTATAGCTGATTACTCCTCCATTAGGTAGTGTGGCACTTATTAGGTTATCCCTGTCATAGCGGTATTTGACTTCTCTCCCCGTATTGTCAACGATTTTTACTATCTTACCCTGGAAGTTCTCAAAACTTATGGTTTTTCCACCAGGACTTATAATTTTGCTGATTAAATTGTCCGAGCCATATAAAATGGTTATTGTATTTCCATTTTTGTCGCATATCTTTTCAAGTCTTCCCGATTTATTATATATGTATTTTGTTTTATCTTTATATGTAACTGTAAAGCAATTTTCGTCCTCAGTCAGCACTTCTTCCTCATCCAAAGAATTCTTCTTTTTCCATTTACCGTCGCTCTTAACGAATTCCTCAATGTGGCCATCATTATATAACAGCGATACCTCATCGTCATTAATTTTTGTTATACTGCTCTCATATTCAAAGACCCATCCGGTACCCAATATACCTGTTCTGTTTATTATAGAGTTATACTGTCTTCTGATGCAGATTCCCATTCCTCTGTCTTCAATCTCAAGGTCTATTGCATTAAGATAAAAACTGCCGTTTACAACATTGATAGGGTCAAACCAGCAAACAGATTTTTTCAAAGAGTTATGCGTCCATATTCCTCTTACAACATCGAAGGTTCCTCTTGTAATATTAAATAAGTCATCTTCATCAAGTCCGTCCTTTATAATGCCCTCAATTCCTGCTTTCACCTGTGCAACTCCATTTGCCATTCCAGCAAAATTTAATACCATCATTGCACCGACAATCACTTTTTTGCCATTTTTAATTATGCCTCTAACAATCTTGCTGGAATCTGACAGTTTATCAACAGCTTTTGCAACTTTAGCGAATGTTTTTAGTGCTTTACCTCCTGTTTTAGCTATCTTGGTTCCTTTAACTGCAGTCCCTGCAACAGGTATACAAGAAATAACAGATAGTCCTGCATCAAGCATTTTCCATCCTGCATCCGCCCAATTCCCACTTGCCGCATCACCAATAGCCCTTCCTACTGAAATAATGGCATTTGCAGCATTGGCAACTATACCCAAAGCAGGTATCGTTCCAAGTACATCAAGCCCGAATTGAAGTATGTCTAGACCCGTATTGAGCCAATCCAACTCCTTCTGTGACTTTTGTTCATTTATATCCTCATTTACTTCTTCTATAGCATTTATTCTGTCATCTATGTTTATATCCGCTTTTTTTGTTCCGTTAATCTTTATAGTTGACGATTTTATATCCGTATCCCCATTTAAAAATATGCTACTGATAGTACCTTCTTCACTACCACATATCAGGCATAGCTCATCAGCAGCATCAATGCTCATTTTCTTTTTAAGGTCTATGATCATATCCTTTTCGGATACGAAACTAATCTTTTTATCACTCTTGATCTCTATACCATTGTCTTCATGAAGACTAATCTTTATAATGCCTTCTTTACTTTCCTTTGCAGTAAAAGAAAGATCTTTAACTCCCATCATCATCTCTTTTCCAAAATTGGTACCCATGTATTTGATATCGGGATTTGATGTCTTTGAGCAGCTTGCTCCACCTTTCCTTATCGAGGAAGATGCCATTGCATTTTCTTCTCTGTTATTAGGGAAGTAAAGCTTAACACTATCTCCGTGCTGAGGCATACAGTACCATCCGCTGTTGCCTTCGGCTGTGTAGAATGATGAATAGGGAAACCAATATGCTTCATCCTTATTTTGGATGTCGTCAATTTCAAGATGAATTCTTACAGTATCTTTGCGTGTATCTATTATTTTTCCCTCTATAGATACTCCCTTGATATTGTCATTCAGTAACAGATTTTGCCGAGCACCGGTTTTAGGTATTAGTACATATTGAACGTGCAAAATGCCTTCTTTCAAAGTAGCAAGCATCTTACACACTACAAGCTTTCTCCCTTTAAAAACTACATTGCTTCCAGGATTAAAAAAGCTCAGGCTCTCAACCTCATAGCTTGTAAAATCAATTTCTCCCAAGCTACTGCAGTAATTTTCTGCAGTAAACATATAATCTGAAAGATCTCTTTCCAAACCATAATAGCTTTCATTTAATACTTCTTCATTCCCATTAGGCAATCCTAACCACATTTTAGGGCTCTCTGTGCAATCATCAGGTATCAAAACTCCACCAAAATGTGAAGCCATTCTTTTTATAAATGCCCAATCGGTTTCATTATATTGAAGTATAAACTTTTCGATTTTTGATCCTTTAGTAATATTATCTATAAAATCAGCCTTGCTATAATCAGACAGTACATTTCTTATCAAGTCTTTATATGCCATATTTGAATTTTGAAAGGATCTTTTTTTTAATTTTATATCCAGTTCATAGGTATGTGAAATTCCATTCAAAGACAAATAATAAACGTCTCTAACCCGCTTTATACTTATACTGGTTACAAGTCCGCAGAACAAGGTTTTTACTTCCTTGCCGTCTTCCACTTGAATAATGCGGATACTGTCGCTGTCAGTAGACTTTTCTATGTAACTGTCTTTTTTATCTTCAGGTATTATTCCCGTTATGTAAACAAGTGAATGATCGTTCAGCTTTTTCTCTATCTTTAGTTCAGTCAATATTTTAATATCATAAGGCAGTATCACCTTCAAATTGTCATAAGATATTGCTTTTTGCAAATCTGACATTTTATCCTCCTCCGTCAATACTACTCTTGACCGTCATCCTCTATAGTTATAACACCACCAACGTTACACACATTTTTAGAAATATTAAGTAAAACAGGATAATTTTCTACTAGCTTATCATCCTTTCCATTTGACCAGGGACTGGTTACAGCAGGTGTGCAAGCACCTTTCAAGATTTTGCACAGGCCGAAGGGCCTTATATTTAAACAAGGCTTATAATCCATTATGTTTAGCTGAGCTTTATTTTTTATATATACTCCATGGCTTCTTGGTGCCGTCAATACGCTATATGCATCGCTTGCACTACATTTCAGATATGCACCTGCCACAACATAGCTGTGTTTTTCTTCCTCACTCATTACCTTTTGTACTTCATCCCCCATGATATCAACTCCTTATGCTAATCTTTTTCGACTCTTAAGAGGTCTATGCCTATAAAATCTCTACGCAGCAATGCTTCTGCCACGCAAAGATCTACAATTATTATGTCTTCCATGGCACCCGATACCTTTAATACCCGAGGTGAGTGTTCCATTTTTACACTGTCTACCACAAGCTTTTTCAAGGTACCATTTTTATTAAACTCACTTTTTTCCGATATACAATCAAAACTCTTTGGTATCATTCCCCAATATAATTCCTGCCGCATGCTTCTTGAATCAATAAATGCAACGGGTATAAAAAAGATGGTGGGCTCAAATTTAGCAAGCATTTTCTTTAATCTCTCTGAAACAACAGGAATAGAATTGTCCAAATAATCCACATACAAATTGATAGGCTTATCTTTCAAATAAAAACGAGTGATTTTCTCATTTAATTTTTTTATATCACTAATACCATCAAAAATTTCCTTGTTTAAATCTTTAGACAAACCGATCGGTTCAATTTGATTTTGAACTTTGTTGTCCCAAAAGATATTAAAATACTCCATCCTCGTTCCCTTCCTTTAAAACTCTGATTTATCTTAACCTACTCCCAAATTATTGATTCTCTCTGAATATCATCCAATTGAAGAGCTTCGACATCCTTTCTTAAAAAAAGTGCATTGTGGAGATTCGCACCACTAAAATCAACATTTTTAAATTTTGCACCTTTAAAATTAGCCCCTTGCAAATCTGCTCCCTTGAAACTCACATTCTCAAGGTTTGCTCTTTCAAAATTTACGCCCCATATGCTCCTTGTCCTAAATTTGGGGTTGTAAAACCTTCCCTTGGCTCCTTTGGAATTGACAAAGCGTGCACTATCCAAATTGCAATCGGAAAAATCAGCATCATATATGTACGAATTACTTAAATCAGCCCTAATCATGATACATTCATGAAATCTTGTTCCTATGAGCTTACAGAATTTCATATTGCTTTCCGACAAATCACTTCCCTTAAAATCGGAATGATTCAGGCTTCTTTTTTCCAGGTTTCCCTTTGATAAATTGAGTTTTTTAAAGTCCTCGTGCCAAAACAGCTTGTCCTTCATATCTAAAAGCTGTCGTGTTATCTCTTCAGGATTTCTTTTTCCGGAATTCTCTTTGTACACAACTTCGCTTATATCCAAGTACTCTCCAACCCTAACCTCCATCTTCTCATTCCTAACAATATCTCGATATTCCCTTAATAAGACAGCAAAAGGCATGGTATACCTGGCAATATTAGCTATGTATTGGCTGTAGAATCCGGCTTCTTTAAACTTTAACCGTTCAGTGTCAAAGCTTCCAAGCAAACCAACATACTCTCTTCTGTTTTCTTCTAGCTCAGCTTCAAACTCGTCCAGAAACTTTCCAAGCCATCCGGCATCATATATAGCCTGACATTCCATTCTGTCTAAAAACCAATTACTATCAAATGCTTCAATTAGGTAAAGAAGCTTTCCTTCCTTCATGGAAGTCCTTAGAAGAGAGAATGTTATGTATCCTACCTCTCCTTTTTTACCTTCATTCTGAATCTGCTTTATCTTTAAGCATATTCTTCTGAATGAATCAAGAAAGTCTGCTACCAAATTATCCCTATTTTTATGAAAAAACTCTTCAACTTTAAGCATTTTTTCAATACTTTTTTGTCTTACAAAATTTTCATTAAAATGTTGTAATGCCTCTTCCCTGTTCACAACACTTACCTCTCTATAAATTTTATATACTTAATTAGTTTTTACTTCATTTCCTAATATCGTAACATCTCCCGTGCTTCCATCCATCTTTATATTGCTCTTCTTGCAGGTTATATTCATTTCCTCCCCAGCCGTTATAATAACTTTTTGTTTCGAACCCATTACAATATTATCGTCTGAAATAATTTTTATTTCCTTCTTGCTGAATATCTCAATGCCATCTTCCTCATTAAGTCTAATATAAATTTCTTTGTCTTTAGCTGATATAAGTATTTCATTCGGAGCAAACATCAGCTCTTTACCTGACTTGGTTCTAAAATATTTTACATCAGGATTATCCACCTTATTATATTCAGCCTTTTCCGAATCCTTTCTTACCGAACTCATGGCAACTCCATCTTCCTCTTTATTATTTGGGAAATAAACCTTGAGATGATCCCCCAATTCAGGCATACAGTACCATCCGCTGTTACCTTCTGCCGTATATACGGAAGAGTAAGGAAACCACCATGCATCACTAACACTTTGATCATCATCAATTTCCAGATGCATCTTAACATTATCGCCGGCCACACTTATTACCTTGCCCTCAACAGACATGCCTGTTATTTTGTCATTGTAAATAATATTCTGACTTAAACCCTTTTGAGGTGTCAGGATATAATTATGCTTCAAAACGCTTTTTTTGATATATGAATTAACTTCACATACAATAAGCTTCTTTCCGTTTAAATTTACTCTATCACCTATGTTCATCAGCTTATCCGATTCAATTTCATAGTATATAAAATCGTTATCGCTTATTCCGCTTATATAATTTTCTGAAGAAGTTTTAAATTCAGAAATCTTCTTTGTAACTGTGTAGAAATTTTGCTCTAAAGAACCTTGATCTACTCCGTCAGGTACTCCAAACCAAAATTTAGGAGCAGCAATATTTGAATCTGCTATAAGTCCTGCGTTAAAGCGGGATGCCATTCTTTTAATAAAATCCCAATCAGTCTCATTATACTGCATGGTAAATTTCTCTATAAGTTTACCCTTTGAAGCCGTATCTATAAAGTCGGCCCCACTATACTCCGATATAACCGATTTTATCAAATCCGTATATGGCATGTCTTTTTTTTGAAATGATCTGCTTCTGAGCTTTACATCCATATTGTAAGTATGCGATGCAGCTTCTCCTTCCAAGTAGTATATGTTTCTTATCATTTTAACTTTTATATTTATGACTATTCCCTTAAACAAATAAATAGTCTCATTTGATTCGGTAATATATTTAGCTTCTATCTGTGTCTGAACTCTGGTCATTTCAACATACTTGTCTTTTTGCTCTTCAGGTATTATTCCGCTAAAGTACATCCTTACATGGTTATTTACTTTTTTAACGATCCTCAAATCAAGTAGGTTTGTAAGCTGATAAGGCCCAAATTGAAGGTTGCTATATGTAATAATTGACAAACCCACTGTACCATCCCCTTTCCAATGCAAAAAATATGGTTACATAAATTTCTAAGCAATGCTTGTATTTACCTTTAATGTCTCCATGATTCCTCTTGCTACTTGTTTCCACTGCTTCATTTCTTCTTCAGTGCAGTTAAAGCTGCATATAAGTGCTCTTCCCTCAAGTTCTGCAATAAACGTAAAATTGTATATTTTGCCATCTATAGCATCAGTTAAAAAATCAAAGTATACAATATTCCTGCCGTTTATCTGTTCTACACCATCTTCCAGCCACGTTGCCGCAGGCTGCATTTTTTTCACTATCTGTAGCATGGCATCTTTGAACCTGTACATATTCTTATCAAGAACCTCAGTACTTGTGTGATTAAATGAAATATTTATCGATGTGCTTTCATTGGTGTAGATAAGCTTTGGTCTTCTTTCTGAAGGATATTTTATAGAAGCAATCTCAGGAGACATTTCACTGAAGCTTTTAGGAAGAATTATATTGATCTTGCCGTCTAACAGAGTTTTTTCATGGAATTCTATATCCTCTCCATTTATATTGATCATACCGGTTTTTATTCCAGTTAAAATGTTATTCTTTTCAAGCTCCATCACTCTTTTACGCTGCTCTTTATTTAATAATTCTATAATTTTTTCATCTATAAATTCCGGATTTTCTTTGCTCATAGTAGCATCCCCTTTGTCATTATTCTATTAATATAAACAAACACCAGTCGGGTTATCCTTCATATTTATATTACCGAACCTCTTCATTAAATATAGCTTTAATTACATCATAAACCACAGAGACTCGGTCGTCTAGTATATCTATTTTTACATGTTTTTTTATAAACATTGTATATACTTTGTCAAATAATTTTTGATGTAAAAAAGACAGGTTTAGGTAAACAATATCAGGTTTATATTAAAGGGGCTGATACAAAACTAAATTAGCTTTGCATCAACCCCTTATTTATTTAGGCATAAATAGCAAATTATGATTCAACAAAAACAGCACTTTAAAAAGGCAATTTATTATTCTGTTCTTAATGCAACAACCGGATCCTTCTTAGCAGCACTGCGTGACGGAATGATGCCGGCAATCAGCGTCAGAAGCATACTGATAATAATCAGAATAATGGCTGTCTTCACCGGCAGAATTGCACTGAGATTATTAATACCTGTCAAATCATGCATTATCATATTGATAGGTATGCAGAGCAGATAGGTAATCACCACCCCAAGCAGACCGGATGTGAAGCCGATAATAACGGTTTCTGCGTTAAACATACTGGAAACATTCCTTTTCGATGCACCGATAGCACGCAAAATACCGATCTCCTTCGTACGCTCCTGTACTGAAATCAGCGTGATAACACCGATCATAATGGAAGAAACAATCAGAGACACTGCGACAAATGCAATAAGAACATAGGTAATGGCATCAATAATCGTCGTGACGGATGACATTATAAGTCCTACATAGTCAGTATAGGTAATTTCTTCCATATCGTCAACTTTTTCGTTGTATTCCGCTATAGCATCCTTGATAACATCCTTGTTAGCAAAGGAAGAAGCATAAAGATTAACGGTTGCAGGGCTGTCAAAATCCACACAACCAAGCTTTTTCAGATTGTTTTCATAAGTTGAATCCGAGAATTCCAGAATTTCATCGTAATATTGGGCACACATATCGTCGGTATATTGAGTAATGGCCATATCAAGTGCACCAGCCAGTTGCTCGTTGGTCATAGTGCCCATCTTTTGTTTTACCTGTGCGGCATACTGCATGCGGAACTGCTCGGTTAAAGCCTGAGTAAAGGATTCTTTCAAGTCCTTATCACTCATGGAAGAAATATATCCTTTAATAGTTGCCTCATCCATTCCCGTCTGCTTTGCCATTGCCGGTGCAATAGCAGCTTCCATATCAGCACGTGTCATGTTTGCAAGAGTGTCGGAAACAAACTTCTCAGTCGCTTCAGCGGAAGGAATACTCATAATCTTAAGGTAGGCAGATGCCTTTCCTGAAGTATCAAGAGATGCAATATACTCTTTGAACTCCTCTGCTTTTTTCTCGGCTGTAACAGTACCGTCTTTATCCTTAAACGGCAGTCCTGTGAAAATATCCGTATTGGGATTTTCCTTCTGTGCTTTTACTGCTTCCGATTTAGTTGCATGCTCAATGATATATTCCGTAAGCTTGTTTGTATATCCGATGGAACTTCTGCTTGAGGATACAACAGAATTTTCACTGGGCTTTGCAATACCGACAACATGAAGTGCCAGTGCATTGTCATAAAGATATTTCAATCCCGCTTCAGTATCACGAAGATCCGTATAGGTACCCGTTTTTTCATCAAATGTGTAACAGTCGGAGTTTAAAATTGTACGAAAATCCATTTTGCAGATTTCTTCATAAGACCATTTCTGTACCTCATAATCAACCGTAGTATGATTGATTGTCGCATCCATCAGCTTCTTGATTTCCTCTTCCGATTTCAGTCCTAACGCATAAAGAGTCATATCATCTATTTCGTTATTTTCATCTACGAATAGAACTATTTCATCATATCTTGAAGGCCAGTTTCCATATATCAAATCATACTGCTTCTCGATTACTTTATTCACAAGTTTTCCGTTATCACCGGGCAGCAGCTCTTTCCACAAATTCATGGATGACCTCATCATGGACGAAGCATTCCCCATAACTGACTGATCACGCAGGGCAATCATAGATGACATATCGACACCGACATACTTTTTCATAAGCTCCAATGTCATAGCTTCCGTATCGGATCTGATAATGTTGCCATCAACGTTTTTAGTGTATATTAAAAGATCGGTATCATATGTGTACTGTACTCCTGCCAGAGCCGCACCAAGCTTGCTGTTTTCGTCGGCTCGTTCCTTCTCAACATGTTTCTTAAAAGCTTTCAAATCGTTTTCCTGTGTTTCAAGGGAGTTCATTGCATTCATCATTTCATATAGCATAGCTTTCTGGTAAACTGCATCGTTCTCATGCTCCGACACCGACTGCGCTTTTCCCATAAACGTAGAAAGCAGTGTTGATACATCCACACTTTGTGCTTCAATTGTTAAAGGATAGGAAGAAAGGGTTTCCTCCTGTACGGAATCAATGAATGTAGTAGTCCCCTGGGACACTGCATAGATTAAAGCTATACCGATAATACCGATGGAACCGGCAAAACTGGTTAAAGCTGTCCTACCCTTTTTGGTAATCAGGTTTTTAAGAGATAGTCCGAAGGATGTTCCAAAGGACATTGACGGTTTTTTCTTTCTGCCATTATTCTCTTCCCTACTTTGTGCCTTAACAGCTTCCTTTTTAACCTCTTCGTCAGTAAGAGGCATGCTGTCATCGATTATCTTGCCGTCAAGCATTTTTACAATTCTAGTTGAATACTTTTCTGCAAGGTCGGGATTGTGGGTAACCATAACGACGAGGCGATCCTTGGCAATTTCTTTCAGTATATCCATAACCTGAATACTTGTTTCGGTATCAAGTGCACCTGTCGGTTCATCGGCTAAGATAATATCGGGATTGTTGACTATGGCACGGGCAATGGCAACTCTCTGCATTTGACCGCCAGATATCTCAGCCGGCTTCTTGCGTATCTGATCTGCAAGACCAACCTTTTCGAGGGCTTCCTTTGCACGTTTGCGTCGTTCCCTTTTAGACACTCCGGACAGCGTAAGTGCAAGCTCTACATTAGCCAGCACCGTCTGATGGGGAATAAGGTTATAGCTTTGAAATACGAAACCTACCGAATGATTCCTGTATGTGTCCCAATCTCTGTCCTTATACTCTTTTGTAGACCTACCATTAATTACCATGTCACCGGAGGTATACTGATCAAGGCCTCCTATAATGTTTAGCATGGTTGTTTTACCGCAGCCTGAAGGACCAAGTATAGAAACAAACTCGCTATCACGGAATTTTAGATCTATTTCTTTCAATGCCTCGATATCTTCACCACCGGTAATGTAAACCTTTGATATTTTCTTAAGCTCAAGCATTTCCATATCCTCCTTATTTACTTTCCGTATCAATACCCGCCATTTGGCAGGCATTAGCACTGCTTGAATTCAATTTATTGATAGCATTACGGACAGATGATATATCACTTTCCGTCATCTTGTCCGGTTTTGTCTTCATGAGCAGCTTTCGCAGATTGGCAATATCTGCTTTGATCTGCTTCTTTTCCACTTTCGGAAGTTCCTTTTTTATTTTGTCAAGTGCAGTTTCAGCACGTTTTAGACACTTATTGGCCTTATAGGTTATATCAAGTGCCTGACGACGAATGCCATCCTGGCTCGAGTACTCCTCAGCGTCACGAATTGCCTGTTCTATTTCCGCATCAGACATACGCTCGTTATCGGTAATGATAATGTATTGCTCCTTGCCGGTATCCAAGTCTTTCGCTGACACCTTCAAAATACCGTTTACATCGATATCAAATGTAACCTCAATTTGTGGAACTCCTGCAGGGGCAGGTTTGATACCGCTTAGTTTAAATTTACCGATTGTTTTATTATCCTTTGCCATGGGACGTTCTCCCTGCAGAACGTGGATCTCAACATTTCGCTGATAAGGTGCAGCTGTAGTGAAAATCTTTGAATAATGCACAGGAAGAGGAGTATTTCGTTCCACAAGCCGTGTAGCTACGCCGCCAACTGTCTCAATGGATAGACTAAGGGGTGTAACGTCAATCAATAGAATACTATTCCTGCCGTAAAGTGTGATGGCTCCACTTGAAAGCGTATCTGCCTGCACAGCAGCTCCCTGTGCCACGCATTCGTCAGGATTAATGTTCTGTGAAGGGATTATTCCCGTCAGCTCCCGAACCTTTTCCTGTACAGCAGGTATCCTTGTTGATCCTCCAACCAATAGTACCTTGCTAAGCTCCGATGCTGCAATTCCTGCATCCATCAGAGCATTCTGAACAGGAACGGCTGTCCTTTCAACAAGATCACGGGTCAAATCATTAAATTCTGTTCGTGTAAGCGTGTATTCAAAATTAATGGTATTTCCACGTATTTGTGTCAAATACGGAAGCACAATGTAGCTGTTTTCAGTGCCTGACAGTTCCTTTTTCGCTTGCTCCGCAGCCTCCCTTATCCGCCTAAATGCAGCAAAATCTTTTCTTACATCCACATTATACTCTTTTTTTATCACATCGACCAGACGATTGGTGATACGCTCGTCAAAATCGTCACCACCTAGATGATTATCACCATTAGTAGCAAGAACTTCGATAACACCTTCACCGATCTCTATAATGGAAACGTCAAAAGTACCACCGCCAAGATCGTACACCATAACTTTCTGTGGTGTCCCATTATCAAGTCCGTATGCAAGAGCAGCACTTGTCGGTTCGTTGATGATACGCATAACATTCAAACCTGCAATACGCCCTGCATCCTTCGTTGCCTGACGCTGAATATCGTTAAAATACGCAGGAACAGTTATAACAGCGTCGGTTACCGTTTCACCGAGATATGCTTCCGCATCCGTTTTAAGCTTACGTAATATCATAGCACTGATTTCCTGCGGTGAAAAGGGCTTTCCGTCAATCTCTTTTTTCCAATTCGTACCCATGTGTCGCTTGACGGAGCTAATTGTCCTCTCACTGTTGGTAACAGCCTGCCTCATTGCCGCTTCCCCTACAAGACGTTCTCCGTCTTTTGTAAAAGCAACAACGCTAGGAGTGGTTCGATTTCCTTTTTCGTTGGGAATTATTGCCGGTTTCCCACCTTCCACAACAGCCACGCAACTGTTTGTCGTACCAAGATCTATTCCTATTGTTTTACCCATTTTAATTTTCCTTTCCATCAGCGAGCATACAACAAGTTATATAGCAGCATCTGAATGAAATTGAAAATAAGTCGTATCCCCATCAGCCAAAGAAATATTTTCCCCATCATTCTAAATGGTGAATGAAACCCTCTTGCTCCCGGCTGCTCTGCTCTCCGACTCAAAATGTTATATTCTCTATAAAGCTGTCTGTAAACAGGATTGTTGGGTTCCATCTGTATTGCCTTTTGCAAAAGGTCCATTGCTCTCACTGTTTCTCCCATACCGTTATATGCAACTGCAGTGATATAGAACCATCGTGCATTCCGATAATTACTGGTCATACGGGTAAGTATAGCTATTGCATCGTCAAAACGACCGCTGTTTACCGCATATATAGCGTGAACAAGCTCGTCTGAATCTCCTTCCTGAGGATATGGTGTTGTGTCATATTGTCTTGCACCGAATCCGAAGCCAAAGAAATCTTCAAAATTAAAGTCGCCGAAATCACTATACCAGCCACCTGCTCCCTCATACCGGCCATAACCCTGCCCTGTACTATGCTGACTTCTCTGCCCGTAGCTACCATAGGATGAGTAATATTGCTGCCTTCTTTGCTCCTCTTCCTGTTTAGCTCTATATTTTTCCGGATTCTGCAACATCTGGTAAGCTTCATTGATCTCGTTCATTTTGCGACCTGCTTCCCGATCGTTGGGGTTCAAATCGGGATGGCATTCCTTAGCTTTTTTCCTGTATGCTTTTTTTATTTCTTCCTGTGAGGCTCCCGGCGATACACCAAGCACCTTATAAGGGTCAATCATATAGTTTTTCACCTACTTATGTTCTTTTTTCAAAGCTCTGTTTGCATTTAGGGCAGGTAATCATAATCCGTCTGCCTCGTTCCGGTTTTTTAATACGTATGTCAGCCTTACAGCCTGGACAATTATAATACTTGTGGGTTTTCCGGTCACGCCACATGCTTTTATACAGACGAAATCTCTGTGTAGTCTTATTTTTGATACTCAGATATCGATTACGTTCCATCTGCCTTTTATAGAAATTCCTTGAAAGAGCACGGCCCAATGACCATACCAGTAAAACAAATCCAATGATATTCAAAAAACGAATGTATGGTAAATAAGAAATAAGTATCATAATGATCCCGGCTATGGACAGAAATCGGGAAAGCTCATCATAGCCATAACGTCCCTGCATGAAGCCATTTACCTTATATTCTAAGGTTGAAAGCCATCTTCTCATAGAATACCTCCTTCAGATACTTATCAGTAAAAAATACACCATTTTTCTAAACTGAAACTAAACTATTTTTATTGTCCCTAGCAACAATTTTTTATAACATACATTTCTAAACTGAAAAGAAACTCAAGTAAAAAAGCTCCTCCTTACAGTCAATAGTTTATAAACTGTCGGCAAGGGGAGCATATATAGTCGGTAGAATATATCTATTTTCTTTTTCTATTTTGGTAATGAAACGGTGAATACCGTCTTACGGTTGCGAGATGAAACAGTGACATCGCCACCGTGAAGCTCCACGATTTTTTTGACTATAGCCAGCCCGATACCGTTACCAGCAACGGAATGGGACTCATCCACCTGAAAAAATTTTCGGAAAATGAGCTCCTTAGCCTCTTCCGGTATCTCCTCTCCCGTATCGGAGATAGATATAAGAAGTCTGTTCTCGATTTCAGTTATATCGATTCTCACAGTACCATCTCTGTCACAGAATTTAATTGCGTTATCAATCAGATTGATCCAAACCTCTTTGAGCAATTCTTCATTAGCATAAACGGTATATTCATCAAATGTAAGATCAAGCTCAATATTCTTTTTACTCCATTTATTTTCAAAAAGCAGAACACAGTTGCGGATTTGTTCGGAAAGATTGAATTCGGATGCCCCTGTTAATATGGTCTGATTTTCAATTTTTGTTAAATTAAGGACATTAGTCGCCATGGCGGCAAGCCGCAGAGATTCCTCCTCTATAATATTTATATAGTCCATCCTTTGTTCCTCCGTGAGGTTTCCATGCTTTAGAAGCTTAGCAAATCCTGCGATGGAAACAATGGGTGTTTTGAACTCGTGGGAAAAATTATTAATAAAGTCTGAACGAAGCATTTCTGTCTTTTCAAGCTCCTCTGCCATATTATTAAAGCTTGCCATCAATTCCAATGCTGTAGGATGCTTGTCGAAAAATTTACCGAAATGCAGACGTGTCTTATAGTCACCTGAAGCCAGACGGTTCATGGCGTTGATAAAAGAGTTGACCGGCTTAAGGGGAATACGGCTAGTCACCGCAGTCAAGATCAATCCAAGAATTATACTTGCAATTACTATATTGAAAATCAAATAATCAACTCTCGGTACATCATTGCCATTCTTCAAAACTCCATTGTGAACCAAAAAGATAATAACGCCTCCTACTATTAACACTGTTACTATGATAAAGCAAAATACCACCGATGAAAACAGTATAGTCAGGGCCAACCGCTGTTTCCTCTCTATTCGTCTCATACCTTTTTCACCGCCTTATATCCAAGCCCACGAACCGATTCTATTTCGAATTCCTCCCAACCTTCAAACCTCTTACGAAGTCTGCCGATATGCACAGTCACCGTTTCCCAACCGGATTCACTGTCATTCCCCCAGATTTCATCCATTAACTGAATGCGGGTGAATATTTTGCCCGGATAGGAAAGCAATTTATATAGAAGCAAAAACTCTTTTTGCGGAAGTTCCTGTATTTCATTGCCTTTCGATACCGTAAAGCTATTGTAATCCAGGGTTACATCACCGATGACAATTTTTTGCTCGTTAGCAATCTGTGCACGGCGAAGAAGTGCTTTGATGCGTAAAATCATTTCCTCTTCATCGAAGGGTTTTGTCATATAATCATCCGTTCCGACTAGGAAGCCCTTATGCTTGTCTTTAGGCAGCTGCTTGGCGGAAACCATAAGGATGGGCAGATTATTGTTGCTATAGCGAAGTGCTTTTGTAAATTCATAACCATCCATCTGAGGCATCATAATATCGAGAACCACAAGATCGATATGCTCTCTTTCCATCACATCAAGTGCTTCCTTACCGTTTGTCGCTGTAAGTACGGTATAATTCTCCGCTGTCAGTACGGCCTCTATATATCTGCGTGTGTTTTTATCATCATCAACTACTAAGATACGAACCATATCATTCTCCTCATGTTTCGTGGAATTAAACTCTCGTCTTCAAGCACAATGAATATTTCTCTTTTTTAAGTCAAGCCCTTTACAGTAACTGGCACTTTAGCTTTTATTATATTATAAATAGGCGTATATAAATCAATATTCTGCATTGGTGTTTGTAATGAAACAATTAATGAGTACCTGATTTTTCGATTCCACCTCTCAAGCCACGCTCTTTCTTTCCACCAACCTACAGTCGGATAAATTCCTATTAAATTACTCACTGCAAGTTCAGCTGCAGTACCTTCCCATATATCTGAATGAATTGACCCTAAATGCCTGTTATTCTTTCCAATTATCCACTTAACACTGCCTCCGTCACTTTCATATCCTTCGTCTTCCATATCTGCAGCAGCATTAATACGTGCAAGAAAGGCCTCCTTTGTGTCCGTTCCGTTTACATCAAATCTCAATGCACATGATGCATATCTATATCTTTCTTTCCATCCTATTTCTCCAGGACTTGGCTCAATAAAATATGATAAAGTTACTCTCATACTAACCGGAATTTCCCCTAAATCAAGCAATAAATCCTTCGGCCATGGCAGCTCATGAATGTTCATATCTTTTGTAACATAACGTTTCCCATCATCACTTTTATCAAAAGGTTGCAATTCGGACTGAACAATAAGATTAACAGAATTTTTCATGCACCAAAGGGCCTTATTTAAATTTGGTACGCCATACCCACATGTTTTAAGAAGTTCTTTATAGCAGCCCTTTGTCTTTCCTTTTAAAAATTGGCTTTTCATCGCTGGAGTCCACTCAGCAGAATGAATTAGCAATGCCCTTATAGTCTCAGGCCACGCATTGGGATATTGAAACTGAATTTGGGCAGCTAACCATGCTGCCTGTGCAGTTGCAGCACTTGTTGCATTAGTAAAGTGAAAATGCCTCTCAGACGGCTTATAATATGTAGTAAGCAAAGATAATTCTTCACATTCCCAACATCCAAGTGAATCCTTTCTAAGATTACCACCTTCCAAAACAATATCAGGTTTAATAGGCCATTTTTTATCCCAAAGAATCGATGTTGAACTATAAGGAGATAACCCTCCTTTTGGAGCCACCGAACTTGCCTCATAATGCTTTTTATTGTCCTTTTCTATATAAACTTTTTCTGTATATGCACCAACAGTAACAGCATTCCAAGCTTGTCCAGGGTTTTGAACTGTCATGCTCTTATTACTGTCAGGGTAGTCCTTCCATTCTTTACGATCAACAACATTTCCTGCAGATACAAAGAATAACTTTTGCTCACCATCCAAATACCCAGATGTTAATTCATCTATTGCAGCAGACCAAGAAGAAGGACTTCCATCCCTGAGTTCATATTTTGGAGCTGTAACTGCCATACAAATAATCCTTTTTCTATTCGGATTGTCAATTATCATTCTACTAACCACCTGTTCAGTTATAGCACCATATAGCTTCTTATCATTCTCTCCTGTCGGTGGAAGTATCTTGCATGACTCAAGGATATGATTAATAGTAACAGCATGACTGCCTTCGACATCACGTTGCAGATCACCATAAACAGCCAGACCAGCCATACCTGTCCCATGTCCCTCATGATCATGAGTTCCCCATGAATCCTCATAGCTCTTACAGTCTTCATCTTTTAAGACAGGTTTAATTAAGGCATGTCCATTATTTATCCCTGTGTCAAGTATACAAATGCAAACATCGGTATCTGCATTAACCATTGTTCTACTCTTAAGCTCTTTTACCCACTCTACCTGTTCACTATTCTCCATATCAATGAAAAACAGGGCTGTTTCGGATGTTCTCCGAAACTCAGCTATATTTGGACTTGCTGATATAAGCTCAACCAGTAATTTTTTATTTACTTTTCCAAGGATAACTTTTCTTTCTGGGAAATCTAAAGATTCTTTTTGGAGAGGTATATTTAATTGCTCAGCTAATTTACGGGTACAAGCTTCTACTTCTTCGTCACTTGAACTAAGCCAAATTTCACACCACTGCGGTTCATCTTCAGGAATCCACTCCTTCTTTCCCTGCCAGAAAGATTCCAAAACCGCAAGCTTAATATTATTAAGTGACGATATCAACGCTTCATTTTTGGGTTTATGCTTATCAGTATCCTTTTCAATGTATTCCTGGACCTTTTTTATGTAATAGGTTTCTTTTCCTTTCGGTATAAAAACAGTTGCTTTATTAACAAATTTGTCTTCATCAATTTTTTCAGTCCTTACATTCAGCAGCCGGATCCCTTTACCTTTCCTCTGGTACTCAAGACTTTTGGTTGCAAGTTCAAAATTTGGGGCACTTTCAAACTCTAAATACATCCCGTCCTTTGTTGGTAAGGATACCGCTGAACGCTGCTCGTTTATATCTTTTGCCTCATTCCAGGCCTTCTCCAACATTTCCTTGATACGTTGACCATGAACACGTCTGTCAACATTCGGAAAAGGTTTGGGAGGTATCACCTGCTTCTTTCTTGTATATTTTTGTGTTTCAGGGATACCTTCAATAAAAAAATGCCTGTATGTTTCTTCTGGCATATTATTCACCTCTTTGATACACAGAATTTCTTTCAGCGATCATCAAAGTCAAAAGTTCTTTATCTACAGTTTCTTTATCATTCAGAATTGCTTCTTTTATTGCATCATCACATGCCCTTGCTATTTCTGCATGGCTTAAAGATATACACTTTTTTACAATTTCTTTCAATTTTAACTTATCACTTATAAACCCATTAAGCCTATTTTTTATTAATCTTTCTATCTCAACTTCTCCTGGTAGTCCGTAATGCAGAACATCATCAAAACGTCTGAATAAAGCCTGGTCAAGTAGTCTCAAATTGTTTGTAGCCGCTACTATAACGCTTTGGGAATGATCCTGCTCAATAAACTGAAGAAACGAATTAAGTACTCGCCTCATTTCACCTACATCATTATCCATGCTGCGTTCAGCCCCTATAGCATCAAACTCATCAAACAAATACACTGCTTGACTCTCTGCAATTGTTTCAAAAATCTGCCTAAGCTTTGCACTCGTTTCTCCCATAAACTTTGTAACCAGTTTATCCACCATAATAGTACATAGCGGTAAATGCAGCTCTCCCGCTAAAACCGATGCGGTCATAGTCTTGCCTGTACCTGGAGGGCCAGCAAGTAATATCTTCCTGCGGTTACTCATGCCATATTTTTTCAGTTTGTCTTGCAGGCGAAACTCTTTCAGTATCCTTTCAACCCTTGCTTTTATATCATCTTTTACTACCAGTTCCGACAATCTGTTTTCAGAAATATTACTGGAGATCATATCTCCCAAATCTTTATTTAAAGGAATTACTTTAGCACTTTCTGATTTGACTTTATCAATCAAAGCTCTGATATCCCTAGCCAAAGAAGTATGCCCTTGCTTTGCTTCATAAGCAGCAAGCTGTAAAACCACAGTTTTAAATCTATCATCATTTTTATCAAAATGTGACTGTATAAGCATCTTTATCTGTTCTGCTGTTGCCATTACCACTATCACCTCTTTTCACTCTGCATTATATCATATTCACATATTTTTTTCATTAGTTACAAGGAACATTCGTTCTTAATATATTTGAATTCTCCGTGTTTATAACTGCTATCTTCGATGTATTGATATTTCTATTCTTAAAAAAACTTGCATTATTACTTTTTTTCTATATACTCATAGCTCAAGACATCATAAAATATACGCCTAAGCAGCGTAAACTCCGTTCTCGCACCCTCAACTATAAACAAAACTCTACCAACGCTTTTATCTTTATTAATCCTCATATTATACATCCTTATACTTTGGTAATTACATCTTTTTTAAAGTTTTTAATTCCTGTAATAGCAAATGTAAATGTCAATAAAAATTTTAGAGTAGCATTTGATGTTGTATAATAAAACTTGACATGAATACCTAGAACAAATAGGCTAAAAGTA
>DAOOVO010000039.1:0-34225 GCA_035370245.1 Pseudobacteroides sp.
TGTCAAGGTACATCTATTGTAAAAAAAGAGTTTATGCAGTGGAATCAATCTTATTATTACTTGTAATATTCAATATTTACATCGAATAAAAATAATATGTAATTATTGTTTATATTTTTTATGGTACAATTGACATTAATTATACCATAATATAAAATTAAATTATCGATAGAAATATTGAAAATATAATTTCTACATACATAAAGAGAGGTATTATGGATAACATCAAATTTTTACCCGGACAAATTGTTGAAATAACTACAAATTCAGGTAATGTTTGTGACATCTATGAGAGCAAGCTCCTGTCAATGGATCAGAATTGCATTGAAATTACCCAGCCTAATAAAAACGGAGTTTTCTCTCTAATTTCAACTGGTTATAATTTAAGCCTCAAAACAAATACTCCATATGGACTGTTACAATTTGATTCAAAGGTCGTTGGTAAAAATCCAGAAAAGCACTCTCTTTTTATTAGCCTTCCCGAAAATCTCGCAAGTGCCATTAATAAGGCTGTAGACTCAAATTCCGATATAAAAAAGGCATGTAAATTTGTGACTATAACGAGTGGAAAAGGCGGTACAGGAAAATCATGTTTTGCCATCAACTATGCCATTGCACTTGCAAAAAGGAATAAAAAGGTAGCAGTGCTCGATGCTGATTTAGGAATGGCTAATATTGATGTTCTCCTTAAGTTAAATCCAATTTACAACCTTACTGATGTTATTAAAGGTGTAAAGAAAATGGAGGAAGTTATTATTGACGGTCCAGGTAATATAAAAGTAATACCTGGGGGAAACGGCCTTTATGAGCTCTCAAATTTGAATTCTCATCAAATCGATAGAATAGTCACAGGCCTTTTTGAACTTGAAGACAAATTCGATTATATTTTGGTAGACACCAGTGCAGGTCTTTCCGGAATATTAAACCACCTGGTTATGAGCACTCATGAAACAATAATTGTTACGACACCTGAGCCCCATGCGATATCGGACACTTTTTCCATTCTCAAGGTTCTGATTTCAAAGCATCGGTTCCTCAATATTAAGCTTGTCGTAAACAAATGTGAAGACGACCAGGAAGGCGAGTCTGTTATTAAGAGAATTTCCGGTGTTGTCAGCAGGTTTCCCAATTGCACATTCTCTTCGTTAGGGTACATACCGGAAAGTGTTTTTGTTGGTAAATCGGTTAAGCAACAAACGCCGTTTTTGCTTTCATATCCTAACACGGATGTTTCGGACTTCTTAGAATCAATAGTTGATGCTGAGTTGGGCTTACCTCGCAAAATAAAGGTTATAGAAAAAGTCAAGGAAGAAGAAAATATTGCTCCAAAAGCATCTGAAACCGAAAATCAAAATCCTCTTAAGTCTTTTATACCTGTACGCGAAAGCTCCGGTTCGACTTTTGTAAGCAAGCTCAGAGATTTATTCAACAAAAATTGATTTGATTATTGTGTTTTATGTTAAATAAAAAAGCATTAAATTAAAAGCACTGAATATTGTTATGGATTCAGTGCTTTTGTCATTCTTTTTGTCATGGCTTATATCAACACATGCCTTATATCAAGATAACTTGATTTTACATTTTCATTTAGAACATTGATTGTATTCATTTATAATTATTTCCTTAATTTTTTCAACAGTTTCATCAAGCTTATCGTTTATCAAAACATATTTATATGTATCCGCCATAGCCTCTTCATGTTCATAGCGTGCAAGCCGTACTTCAATCCTTTCTTCACCTCTGCCTTTAAGCCTTTCAATAAGTTGTTCCTTAGACTTAGGCTTCAAATAGATTGTAACTACATTATTTATTTTTTTAACTAAATTCTGGGTCCCATCAACATCTATATCCTTAATCAGTATCTTGTTACCCTTGATTTTTTCGTTCACTACCTTTTTAGGAGTCCCATAGTAAAATCCATGCACTATCTGATGTTCAACAAGCTCATCATTCTCAATCATCTGCTCAAATTCTTCCTTAGAGACAAAAATATATGGCTTTCCCGTTTCCTCTCCGGGCCTTTTTTCTCTTGTTGTCATTGTGGGCATAAGCTCAACATTATCCATCTCTTCCAAAATTCTATTTATAATAGTATTTTTACCAACCCCAGAACTTCCTGATAATATAACCAACATAATCGGACACCCTCACTTTAGCTTTAATTTGGAACAAATCTATTATATTTTAGATTGCCAAAAAACACAAGTCAAAAAGATTAAGCACCAGTATTTGCATGAGTACTGGTGCTTAAGAATTAACGCCCCGGATAGGAATCGAACCCATATCAGTGGAACCGGAATCCACCGTCTTATCCATTAGACTACCGGGACATTATTTAATTAAAAGAATGTTTTATAAAATTTACTTTATTATATTACCATATAAGTATTTTTAGTACAATGGTATTCTATTAACATATATCAACAAATTTGCTAATTTTAAAGCAAAAAAAATAGCTCTCCAAAATGAGAGCAAATAAGGGGATTTGTTTCTCATTATTTATCGGCTATGTTCGTCATTAGTTAACCCTTTTTTTAAAATAATTAAAAAATGTAAAAAAGACCTTAATTTATGTAAACATCCCTAAACCAATACAAAACTCATCAATTTATCCACAATAAAGTTGAGAGCCATGCCCACGATAAAATACCAAAAGAAAACAATGGGAAATATAAGCAGTTTGAATCTCTGCTCAATGTCAAAAATAGATTTTATTCCTCTGGTTATGATAGCACTGAGCCATATCTGAATTAATAAAAAACCATACATAAGCGGAACAGATAATTCAATATTCTTGTCCAAATCAACCTGATTGGTGATGTATGTTAAAACTATTGTCGGAATGAAAATGATACAGTTCGCCAATATCTGGATTTTCATTATCTTTATCCGGGAGCTTTTCTCATCAATATCATTATCCGATTTCAGCTTTTTGATAACATCGGTAAGAGGAATTGAGAAAAAAACAGCATCACCCAGCCCAAAAACAATAATAAAAATTAATGAAAAGATAATATTTTTGCTTAAATCCAAAAATGTCTTGTCAATAAAAAGGCTTTGAAGCTTTTCACTGATAGAATATATGTAATCAATTATACCTAATGCAAATACTCCAATAACAAGAGTTATAACTCTGTCAGTAAACTTCTTATACAACTTTTCCGGCAGCAAAACTATATCTAATATATTTTTAAACATAGCATTTCTCCTTGAAATAATTCCAGCTATTATTGGTCTATATGCTCCTCGTAAGATTACCACTTTAACTTAAAATTTGCATACCAAATAGCATAAATCAATAGACCATTACATATTATAATATAGCTTAACCGGAATAAAATCAATGGAAATGGGAAAAAGGGGTGCTGCTTAACTAAAAGAAATTAGCTACAGCATAAATAAGCAACACCAATACACCTGCAAGGCTTAAATTTATTATCATGCTCCTTATAATCTTGGACTTTGACATATTTACTTCTTTGAAATTCAAGTCAATCCCTGAAGCAATTTTGTACTTGTTCTCTTTTATAAAATTATTGATAACACTCTCAGCCTCACTTAAAAGATATCCATTATCCTTGTTGTTCTTTATAATTGCCGGCGTGTCGTTGACCTTATTGAATCCTGCATCGTTTTTCAAAATCAATATGGCTTCTTCAATGATATTTGAGTGTATATCCTTTATTATTACTATTCTTTTCGTATTGCCAAGTACCATTTTATTATCCCTCCAAGATATACTAATATATATTTGAAGGTAGTTTATGATAATTTTAAATTATTTATACATTTTTGTATTATTTAAATTATTTGGAAAAATAAACCTAGCTTACCTTTTTCCATACTTTAGCAACAACAGCCAGCATATCGTCGGAGGGCTTGCTGTCACATTTTTTGTATGCCTCCTTTAATATAGCATCAGCTATCTCTTGAGGATTTCTTGTATTTATATCATTAATAAACTTTACAAAATTGTCGTCATTATCCCCGCTCTCTTTTTTAAACGCATCTAGAACACCGTCTGTTACATGAATCAGAAACTCACCTGAATTTATACTTCTTTTTAATATTTCCGTCTCAATATTGCTAAGTATTCCTGCCGGCAATGAAATTGATCTAACCACATCAACCTTATGTTCTCTCTTTATAAACGTAGAAACCGCTCCAGTCTTAACAAACTCAACATCTCCATTATACAAATCAATTACCGACATATCTATGGTGGAAAACGCTTCCTCCTCAGATTTCAGAACAAGTACGGAATTTATCAGTTTAACGGACATATCCTTATCAAAACCCGACTCCATAAACTGCTCCAGCATACTTATTGTAGCCCTGCTGTGGACAGCAGCCTTATAACCGCTTCCCATTCCATCACTTAAAGCTACAATATATTTTCCATTCCCGGTGTTTAAGAACGTATAATTGTCGCCCGACACCAGACTATTGTATTTTGTCATCTTGGAAACGCCTGTTGTAACACTGTATATCTCTTCCTCAATGAGTTTTATTGTACAGTGGCTATCCTTAGGCTCTTTCTGACATTCTATCGTCTCCTTTGCCATTTTTCTGCCCAATACCTCTGTTGCTATTTTTTCAATCGAATTAACACATAGACGCTTTCCTCCACATCCCCTGTGTGTTATGGAAACCTCATATTTACCCCAGATAGTTTCAAGAACCTTAACATCCCTTACCTTTATGCCTGCTTTTTTAAGACTCTGGCTCAAACTATTCTCCAAATCTATTTTAAAGCTGACCTCAGTGTCTATTTCATTTGCAAGCTTCGAAACAACTTTGGATAATCCTTCCAGTTGTTGAGAAACCAGCTCTCTGCTTTCACAGATCCTGCTTTTCCATACCCTATCCACTTTGAAAAGTTCATAAACATTATTTACAGCAATAACGAAATCATTTATTCTTTCACATCTATCCATAAAGTATTTGGGTATATCGCTTTGTTCTATCCTTCCCTTATCTTCTAAAGTCTCAACAATCTTAAACATAACCTGATATGTATTGTAGAAATTTCTATCCCAGCAATGAAGGCATAAACAGCAGTCCTTACATACTCTGTCTGCAACTCTGTCAAATAAAACGGATATGTCCTGCTTGTCCGCCATAGACTTTGTTTCTGAGATCTCACAAAATGTTTTGGACAGTTCCTTAAATGTTTTTGAAAAGTTATTCAATCTATCAACAGTCATCTCTTTTATTCTGGTTGTATAATGTGCACTTCTGTTGCTTATATCAAAACCGGCACCTATAAGGTTAGTTATATAGTCTGTAACCTTATTGGGTATTATTATAAAGACAAGCACAGCCGAAATGGCTTCTTTCATATAAACAAAGGAATCACTTGATATATTCATATAAATCATATATATTCCGCTTCCTAAAACGAACCCCAGGCTTGAACCTACCTTGCCAAGTTTTCTGAGCGTTCCCGCTACCAGACCCGATATTGCATAGGATCCTATTATGAAGGGAGCAGAGGATGAATACAAACTTGTAAAAAGGCCCATTGTAACTCCCGAAGCCGCTCCTACACCTGCACCACATCTATACCCGCATATCAGAATTAATACCATACTCAATAAATTTTTCAGCACAACTCCCATAACCTGAATGTCCGCAAGGCCTGCAATCCCGACAGCTACCAATATTGTAACGCTTATTATTTCTTCATTATTCAATTCTGTCTTTTTTTGAATTCCTGACAAAGCATTTCTATATACATATACCAGAAGAAAAATCAGTAATCCATGAAATAGTGCCTTCAAAATATCAAAAAGCAAAAATCCCTGCAGATAAACAATTGCAAATTCAGGAATAAGGGTACTAAACAACGCAAAAACAGCAACCTTTGAAGCCCCAAAGCTTTTATTGGAATTGGCCATTGTGCTAAGTACACTAAAAAGGAACATAGCTGCTATTGTAACATATATTTGCTCTAAAGCTCCTCTGGTAATCATCCCTGCTATAACAGACAATCCTATTAGATATCTGTTGCATTCCATTCCAACTGAAGAAGCAAATAAAGCCATTCCAAAGGGCAGGATGCCACCGGCTATGGAAGCTCTCCCTATCAAAAACGATACCGGAATTAATATAATGTTACTTGCTGTTAATAAATTGATAAAACTTCCAAATTTGATTTTTCCATAGGTTTTTCCCGTATTATTGAATCTTTGATACGGTAAATATCCCAATTTCATCTTTTGTTACCTCCTCCAATATTTTTGAACCACATCGAAGATTATAATTTAAACAGGAGGTAAAACATGTCATTTTTCGTTGTCTTAATGAAATTTATTTTTGACACATATCATCAAAACACCAAGCCAAAATACAAAACAATATGTGTAATTTAACAAAATAGACTATCAGGTTTATGTTTGATTGAACATACAGAAGTAGATTATTGAATTAATTTGTCAGAAAAATATTTATATTATACACCATTTCATAATACGTCATTTCATAAATGTCAAAAATCTCAAAGCATGAAAAAAACAAGAGACCCAAGATTTATAACATCTTGAATCTCTCATTTGGTGGGCACTATAGGGCTCGAACCTATGACCCTCTGCTTGTAAGGCAGATGCTCTCCCAGCTGAGCTAAGCGCCCGTATGACCCATAGGGGAGTCGAACCCCTGTTATCGCCGTGAAAGGGCGGTGTCTTAACCACTTGACCAATGGGCCTTGAGTAGCGGCGGTCGGATTTGAACCAACGACACTGCGGGTATGAACCGCATGCTCTGGCCAACTGAGCTACGCCGCCAAGCGTCCGTTGCTGCTATCACTTCATGACCAGCACGCTAGGATATTATAACAGGTATTTAATTGACATGTCAATAGATAATTTAAATTTATTTAATTTTATTTTAAATTAACCATTTATGCAAAAATAAATACTAATTTTTTAATATCTCCAATGCCTTCAAATACTGCTTATCATATTGCAGTGCCTGCTTCTGGTACGCATCGTTCAATGTCCTTTGAGTAGTAAAATCAAGAATACCGCTAGGAAAAAGACCGCTTTTCTTCTGAAATTTCTTGAGCTCATCGAAAGTCTTATTGTCAAATTTCAAACTATCCAAATCATCAATATTATAGCCTAAAACTCTCAACATCCTTTTAGCATTCAAAACATCAATGCTTTCAGAGTTTAATTGGGGCTTTATTATGACTCTTAAATCGCCGATTGTACTTAAATCAACTCCATTTACAACTCTTATGTTTGTTATATTATAATCAGGAGTAATACCCTTTAAATCAATCATCCGTCCTTTAGGTGTATAATATAGCCCTGTGGTTATCTTAATCCATCCTGTCACTTCATCGTCAGTCGGTTTTATATTATATTTTTTCTCAAGGTCATCTCCAATGACCAGCTTAACTCCAAGCTTCTGCTCATATTTTTTATATGCATCCAAAGTTAAAATAGGATAGAGATTCTGTACTTTTGCCTTTCCGTATGTTTTAGTTCCGATTAATGTTCCGGCACCTGTGTCCTGCACAGCACCTGCCAATATTTCCGATGCACTTGCACTGTTTTCATTAACAAGTACGGCCAACTTATATTTTTTCTCTTTTAAAGTTGACATATATTCCAAATCTGTCATTTTATCAGATTTAAAATCAACCTTTGTTATTAAGCCCTCAGGAATAAAACTTTTTGCAATTTCTACGACCTCATTTACATCTCCTCCCGGATTGTCCCTTAAATCCAGTATAATCTTTTTTATCTTTTTTTCATCCATTTCCTTTAATGCTTTTTTCATCTCGCTAGATGCATTATTATTGAAAATGGACAATTTTATGTATCCCACATCACCTCTAACACTTGATGTGACAGGGTTTATTTTTATATTGTCCCTGGTTACCGTAATTTTTATGGGATTTTTCTCACCGTCTCTTAAAACTCCAATTACTACTTTTGTACCTTTCTTTCCTGTAATCATATTTGCCGCTTCATTTGAACTTACACCCTTAAGACTTTTTCCGTCAACTTCCACCAGACGGTCTCCCACTAATATTCCAGCCTTCTGAGCCGGTGAGTCCTTGTAAACCTCTTTGACTATAAACACACCGTCAATTTCATCAAAACCCATTCCAACTCCGCTGTATTCTCCATCAATTGTTATAAAAAACGATTCTGCCTCTTCTACTGTATAAAATTCCGTGTATTGGTCCATAGAACTGAAAATACCTTTCAAAACAGCTTCCACAAGCTTATTTTGATCAATATCTCCCTTATACTTGTCATCTACCATGTTCATGATGCTTTTTATATAATCCGCACTCAAATCTGCATCAAACTTAGAGCTGTCTGCCCATAAAAAAGTACAATTTGTAATAAGAATAGCTACTATAATATTTAATGCAACAAGTATCCTTATCTTTTGCTTATTCATCTCTATCCCCCACTCCATAAACAATTTATAAATTTTCAAACATCAACAATTACATTTTAACATACTTTATGTATAAAGAAGTGCTAAAGAAATTAAACGGACCAAATTAAAATCCCAAATATTTATCTCTATAGTCCTTTCTGATTCCATCCCTCATATAGTCTATGAATCTGTTAAGCAATGCAGCTGCTCTTGCATTGGTAAGCTTTGAATTTGGGTTGAGATAACCCTTTTCATCACCTCTGACAAGACCGATCTGCTCAGCTACCCTCACTGCATTTTTTGCATATGCAGGAATATCATCGTTATCCCTAAAGGTGGTAACAGCACCAAACTTTGGAGCCATAGTCTCAAGTCCCAATGCCCTTATAAAAACCGTCACCGCTTCTGCGAGTGTCAAATAATCGTCAGGCTTAAAGTTGCCTTCACCTTTTCCATTTAAAAACCCCCGCTTAAATGAGCTTTCTATTTCATTAAAGTAAGAGTGTTCCTCCGAAACATCGTTAAATGTCGGAATAACCTTTGTCTTTTTCGTGGAAGTCCGTGTAGTTGTTTTAGGTGCAACAGCCGGATCAACAGGAACCTCTTTTCCTGCTAAAATAATGGCACTGGCAAATTCCGACCTTTTCATATACTGCTCGGGGTTAAATGTCTTTTCATTGCCTGACAGCACTTCAAGGCTGTAAAGCATACGAACATCTTGTTCTGCCCAGTGGCCTTTTAATTGGCTTAAGTTGGGAACCTTGAGCCTTGTCTGAACCGGAAACGTCTCAAGCTTTAGACTATCCTTTGATGTTACCATGTTATCGGAAGGCACGCCGTCTGAAGTGAAGGAAGGCAGATTTGAGCTGTACTCCAATATGCTGTTGTTACTTTGTGTTTGAACATATCCTCCTTCAAAGCTTATTTCATTGGGTTTATTTTCAACATATCTTATCTGCTTTGTGGTTGTTGTGGAGAATGTTACATCCGCTGTTCCTCCCCATTTTTCAGTCTTTGTACCGTCCGTTTTTTCGCTCTGAATTATATAGTTTATTTCTTGAACCTCGGTTGTACCCCAGTACTGGTCATACCCATAGAATTTACCTGTTATATCTACAGTAACAGTACCTCTTCCTTGCGTAGCTGCACCTGTAGCATTACCTATTGAATAGACCTTTCTTCCCGATATGTCGCCTGCATAATAATTAATAGCCGGTTTCTTATCCGTTATATTAGTCCTCGAAAAATCATATCCTGTCAAAGTATATGTATTATTGTCAATTTTCACAGTCTCTGTTGGTCTTCCGCTTATGCTTGTCTCTTCAATGCTTTGACCGTTATCCTTTTGGGTTATTTTGGTATTATAAATCAAAGTTCGCTTTAAGGTAGCACTTCTATCAATGTTAGATAAATCATAAGTATAAGTTGAAGTGATGGATTCTCCCTTCAAAGTCTTCTTTATTGTAAGACTGCCTTTTAACACCACCGGCTGACCGCTTAGGAAATTTACCTCCTGATATTCATATGTGGTTTTTCCCGCGACCTCTCCCGATGATATGCCTCCCTCGTATCCGTTATATCCTTCAAGAGCATTGGCAGCACCTGGGTTTAAAATTATTGCAGCAATTACAAACGACAGTATTTTATAAAAGTATCTTTTCATAATTAATTCGACTCCTTTAAGCACAGCTCTAATATTACTAATCCTCAACAAAAACTATATACCCATCACCTGTTTCAGTATTGCCTTTTTTGTATACCCTAATATTATCATTAACCTCTATTTGAGACGGACTGATTTCTTTTCCTGCTTTTATAATTACAGTGTTTTTAAGTAAACTCAGTGTGATATCCTTGCTGTCGGTCCAAACATGATTTGTCTTATCGTATACCTTTGAATTCTTCATAACAATACCCGTAGGTTCCGTAATATATTTACCGTCCGTACCCATGCTGCCGCCTGTCAACTCAACTACACTGCCTTTAGCGAAAGCACCATCGGGACCGTAAGGAGCAGTGCTGACAATCAATGCATTTACATTGTCGGATACTACGTATACACTTCTTCCAATATACGTATCAGGTCCATATCCTTTAAAATCTCTTTGAGGTACAAGTCCATCATCATCAAGTATTTTTGTGTCATATGTAATTTTAAATGTTTTTGGAGTATTCACGTATTCCCAGCTCTGGCCTTTAAGCTGCGAAAAAGACTCTACTTCAAATTCTTTATTTTCAGTTACCGCCTTTATTCTTCCTCTGTATACAATTAAAGCATTTGGGTCGGGCCTTTCATTAAGCTGAACAACTCCTGCAAAAAAATCTCCCGAGTCATTGTCCCTATTGGCCACTATGTAAGCTGCATCATCTGCTGAAATGCTGTTACCGGTAACAAGTCTTCCATCCTTTACAATAATTGTGGACGGACCATAGTTGATACTGCTGGCTGTCTTATTAAGTTCAAACTGTCCTGCAGCATCCGAACGTAAAATTATGTCATCTGCTAAAATTTCCAGACTGTTTTTATCCCTGAATGAAACCTGGACCACTCTTTCGCCTCCGCCATAGTCTTCTTCTGCTGCAATATAAGCTTCCTGATTTCTCAGCATCTTGTTAACCGTATCAATATCTACTGCCTTATCTCCTAAATAAATCTTGTAATAATCACCTAAATTGATTTTGCTTATGCCAATATTGTGGGCTCTCTCCCATTGCCCTTTTGAAAGCCTTTCCAAATTCTGTAGCACCAAATCCTTTGTTGTCTCATTTAACTGTACCAGGCTGCCTTTGTATATATTTTTAATAACTTTTTGACTGTCGTTTACAGTAATCGTTTTAATTGTTATTTCCTTATTTGTCTGATTCAGTATGAGCTTTATCCTGTCGCCATCTTTAAGTTTGTCTATCCCTGATAAGCTGTAATTTACAAAAACAGGCACAGTACTGTCTAGAGGCAGCACCTGCTGTACACCGTTATCATACTCCACTAAAACGGTATCGGTCCTTTTGGTTATAATCTTTGCATATCTCGGGATATAATTGTCAACACCGCTTATGTCACATACATTCATATCTTCATCAAGCTTCATGAAAACAGAATCTCCTGCTTCTATATCATCAATAGAAACCCTTTTATTGTTCTTATAAACATTTAATGTATTTGGGTTTACATAGCTAAAAGTTCTTAAAGCACTTTTTCCTGATGAATTGGAGGTCTCACCGTTCTCTCCGTAAAGTGTTATATAGCCTAATTGAGGATTATTTTCCTCCACTATCCCTTTTACTATCATGAAATCTCCATCAAACGTCAGATTCACGCTTTTAATGCCTATTACCATATCATTCCTTAATGTCAGAATATATGCCAAGTCGGGTCTAACCGTTTCTATATCCGCCGGTATCCCATCATTATAAATTTTCACACTGTTGCTGTATCTGTATGTTGAATTCATAAGTCCGTCGTTTCCGTTTGCTATTGACATTTTGCCATTCTTGATGATATCGGGATAATCAAGGTCCATTAACTTTGTTATATTTATGGTGAGGTTTTGAGGATCAATTGAGTTGACCTGAGCAACCATGTATTTTGTATCAATTACGCTGGACACAACATTCACAAACTTGACTAATTTATTCTCATCAACAATATACTCAATCCTGTCACCCGTATTCAAAAGTTCGCTTTTACCTATCTTCCCGTTCTTGTAAACTATAAAATCCATCTCTGTATTTGGTAAAGGCGTCCCTGTCAGCTCGTTTTTGTTCTTATCCACTGCATCAGTCAAAAATCGGGCATCCAACTTATGAAGCTTGCCGTTAATATTTCTGATATTGAACGTATGTGTTGTCATTTTTTCACCAAAGCTTGAATCGGTGGACTTTATAATTTGCTCTATGGTACCGATCTTTTTTTCAAGCTTTAAAATAGGAAGAAACAACTTCTCTCCATTCTTAATAATCTGTGCAACCTGCTCTCTTGTGAGTCTTCCAGTAGGATCAAATCTTCCATTTCCCGTACCGTTCATTATGTTATTTTTTAAAACCGCCTCCAAATATGGAATTTTGATAGGATCCGCCGCTGACCAGTCGGCAAATGAGTTAAAAATTTTATCCTGTCCATATACAGGCTCAAGTTTCATTGTTTTTGCCAACCAAGCTCCAAATTCCTGTCTCTGTGCATAGTTTGCCCTGTAAAAGCTGGTTCCGGGTATAAGTTTTGTGGGATCAGTATTGAAGGCATCTTCAAGATCCTGTTCTGATATAAGCCCTTCAGCAGCGGCTAGCTTCAAGTACCCATCAGACCACATACTGATGGCATTTTTCTTTTTATTCGCAGCTTCTCTTTCATTATCAAGTGCTTCGGCAGCTATTTGTGCTTCGCCTTCCCTGCCTGCCACCCTATATGCAGCTGCAATTGCCTGCTCTTTTGTTACAGGCTGATTAAGGCCAAAGTTTCTGTTTCCATAACCTTTCATGATACCGAGTGCACCGGTTTCATAAATAGCCTCCTTAGCCCAGGTATCTGAATTCCTCACATCTATGTAGTCAATATTATTTATTATTACCGATGCATTATCAATGCCGTAGTAAATGGCTTCAGGAACCTCTTTTTCATTGGCAGCCCAAGATAAGATACCTGAAACATTTACTATAAGCAGTAATGAAACTATTCTGGTCATTTTTTTTATCATTGTTACTACCCTTTCTATCTAAAAATTTCAATCACTCCTTATCATACTTATAATATCGGACAATTTAGTCATTTATTTTATTATTCAAATAATTTTGTTATATGTATAACTTTTCATACTTAACATATAAAGGTAAATACGTTATAAAATACATTCATTAAAAAGGAAATATGTTTAAATGCATATTAATGTTTGGTTAAACAAAAGATAACAAATGATAAATATTAACCAAGGAGGTCTACAATGTTAGATAATGAAATAAAAAATTCTTTCAGCGGCAGTGCGGCTACAATGCGTGGAGATCAAACCACTTTCGGCACAAAGCTTACAAATGAGGATTCCAACGACCCCAATACTCATACAGACATTCATAACAGGATAAATATTGATTACAACAAAATTAATAAATCTCCCTCAATGGAAGATGTACACAACTGGCAAAGAGAGCACATAAAAGTAAACGATCAGTCAAAAGAAGGCTATCCCATGAATGTCATCCTAGATCCCGCAATGCGGGAGATGTATCAGGTAGTACATGATTCAGGACTTACAAATGTATTTGACAGATTCAAACAACAGCAGCCCATACAATGCAAATTTTGCATAGAGGGCTTATCCTGTCAACTGTGTGCCAATGGTCCCTGCCGTATATCCGATAAGGTCCCCAGGGGTACCTGCGGGGTTGATGCCCATACAATGGTTGCAAGGAATTTTGTATACAGGCATGTCACCATAGGAACATCAGCAAACATATTCCACTGTCATCAGGCTGCCCGCAGCTTGAAGGCTGCAGGAGAACACCCTGAGAGCGGTCTTAAAATAAGAGATCCTGAAAAGCTCAAAAAATACGCCGATATGGCAGGACTCAATACAAATCAGCCCATAGAAAAAATTGCCGTAGAATTTGCCCAATGGGTTATGAATGATATACATTCGCCTTATCACATACATTCCAAGGCTGTTGAGGCATTTGCTCCAACAAGGCGTAAGGAATTGTGGCACAAGCTTGGTTTATTTCCAGGCGGCGGATATAGTGAAGTTGCTTACGCCCAGACTCGCTGCATGACCAACTTCACATCGGAACCTACAGAATTCCTTATGGACAGTGTAAGGCTCGGAATTGCAAATGAGTACCAGGGACTCTTCCTTCTTGACATAATTCAGGAAATACTTATGGGCACTCAGGAAATTGTTAAAAAGCAGCAAAACATGGGATTATTAAAAGAAAATATGGTCAATGTAGTCACAAACGGCCATATGCCCTTGTTAGCCCATGTAGCAATTGATCTGGCTTCAACGGATGAATGGCAGCAAAAAGCTAGAGCAATAGGTGCGGACGGCATTCAGATATTAGGTCATGTCTGTGAAGGCCAGCAGCTCATAAACTATGAAGGCATGCACAATCAAAGAGGATATGGAGGACAGGAAGGAGAGTGGCTGTCCCAGGAATATTTATTGGCAACAGGTGCAGTTGATTTGTTCATGTTCGATTACAACTGTACGGTTCCAACAATGCCTCTTTATGCTAAACGCTTCGGAACCAAGCTTTTAAGTACTCATCCTGTAATACAGCTTCAGGGGACTGAAACACTGGACTTCATACCAGAAAAGATGAAAGAACAAGCTGAAAAAGCTTTAGATATGGCACTTGAAGCTTACAAGAAAAGAAAATCTGAAAACAGGAAAGTATATATCCCTCCACATATATCCGACTGTATGGTGGGCTTTAGTACCGAATCAGTCAAAAAAGCACTTGGCGGAAGCTTTAAGCCTTTGATTGACCAGATTGCAAACGGCAACATAAGAGGTATTGCCACAATTGTAGGATGCACCACAGCAAGATACGGCCAGGGCGGAAGCAATATTTTTAAAATCACAAAAGGCCTTATCCAAAACAATATTCTTGTGTTGTCAGGAGGCTGCACATCCTCTGTTATGGAATACACCGGCCTGACAAATCCAAATGCTGCAGACGAATGCGGCGAAGGATTAAAGACTGTTTGTAAACAACTTGGAATTCCACCTGTTCTTTCCTATGGAGCCTGTGTAGATATCGGAAAAATGACCCATACGGCAAAAGAACTGGCCGATGCCCTTGATGTGGACACAAATAAACTTCCATTGGTTATAGGTGCACCTGAATACCTGGAACAAAAGGCTGTTGCAGATGCCTGTACGGCAGTTGCTTTAGGCTGGCTCGTTCATATAGCACCTGTACCGTCAATTACAGGAAGTGATGTTGTTGTAAAAACACTTACAGAGACTACGGAAAGCCTTGGATTAGGCAAGGTTGTAGTAGAATTGGATGCAGAAAAAACAATTAAGATATATGTTGACCATATTGAAAAAAAGAGAAAGGAATTGGGCTTAAACTAATAATACAAAGAAATCCAAGCTTCAAAAAGCTCGGGGCTGCTGCAGCAGCCCCTTTTCATCACTTATAATCATTGGAACTCATGTTAAAATACATTGCGATTATTATAACATCCGACATATTTATAGAATCATCCATGTTAAAATCACAATCGGAATTATACTTACCATCACCTCTAACACTGCCGAAAGCTTTGGCAATTTCTATAACATCCGACATATTTATAACATTATCCTGTACCCCGTTTATTTTAATATCACCAGCATATATATTTATCGGTGATTCTTTTGTGCCTAATTGAACATCGCTATTTTTTACAATGACGTTTTCTATCTGTCTTTTAAGATACCCGGGTTTACTTATTGTCAATACATAAGGAGTATCACTTGCAGGCACGCCAGAAAGCTCATAAAAACCTTCAGCATCAGTGGTAGTTTTTATACCTTTATCCGATAATTCTATCTCAAATCCCGATAGCACTCTTGCTTCCGAATCCTTTGCAAAATTAAAATCCGGCCTCACATATCCCCTTATTTTATATGACGGTTTATCGGTAGGTATAACAATGGGAGTCGGCTCGGGACTTTCTTTTGAAAAGGTGTTGTATATAATGGAAACAAGGGATTTATCTTCAGAAGGATGGTCCCCGCTTATTTCCCAGAACATTATGCCTCCTAAATTGTTTTCCCTGACATATTCACATTTATTTTGTAATGAAACTTCGTCTTCATAGGAATAAAATACTTTAGTTGACGGATTCCATAGATACGGCACCTTGGAATTATCATCCCAGTACTTTGTAAAACCCGAACCTGGAGCTTCCAATACATCCTTTATGTAATAATACGGATTGGTTCCGCTCGGACTGCCACTGTCATTCCAAATTCCCATAGGCGAGCCATTGGGATTTCCAAACAATCCGTTAGTGCCCCCGCTTACATCCTTCCACCCCGTTGAATAGAATGGAACACCTATATTGAGCTTTTTCGCCGGAACACCAAGCCGTATATATTCACTAACTGTCCAGTCGGTATTGTTTTTTTGCTTTGCTGCAGCATAAGAAGGATCATCGGGATTTGAATAAAGCGGTGAAAGATGGTTGGTTATACTGCTCCAACTGCCGTTATAATCGTATGTCATGAGGTTGATAAAATCCAAATATTGATGGTATTTATCGGGCTCTGTGTTTGCAATGGCAGTGCTGCCTGCTGGAGCAGCAATAGTAAGCAGATATCTTTTTCCATCCTCTGCCCCCGCCTCATCAAGCTTCGTACGCAGATCTCTCAAAAGAAGGGTAAAATTCTGTTTGTCCTCAGGCCGATATTTGTTTCCCGCCATTCCGCCTGAAACAGGATATTCCCAATCGATATCCACACCATCAAACTCATATTTCCTTATAAATTCCACACAGCTCTGTGCAAAAACCTGCCTTGATGAATCTGTTAATGCCACATCAGAAAAATACATGGATTGTGTCCATCCACCTACCGAAATAAGTGTTTTAACCTTCGGATAAAGCTTCTTATACTTTATCAACTGCCCAAAGTTTCCTTTTAAAGGAGTATCCCATTTATCGTCTCCAAATGGCTTGTCAATCGCAGCCCAAGGGTCGCACAATGCTATTTTGCCGTTTTCAATTTTAGCAAATGCATAGTTTATGTGTGTCAGCTTATCCCAAGGCATATCCACTACTTCATAGAAGTTATGCCCTTCATATATTCCCCATTCGGTAAAATACCCAACAATATTTTTGGGCTCCTCATCCTCTGCCAAAACGATTGACGCACTCAGCACAACCATGCTAATTGCGACACAAAAAAACCTCAGCAGTCTTCCATGCAGAATCTTCATCATAATACCCCCTAAAATAAAAAAGTGGCAAATGTATTTATATTCATTATACCACTTTGGAGTATTAATTTTAATGTAGTTTTGTTACATGGCATTGTTTTCCTTATTACAAGGGATCTACCAAACATCATTGTAGTTTAATAATTTTTACACAAAACATTAACAAAAATATTATAGGTAAGAGATTTGTCATAAACATATTCAAATAAGTTATTTTCAATGGTTACTTAACGAAAATTGTAGAAAATTAAACCAACAAATGAGATAATTATTATATACAATTTAAATCTTAAGTTTATTATTTTAAATATATTAGAAAAACATATTAGAAGGGACAAGATAATAAGAATTTTAAATATATTAATAAAGATATAATTAAGGGGGTTTTACAATGGAATTCAAATTATCAGCTTTACCGGTATTAATTTTAATTTCTCTAACATTAATGCTGGCAGCTCTTAGCACTCATGCATCAGCAGCAAGTTATCAGATAAGCGGGTACATATCGCCGGATTTTAATTTTAACGAATCACAAGCTGCAGTATTGAAATCTGGCTTTACTGCAGAAATAGTCGGCACATCCTACAAAGCACAGACAAATAATGAGGGTTACTTTATTATTAAAGGAGTACCTGAAGCAACAAGCGGTACTATATCAATAAAAAAAGCAGGCTACCTTACTCGCAATATAAATTTTGCAAGCTTGCAATCCGATATATTGGCCGGCTCAAAAAATAGTCCCGTTGATATATGGACTGGTGATGTAGATGCATCAGGAGTAATCAACATGTCGGATGTTATGTTAATAGCCGGCAGCTTCAATGCTGTTAAAGGAGATTCCAAATATATGGAATCCTGTGATTTCAACCTTAACGGAGCTGTTAATATGGAAGATGTTCTGTTTGTTGCAAAGCATTTCAGTACCACATCCGAAAGCTATCCAACTGTTAAATTGGTTATGACTTCTCCATCACCAACTCCTACACCATCAACACCTTCAGGCACACCGGGAATCCGCTATGACGGAAGGTTTGACTTTACCAATCCTCAATCGCCTAAATTTGCCTGGACAGGAAGCAGTATTGTAGCAAACTTCTCAGGTACTGAAGTTAGTGTAACCTTGAAATCCACCGGTGAAAACTGGTTCCATGCTATTATAGACGGCAATGTCATGGCTCCATTCATGGTAAACAGCCAATCTACAGTTAAGCTTGCCAGCAATCTTGCAAACAGAGAGCATCAGGTAGTCCTCTGGAAGAGAACAGAAGCCTCCCAGGGTGAAGTCCAATTCCTGGGGTTTGATTTCGGTAACGGTAAGCTTTTAGCCCCGCCACCTGCTCCTGAAAGAAAAATAGAATTTATAGGTGATTCAATCACTTGTGCATACGGCAATGAGGGAACAAGCAAAGACCAGCCTTTCACTCCAAAAAACGAAAACAGTTATTTGTCTTATGCAGCAATCACTGCAAGAAACTTAAATGCCAGTGCCAATTATATAGCCTGGTCCGGTATAGGTATTACAATGAACTATGGCGGTGCAGGCGGACCGCTTATTCAGGACCGTTATCCCATGACACTTCCACAAAGTAATGTAAAATGGGATTTCAAGAAATATATTCCACAGGTTGTAGTAATCAACATAGGCACAAATGATTTTTCAACAGTTACACCTGACAAGACAAAATTTATAAATAATTATAAATCATTTGTAGCAACAATACGTTCAAATTACCCCGATGCCCATATATTCTGCACCATTGGGCCTATGTTGTGGGGAACAGGCCTTGAGTCTTGCAGAGCATACGTAACCGAAATTGTTAATTATTTTAAATCCAATGGTGATTCCAAAGTATATATGATGGAATACCCGCAACAATCGGAAGCTAACGGATACGGAGAAGATTGGCATCCAAGCATTAAAACCCATCAGCTCATGGCCGATCAGCTTACTGAAGAAATTAAATCTAAGCTCGGCTGGTAATAATTCCTGTAATTACTTTATAAGTGAGGTTTGTACAGCCTCACTTTTTTCATGCTTTTATTTATATTTTTTTAATTGCTAAAAAGTCAAAATTTTTTCATAAAATTTCCAGAATCATCAAGAGAGTTATCAGCCCTTTATTAGGCATCTTTCATCTAAAATTTGAAAAGAATATTTATTATAAAACGAAGGAAACTAATTATGAGGTGATTTAGTATGCCAAAAGACAGTCAGCCGGATAATAAAAAAGCAAGGTCGGAAAAAGCCAATGGGCAGACTCCATTAACAGCAGAAAATCAAAATCAGAATAGAAATGCCAAGAAAAAATCCATCAAGAATAATGATGTATAAAAAGAGGAGTGAATAAAATGGCAAAAGCCGGAATGCGAAGACCCGACCCACGAGAACCTCATGGAACGGAAAACACTCAAAAGATGAATATACCAAAAAATGATGTGGCTCCTGTTCCTGAGATCCAGGGTAAAGCTAAATATGGAAATAAAAAGGCGGATAAAAAGTCATGACATCCCATGACATATTTCATCAAATTCATATACATCTGTTAGGCGATGAACATCCATCCATATATTTAAATATGATTTCGGAAACCGAGTTATTTGAACAATACCCTCTTAAGTTGTTGAGCAATTTAAAGAAAGCAAACCAGTCGCCAAAACACCATCCTGAGGGTAGTGTATGGAATCATACAATGCTGGTAATTGATGAAGCAGCCAGGGTGAAAAACGAAAGCAACAGCAAAAAGGCATTTATGTGGGCAGCATTGCTACATGATATAGGAAAACCCGATTCAACAAAGATCAGAAACGGAAGAATTACATCCTACGATCATGACAAGATTGGTGCAGAGCTTGCAAGAAAATTTTTAGAGGAATTTACAGATGACGATGATTTCATAAGAAAAGTAACTATGCTTGTACGATGGCATATGCAAATACTTTTTGTAGTTAAGAATTTACCATTTGCCGATATTGAAACAATGAAAAGTCAAGTTGATATTGCAGAAGTAGCCCTGCTTGGCCTATGTGACAGATTAGGAAGACTATATGTAGACCGCAGAAAAGAGGAAGAAAACATCCGAGCATTTATGGAAAAATGCAGTGCATATGAAACTCAAGATTCAAATGTTTTTGTATAAGCTTAAAACAGAGTAAAAGTGAAACAGGATAAAATAATCATCAAAAGCTGGGAGAGTATACTCTCCCAGTATCAATCTCCAATTATGCAAATACAATAGTTGGTATAAATAGTATACAACTCCTATGCTAAATGATATAATTATTAAAATAATTTTTAATATTAATTACAAGTAATTATGAAGTTATAGGAGGCTCAAAATGAATAGTAAATCTAAATTTTCAATTTTATTAGTATTTATTTTATTGTTTTTTCAAACAACTTATTGTAATGCAGCATCAGGTAATGCATCAAACTCCTCAGACATTTTCACAGAAACTCCCGTTTCTCAAACATCAGATTCTGCTTCAGATGAAGTTATATTTAAAGACCCGGCTCTTGAAAATGCAATAAGGTCTTTCATAAATAAATTTAGCGGTCCAATCCTAAAAAGTGATGTAGAAAATATTACAAGTCTGTATTTGTCTTATGAAAATATAACTCATTTGGATGGCATTGAAAATCTTATAAATTTAAAAATTTTATATTTATATGGCAACAATATAAATAATATCGAATGTTTAAGTAAACTTACTAATTTAGTAGATCTTAATATAGGTAATAACAGTATATCTGACATAAGCCCGTTAAGCTCATTAAACAACCTTGAATTTCTCAGTGCTAATGGTAATAATATTTCAGATATAAGCCCTCTGGAGTATTTAACCAATTTAATGAAATTATACATGTCAGACAATCAAATAAGTGATATCACTCCATTAAGAGGATTAACAAAAATTTATGAGTTAACTCTATATAGTAATAAGATTACAACAACAGAACCGCTAAACAGCATGTACAAATTGCGTTCATTAAATTTATATAATAACAACATTAATGATATTAACGGTTTGGGGCAATTACCAGAACTGCGTGATTTAATACTTAGTTTCAATAAAATAACAGACATAAGTACACTATCTAAGGCAAAAAGCTTAAAAAGTCTTGAATTAGATAACAACCTTATAGAAGACGTGTCTCCTCTAAGCAATCTGTCAGAAAACTTGGGATATTTAGAATTAAATCAAAACAATATTACTAATATTTCTTCTTTGTCATCATTAACAAATTTAAAAGGGTTATTTTTATCAGGAAATCCTATAGCAGATTTCTCACCTTTAGAAAGCATATATAATAATTTAGCAGCTAAAGATTTTGTTATAACAACAAATCCAAGTGTTCCTACACCACTTCCATCCGACTATGTAATTAAATTTCCTGATCCAAACTTTGAAAAGGTTGTCAGGGAAGCATTAAAAAAGCCTGAAGGAGATATTATAAGAAGTGATGCTTTAACAATACATTCTTTAAGTGCTGTAAACCGCTCTATAAGCAGTATTGAAGGCATTCAATATTTTGAAAACTTAACAACTTTAAACTTAGGTGTTAATAACATTTCTGATATAAGCAAATTAAATAAGCTTGTTCTACTTAGAGATCTCTATCTAGATTACAATAAAATTGAAAACATTGATTCTTTAAGCAGCTTACTTAATATCTCTTCAATAAAACTAAGCAATAACCAAATAAAAGATATATCACCACTTAGAGGTTTACAACACTTAAGATATTTAGATCTATACGATAATCAAATTAGTGATATAAGCAATTTAAATAATTTAAACAGCCTCCAAGACTTAAACATAGGGAATAATTTTATTGAAACAATTTCAGAAAAAGCATTAACAGGATGCCCTAATTTATCAATTATAAGAATGACAAAAAATAAGCTTACAAATACAGATGGATTTAGTAAATTACAAAGTTTGACTGGTTTAAATTTAACATATAATAAAATAAACAATTTATCCGGATTAGGCAATATTAAAAGTCTTAGAGCACTAACACTATTTAATAATGAAATAACGGACATTAGCCCTCTGGCGAATTTGCCCAACTTAACAAGTTTAGAAATAAAAAACAACCCTATTAAAGATTTCAGACCACTATCAGGAATTTATAAGAATCTAACATCATACGATTTTACATTTAATAAAATTTACGGCTATATATCCACTAATATAGAATACAACCAAGGTACGGAAAATCCAACCCTCAAAGATTTTGTTATAGAGCTTGAAGAAGCAGGAATAAAAGTTGTAACAGATAGTAATGGATATTTTGAAATAAATGATGTTCCCATCTATAAAGATGGATACACATTAACAATATCTAAACCAAATTATTTGAAGAGAATTTTAAAAGGCATCAATGGATCAGCTAATGTTTCCATAAGTACGAAAAAAACTCCTATTCAGATATTAGCAGGAGATTTGCAAATTAATGGGAAACAGGATAATATCATAAATATTACAGATATTATAGAAATCGCAAAAGCTTTCAACAGCATTTCAGGCAATGAAAGGTATAACACAAATTACGATTTTAATTTGGATAATGCAATAAATATTATAGATGTCATGATAATTGCAAAGAGTTTTAACATGACCTCTGACGATTACCCACAACTAGAGTCATACGGTGTAAATTAGCATTCAGCAAAAGTGATTAATTCCTGCATAAAAATATGCTTTGAAATTAAGCATAGTTTTTATGCAGGAATGCTTTTATTTGGTTTGATCATATCCATAACCAAAACTTTTTGGAGCCCAAACTGCAATTTCACTTCCCGGACAAGCAACAACCAGCCACAAATCATTATTCCTTTGATATGCAACTCCCAATTGCCATGATTCATACATATAATGGTTACCGTTAACAAATAATACTTCTCCAGACTCAAATGTAATAATAAGATGTGGATGTAAATCTCCTAATTTAATATCTATTATTCTCTTTCTTTTCAATTTAAATATAAGATTTAATTCCTCTTCTTCATTTAACTCCTCAATATCCTCTTCACATTGTGGTAAGCAGCTTGGCATAGATGAATAAACTTTAAACCTGGATTCAAGGTTTATGAATATTTGCCCGTCTATATCATTTCTTCCATCGTCTGGTCCAGATAATAGTAATTGAGAACATGGATGAAACCTATATCCATTTATATCTGAATTTAAACATAAATATCTAATTACTTTCTCTGCAACTTCCTTGTCTTTTAAATTCATAAATTCACCCTAAATATTTGTATATAATTAATTATTAATAAACAAAAGCTTTAAAGCCCTTTCCAACCTATACTGAAGAACGTAGCAGTTGACTTCTAGACACTCTTATTCATCTATTCTTTCATCATCATACTCCCATGAAAAATGTTTTGTGAGCTTCTTTACACTTTCATCCCAGTTTCTGCAAGTACAACCCCTAACAATTTCTGCCAAATCACTTTCAATCTTTTTCCAGTTATATGCATCTACTAAAAAGTATTTTCTTTTCAATGCTTCTTCAGTCGAAATTCCCCTTTTTCTTAATGCTTCTGACGTTGTAATAACAGTTTGAAAAATATCATAACCATATTCTTTTAAATACCCAATAGATAATTCTATTACAAAATAAACATCCTCTAAGTTTTTAGGTTTCCAGGTTCTGAATTCAATAACATCTGCGGAAACAATTTCCTTTATTTCTAGTTCCATATAATCACCTATACCCTTCCATTTGCAGACCCATGACTTTTTAGCACTAAACCACCAATAAATACCTTCACAAACTTCCACACAATATATTTGATTCTTCAAAAACTATAATTTGGGCCAGAATTTCACCATTTGATCAATTCCTCTGCAATTGAATTTCTACAAACCCGCCTAGACATTGGAATAGCAAAAGTTACTCAAAAAAAGGCTAATCCCAACTATAATATAGACTAATATTCTATAATTAAGATATGCTATGTCTCCCATAGAAACAGACATAGACTGTGATTTTTTATTTACCTACCCTTGCCGCCTTCAACCTCTTCCTGAACCTCACAACCAAAACGAACGCAACTGCAATTATTGCAATTACAGTTAACGAAGGCTCCCACATCTGGGTTGGCTCTCCTATATCAAGACTCTTTTTCGTTGAAAGTATCTTTTTCTGCTTCTCTAAAAGAACCTTTTCCTGGGCCTCATTTTCCAATACTATATAGGAAGTCAAAGGAGACATAAAACCTGACTTGATACTGGCTTTTACAATATCCAGCGTTTTGTCACCGGTTTTCTCAGGGTGCAAGAACATACTTATTGCTGCAGCTTTAAGCATAAACCCGGTTTCTATAGAGCGGGAATCAACATTATCCACATTTATATCATAGTCACTCTTATTAAGCACAATAGATGTTGTATCATCATTGCTCAGATATGCTTTAATATTATCTAATCCGGGCCACGGTACCACTTTATCCGGAACAATTGATCCAACAGGCTTATCAAGAGAAATTGTATTTTTATCAAATGAGTGGCTAAAAAGTTTGCCATCAGGTGTCAGACTATAAAATGATTTTACATCAGGCAGCAGGTATTTTAGAGCATCATAATCTCCAATTAAGTAAAATTGACTTATATCATTTGAAACAAATATCACAGCCGGATATTTATTTGACCTGGAATTGTAATTTTCAAAATAAATACTCTTGAGTGCATTATCAAGATACAGCCCGCCTTCAGCCTGAATATTATTGTATTCCGACTGCCAATCCCCAGTGGCCGACAGCTTTTTTAGATTATAGTTCAGTGCATAAATACTTATATTCTCGTAGTCTAAATTGTTATTTTTTATATAACTTTCAACAGATTTAACCAACTGCTGTCCCTCTTCCTTACTATCTATGGACCTGTCAATAATAATGTGATAAAAAGGAGACCTGGTAACTTTTGCAAGATCTTTTTTAGCTTTATAAGGTATAACTGTAACGCCGTCAACATCAATTACTGCCGAGTCGCTGTCTTCTTTTGTTACATCTCCAAGTTTAATATTTCGTCCTGCTATATTAAGTTCAATAGGTTTCTTATGAATAATCTCAAAGCCTGTACTTCTGCTTTCATTTCTATTAAATGGAAACACCTTAAATTCTATTGTATCGTCATCAATATACGAAAGAATTCCAGGGTCTCTTCTAATAGTCACTATTTGGTCATAAATCCAGTTAGCAGCTCTTTTATCCGCAATCATACCAAATTTCTTTTCATTGTTTACATAAAGATAATAATTAGTTATGAAGCTATCTTCCGGAAGGTCAAATGTGCATCTGAACTGTGCATTAAAAGCATTGGCTGAATCTGAATTTTTGAGTTCAAGATGAATCCAGCTTCTATAAAAATTATTGTCCATAGAAAACACTGTCTCAACATTGTGATTAGCGACAGAAACCGTCTGAACCCGGCCTGTATCACCCTGACCCATTCCTTGTATATTATCAGACTTTTTCCCTAAAAACACCATTTCAATTGCTTTAATTTTATCCTCAGACAGAGTAAGATTATCAAGCACATACCAATTATAATACGCAGAAATTAACGGTATTCTACTGTCGGAAAATGATCTTAAAAAACCTAATGACTTGTTTTTTCTTATGGCATTTAGTGAGCGGGAAAGCGATTTAGTATCAATCTTAATCTCATTTTTATCGGATAAATTTTGTTGATAAACAAATTTCAAAGCTTTGTCAATCTGACCTTTATCATTATTAAATGATATGGTTATCAAAGCAGGAATTATTAAAGTACCGCAAATAAAAACTATTATCAGTATTGCTTTATTATAATACTGAACCAAAAATTTGTAGTCCTCCCACAGTGACCTGACATGCACAAAAGCTTGCACAATCGGCACAAGCAAAAGAATTCCAAATCCTGCCATAATTAAACATAATAATGAAAAAGGAAGGTACGGAAGAAATATAACAAAAAAGTAAGCAGTAAATGTAAAAGTAATGCTTTTGAGTACATACAATAAGGCTGTTAGATACTTGTTATTGCCGGAGGGTAGCACAAGAAGTATACTGGTAAATATTGCAAGCAAATAAAAATAACCACTTGAGAAATCTCCGAAAATATTGATCTGATTATTTAATGTCAGTCCCAACAAAGGCCCTAGTATCACAATGGGAATAACAGCTTTCTTCCATATTTCCTGCTTTTTAGAAAGCAGATGAAAGATAAACTTTACAATAATGAACAAAAAAGCTACAGTTCCAATTACTAATGCCATTGATGTTAAATGGTCAAAATTCGATTTAAATGGTGAATGCAATATAGGAATCAAAACTGTAAAGAATATGAACCAAAAGGCCGGAACAGCTAAAACCGGAATATTCTTTTTATTAAATAACAGATTAATATTAAAAGGGGTAAGCCAATACACGCAAATTAGCATTGCAACTACCATTGACGGCATGATCATCGCAACAACAAACATAATTGGAGAAATTCCAAATAGCATCCAGTCAGGGATACTTGGTGGAATTATATCGTAACTGAATACAGTAAAAAGATATAGATAGGGTATGTACGTTAAAAATAAGAGGACTCCTGTTATTAAATGTACTTCCTTCCTTGAAAGCAATCTAATAACAGCATATGCAGTATAAGAAATATAGGATAATCCGAGCAATGAACCGAATACAATCCAAAGTCTTATGTTTTCATCATTCAACTGTGAATTGATAATGTAAAATATCCACCCCATTACAACAAATATAAAAAGTTGCGGTAAAGAAACACTTATCAATAGCCAATATGGCTTAAGTATATTTTTCACTTTAATCATCTCCCCTTATAAATTCCATAGCTTTAAGCCTGGGTTTCAAAAATGTAATAAGCTTAGATACTACTATATAGCACAATACAAGGAAAAAGAAATATACCATAGCACCTACAATCTTATGAAAAAACTCATTATCCAGTCCCAGATATACATCGTTATATCTCGAAAAATTAATTGCTGTCACTATTCTAAAGGTATTAACAATTATAGTAATTATGTATGAAAATACCAAAAATGACAATGCAGCAAATATTTTGCTTGCCATGCTCATAAATTGCTTTACAAATGAAAATGTTAATGTGCAGAACATAATAACCAAAAAGTTTATTCCGGCACATCCCGGGCCTATTTCAACAGTGAGGTCAGAGCTCAAATATCCCCTTTCAGGCACAAATTGGTAAAGCGTACCTGTAAACACCTCTACAAGTTTTGTTACGGGAGTCAATATAAACTTCAGAGAAGAGCTGTCTGCTGTTCTGTAAAACAGCTTTATGATAAAAACCATTAAAAAGCAGCTTAAATATAGGATGTATGTGGGATATTGAGCCTTATGCTTTTCATGAACATAATAAAAATTTATCATGCAAATTTCCTCTTAATATATCTAATAAGTTAAATGTACCTTATTATTATTTTGCCATGATTGTAAAAGCCAGACAATAGAAATGAAAAAAGTTAATAAATTTGTAACAACGCATGTTTCACATCAGTTGTTATTCCAATATTGCAGGTTAATATCCAGTTAAAAAAGATATTTTATTCAATATTAAAAAGGGGCTATTTCAAATCTATATATGCTCACATCATATAGTACAGACTATATAAGACTGAACAAAATATAAAGCGGATAAATAGATTTAAAATAGCCTCTTTCGCTTTTCATTTTACTTATGATTGGCTTTTTAATAATCAAAACATAATATTTATATATTTTCTTCTTCCCTGGTTTTAAAAGCATCTATCACTTCAACAAGTTTTTCACCCATTTCATATAATTTATCTGCAAAACTCTTAACCTGATAGGCTATCTCCTTTTGTTCTTCAGATGCTGCAGATACTTCCTGACATGACGCAGCCGTCTGCTGGGTAACCGAACTAATCGTCATTACGGATTTTATACTTTTCTCTTTAATTCCGTCTATATTTCTTATTATGTTGCTTAATTCAACAATTTGAGATATTGCATTATCCATGGATAAAATGATTTTGTCGAAAGTATCCTGTGTTGAATAAACCGACTTCATCTGCTCTTCTAAAATCACATTTACTTCTTCTGAAGCTTTAGAGGAAACTGCTGCTTTTAATTTTATTTCTTCCAAAATAGGGTCAATAAGCTTTGCTGCTTCACGTGACTGATTTGACAGGTTACTTATTTCTTTAACAATTACTTCAAAGCCCCGTCCGGCTTCACCGGCTCTTGCAGCTTCTATCCTGGCATTCAATGAGAGATTTTTTGTTTTGTTCGTTATTTCAGTAATTGCATCTGCAATACTCCTAATTTTCTCTAAGCTGTCGCTGAGACTTGTTGTATTTTCAACAAACGCTCTTGTAATCCTGTCGGTTTCATTTGCTCTCTCGATAAGTATTTCAACAGTGTCCTTCGACTTTAGGCTTAAATCACGAGCAGATCCGGCAAGCCTTTCCACCTCGGCTGTTTTATTGACCGCATTGTTTATTTCTTCACCTAAAATCCCCGTTTGTTCAGAAGTTGCTTCTGCTTCCTTGGCCTGCTGATCAGCCCCCTGATTTATTTGCTCCATCGCGCATACAATCGTTTCTGATGACTGGGCGGAAAGGTCTGATTTCTCTTTTAATGTAGAACTCTGTTCCAATATAATTCTGGAGGCCTGCTTTATATTCATGATAAGAGTGTTGATATTGTCTGCCATCTGATTAAAATCCACTGCCAATTCTCCTATTTCGTTTTTTGCATTAATCTTGATTTCCGTTCCCAGCTCACCTTTACTGATTAATCTTGCCGCACTCTTCAGATTTATTATAGGCTTTGTAATTCTTTTTGAAAGATATATACCAATTATTGCAGCCAAAATAAAACCTATTAACATAGATATTATTGAAATAATTATATTCCTAATTATCGGTTCTGCTGCTTCTATAACAGGTATTTCAATAAACACTGCCCAATCAGGTTTACCAAGAGGTACATAAGTAGTAACAACATTTGTACCCATAATACCTTTAGTCATTTTAGCAGTTTTTTGGGCATTAATACCATTACTTCCAATAAAATCTTTTACTATATTTAATCCATCAATCTTTTCTCCTGAGATAACTCGCCCTTCATCATTAAAAGCAATAAGATTTCCTTCTCTGTCTGTAACATAAGCAAATCCATTTTTCCCAACTTTTATTGTATCAATCAATTCCCACATAAACTTAAGATTGATTTCTGCAAAGACAACTCCGTCCTTATCCCCAAGACTATTTAAAACCGGAACTGCCATAATAATTATGGGTTCGAATGTTGAGTCGTCACAATAAACACGGCTTATATATATTTCATCGTTCATTTCATTAAGTGCTTCCTTTATATTATCAACATTTAACTGCCCTGATGTGGAACTTGCCAAACGCGAAACCCTTCCCACTTCATTATTGTTTTTATCGATGAGAGCTATCTGTCGAAAAGCGGAATCAAGTGCCAATACTTTCCCTATAACTTGTTTTTGAGTTGAATTATCAATAGCTGACATGTTAGTAACATGGCTTACAGAGGATAGAATAACTACTTTTTCCGATATGAATTTTTCAACCTGATTTGCTGCATCAATCGCAATATTCTGCTGTTGTTCGAATACAAGCTTCTCATTATTGACAAAGACATTGTGAATATTTATTACGCTAATAATTATCATTATAATAGCACTCTGTCCTAAAAATGCCATAGTTAACGTCACAGCCAAGCTACGTAACCGCATACGCCTGAGCCTCCATTCTGCTAAGTATAATTTACGAGTTTTTTATAAAATTGCTGTACCGTATTAAACTAAAAGTAAAACACGGCACAGCACAATCAAATCTTCTATTTTATAATTTGAGTTGCCTGGCTTAAAAGCTCATCCGGGAAATTAAATCCTCTCTTCTGTGCTTCTCTGTAGTTTAATTGTATAAAGCTTTCATCTGAAACTACCGGTATAGTTCCAACCTTTTCACCTTTAAATATTTTATCTGCTAAAGCTGCAGCTTTCCTACCTGTCACTGCAGGGTCAATATTTACTCCAAAAAGTGATGCATGGCCTTCATATTCCATATAAGCACCGCCAAAGGGAATATTGTGTTTGTTTGCAAACTTAACCATAGTGAGAAAAGTTTCTGGCATTACACCATACAACTCAGCAATAGATACAATAGCGTCAAAGCCCACATCACCTTCAACATCATGTTCCTGGAAAAATTTAGTCAACTCTTCGGGTGTTTTGGCAGGAGCTTCCACAAGAGTAATACCAATCTCTTTAGCATAGGGCCGCAATGCTTCCAGTTGGGGATAGCATACAGGATAATCAGAACTGTACGGTAGACATATCCTTTTTGCATCAGGAGCTATTTGACGCATAACATCTATTCTTTTAATGGCCAGATCCGGTCCGGGATAACGTACTCCAGTTATATTCCCTCCCGGTTCACGTACACTCTTCACTAAATCCGTATCTTCAATATTTGTAACTCCGAAAACAACAGGTATATCCGTACCTTTAGTAGCTTCCTTAAGTTCCAAAGAAGCTTCGGTCGGAAAACAAAAAAACAAGATCAACCTTGTCATCAACAAATTTTTGGGAAAATTTCTTGTAATCATCAAAGTCTGAGTTGGTTTTTTGTACGTCATACTCAATATTCTGACCTTCAATATAGCCCAGCTTGGTCAATTCTTCCTTAAAGCCGTCAACTGCAGCACTAAGGTAATCCAAACCGCTCAAAATACCTACTTTATATACTTTGTCAGTTTTTCCTTCCCCTCCTTCGCATCCGCAAAAAGATATCAACATTGCAATGCATACAAATAAAATTCCAATCCTTTTACTTAAAAAGATCTGCTTTACTGAGTTCATTCAAGACCACCCTTTCGAATTTTTATTATTAGCATCATAAATTTGTTGTATATTATCGAACCCTATACTTCATAGATGAGCGGTTTCAGACCAAGTAACCGATTTCTTGTATTCGATTTGTTTATGTAACTTGTGAACATACTAACAATTTCACAATATTTAGGCATCAACAGGTACAAATATAATATCGTGTTATCCGTAAAAATTCTTAACAATTATTTGAATACGTACAAATTAATTTAAACATGAATAAAGCTGCTTCATAATTAACATTAGAAGCAGCCCGAATTGATTCAAAAACTATTTCTCAAATAGGAGACGAAAGCCTTCCATTTAACTTATCTTAAAGCATTATACCGTATTCCTTTATAGAGCGTAGTTATAATATCTATAACACCCAACACTACAATAAATACTTTTCATAGAACTTAGGTCCTATAAAATATCGCTTAGAGCCCCTGTAATTGTCTGCCAGTTTTTCAGGATCACCTAATTCTAAAAGTACTTTCTCAACCTTTTTCTCATATGATACAGGTTCATCATTCTCTTCAATCATGTCATCTATAAGTGTTCTTAGTTCCTTTTCAATGTCTTCCCTCTGCTTTTCAGGCAAACTTTTTGTAACTGCGTAAACATAACGGTTTATCAAATCCATGATTCTTCCACCTAACCTTTTATCAGATTATCCATTTTCTCCACCATTTCATACCATTGAGCACATAACCTATCATATATTTGTCTGCCATATTCGCTTAATTGGTAGTATTTTCTTGGTTTTGCCGCATCTACATCCCAGTTGCTCTCCAAAAGATTTTGCTTTTCCAGTCTTCTCAATAAAGGATATAGTGTACCTGCTTCTACAGGTATCCCCTTGTTTTCCAGCAGCACAACCAATGAATACCCGTATTGAGGAAGCTTTAATTGACTTAATACGCTCAAAATAATTGTTCCACGTCTAAGTTCCAGTAAGAGACTGTCAAATAAATCATCCTGCATATTTTCTTTCATAGGTCCACCTCCTATTTATATTATACTATATATCACACACTATTGTAAATATTATAATAATAAATATTTTTTAATAATGATATTTATACATACAAAAACCCCTTTTCAAACAGTATGAAAAGAGGTTTTCCAAAAGTCCAATGTATTTTTTCGATAATATTATAGTATTTTATAATTTTAAAATTTAACATCTTATAGCTTACAACTTTAAATAGTTATAATAAATAATTATAATGATTAATATTTATAATGATCCGGTTTGTATGGGCCTTCAATAGGAACTCCGATATAATCAGCCTGCTCCTTTGTAAGCTTGGTGAGTTTGGCACCTATTTTTTCAAGGTGAAGCCTTGCGACCTCTTCATCAAGCTTTTTAGGTAAAATGTAAACCTTTTTCTCATATTTATCTTTGTTCTTCCACAAATCAATTTGAGCCAGTGTTTGATTTGAGAAACTGTTAGACATGACAAAAGATGGGTGCCCTGTAGCACAGCCAAGGTTTACAAGCCTTCCTTCAGCCAATATAAATATTTCATGCCCATCGGGGAATATATACTTGTCTACCTGAGGCTTGATATTAACCTTTTTAATACCTTTGTAATTGTTTAGCTTATGCATTTGAATCTCATTGTCAAAATGACCTATATTGCATACGATAGCTTGATCCTTCATTTTTAACATATGCTCTATTGTTATAATATCTCTGTTGCCTGTTGTGGTTACATAAATATCAGCAATTCCAAGTGTATCTTCAACGGTTTTAACCTCATAACCTGCCATAGCAGCCTGCAGAGCACATATCGGGTCAATTTCGGTTACAATCACCCTTGCTCCAAGGCCTTGCAAAGATTGTGCGGACCCCTTGCCCACATCTCCATATCCGCAAACAACTGCAACCTTTCCTGCTATCATTACATCTGTAGCCCTTTTAATTCCATCAACCAATGACTCTCTACAACCGTAAAGGTTATCGAATTTTGACTTGGTAACAGAATCATTGACATTAATTGCCGGAACAAGAAGCTCCCCTCTTTCCACCATTTGATAGAGCCTGTGAACTCCTGTGGTTGTTTCCTCTGAGACGCCCTTCCATTCCTTAACTACATTATGCCATCTCTGGCTGTCTCGTTTAAGGCCTTCCTTAAGCAGGTTATTGATTATCTTAAGCTCTTCATTATCTGTAGGCTCATCCAGAATGGACGGATCATTTTCAGCCTTGTAACCTCTGTGTATAAGTAAAGTTGCATCTCCACCGTCATCAACTACGAGCTGGGGACCTAGTCCTCCCGGGAATGTAAGAGCCTGCTCGGTACACCACCAGTAATCTTCAAGGCTTTCACCCTTCCACGCAAAAACCGGAACACCTGCTTTTACTATGGCAGCTGCCGCATGATCCTGGGTTGAGAATATATTGCAACTTGCCCATCTAACATTAGCTCCGAGGGCAACAAGAGTTTCGATAAGAACCGCTGTTTGTATGGTCATATGCAATGAACCGGAAATTCTAACATCTTTTAATGGCTGCAAAGGAGCATATTTTTCCCTGATTGCCATTAGTCCGGGCATTTCTTTTTCTGCGATTTCTATTTCTTTTCTTCCCCATTCCCACAAATTTAAATCCGCTATTTTATAGTCCGACATAATTACCTCCTTTAGATGATAATAGTTTTAATTAATTGTATTACAATAATTCATGAAACAGCAAAATAATAAATTTTATTAAAATCAACTAATCTTTAGATATTATTATTACTCACATCTAATTCTATTACCACATATCAGTTTTGTCAATGTACAATTGAATTTGAATGAATTTAATTTACTTTATATGAGTTATAATTTAATCTGATTATATTTCATTGAATATTCATATATCGTATTCAGATAAAGCCTGCTGCAAATTTCAGTTAATTTGGATTAAAATATAGGTTTAAGAATTCTGAATATATACAATATTGATTCCACTGCATAAACTCTTTTTTTACAATAGATGTACCTTGACAAC
>DAOOVO010000040.1:0-32938 GCA_035370245.1 Pseudobacteroides sp.
ATAAAAGAGAGTGTTGCTTGGCTACTTTTTAAAGTAGTTTTGCAACACCCTCTTTATATGATTTATCTTGTTTTAATTAGTTAATAAAACAAGATAAATTAATTTTTAACTATAATTTTTCTTGAATTTGTATTTTTTATTTGCTATAATCAATTATGTAACATATGATTACTGAGTGTAGTTTCTTTTATTCACATTAACAAACTTTGGCAAATTGTCAAAAGTTTCGTAGTTTTTTTTCAGTATTGATTTGAGCCTAGTCCTTTGTTTGTTAGCAGCTACTTTAGTATTAAGTATACAAGGGGGAGTATTTTAATGTTAAAAACTATTACTAAAAAAGTAATATCGTGTGTGGTTGTTTTTAGTTTGATTTTCAGTTTGATAAGTTTTGCTGCTTATTCAGAATCAACTGAACCACCTGCAAAAGTATCTCAAATCAAGAAAGTAATAACAGCAGCTTTAGCCGTAGAGGATCAAGAGGAGAGAGATGATGCTGCAGCATATTTGAGTGGTATAAATAAAGATACTGATACTACTCAAATGCAAAACAAAATACAGGATATTATAGGTATTACTTTAACTCAAAATGATGTTGGCGTATTGAAAGATACGTTTGTTGGCCTCAGTTTGAAAAATAGGCTCGCAATAAGTGCCCTTATATCTGATGGCTATACAATTAAAGAAGATGATTTTTCTTCATTTAGAACTGTTGCTAACAGGATTAACAGGATAGTGACAAATGATGAAAACGATGATAACGGTACAAGGTTTTTAGTTACCGTATTAAAACAGATAGCTGTATATTACAATCTATCAACTGTGTACGATTATGATGGTGTTAAATCTAAGATATATTTTGAATTAGATTCCCAGAAGAAGGGTCTTGTTGATGATTTGTTATCTGGAGTATTGAAGTTTGTAGAAGAACGTGAGGATGGATTAAATAAAGGGACTGCAGATGATTTCCTTAACAAGGCTACTAATATACTCAATGGCCTTAATGCAGGAAACGAGATAATAGCGTTTAAAAATTATCTTGAAAGTGAAGATGCAAGAATTTACGATGAAAGTAAGTATGTTCCAGGGAATCCTCCTACACCGACAGTTACAACAAATCCTGGCGGAGGAACTGGTGGCGGCGTAGTTATAGTAGCAACACCAACACCAACTTCAACAGTTGCAGCAACTGCTACAGCTACTGCAACACCAACAGTTATGCCTACTGCAACACCAACTGCAGTAATAAAGGCAGAAGATAAACAAATAACAGCATTTAGCTTTAAAAATCTGCCTGAAGCAAAAACTGTTATATTTGAAAAAGTACATACAGTAGTTGTAAAGGTACCTGAAGGAACAGATCTTAAGAATCTTGAACCTGTGATTGAGTTCAAAGGAGCATCTATTACTCCGGATACTTCAGTTAAAAAGAATTTCAAGAACCCAGTGTTCTATACTGTAACAGCACTTGATAAATCAAAAATTAAATATGTTGTTATGGTAGAGCTAGTAAATCCTAATGATATGGATAAGGTTGTTATTGAGCCAAAAGAGATTATCCTTGGATACGGACCTTTTGGAGATATATTCGGCCATTGGGCAGAAGATAGAATAATCAGCTTGATTGAAAAAGGAGCTATAGCAGGATATCCTGACGGTTCGGTTAAGCCGGATATCGATATGACAAGAGCAGAGGTTATTACAGCATTAGTTAAGGCAATTGGATTAGAGCCTGTAAAGGAACCAAATCTCAAATTTGCTGATGTTAAGTCAATTCCCGAATGGGCACAGGGATACATTCAGGTTGCAGTAGATAATGGAATTATTCAAGGATATCCCGACAATACATATAAAGCAAACAATAAAGTAACACGTTCCGAGTTTTTGGTTATGGCAATGAAAGCATACAAATATGAAGAATCAAATAATACATCTTTAAAATTTAAAGATGCAAAAGATATTCCGTCATGGGCACTTGGATATCTAGCAAAAGCTGTTGAAACAACAATTATAGAAGGTTATACTGATAATACTGTTAAGCCTAATAATAGAATTACTAGAGCTGAAGTTATGACAATAATCGATAAGTGCATGACATTAGGTGCAGAAAAATAAAATTACTTAATAAACTAGATTGAAATATAAGGGACATTTCTATGCATAGGAGCAATTAGCCAAGCGGACTTGTCCCTTGTATAGTTATATCAAAAGAATAAGGTGATTAAATGATTGACATTCATTGCCATTTGTTATGGGGGATTGATGACGGACCTAAGACATTAGACGATTCCATCCAGGTATGCAGCATGTTGAAAAACAGGGGCATCAGTAGAGTTATTGCAACACCTCATTACATAGTTGACAGTACATATCAAACAAATGGAGCTTCTGTTATTTCTATGACTGAGCAGTTAAATAAAGCTTTGCTGCAAAAAGTTCCGGGATTTGAGGTTAAGCCTGGGATGGAAGTGTTTATGACTCCAGATATCATCGACCTAATCAAATGCAATGAAATTCTTACACTGAATGATACAAGATATATACTAATAGAGACTTCGATGAATAGTATTCCCAATTATATGGAAGATGTTTTCTATAAAATTCAATTAGAAGGGTATATTCCAATCTTTGCTCACCCAGAACGAAATAGTAAGATTTATATGAATTTTAATTTAATAGAAAAATTAATATCTAATGGAGTATTGATTCAAATTAATCATGACAGCATAATGGGCAAATATGGGAAAAATGTAAAAAGATTTACTGAATCTCTTCTACAGAAGGGTTTGGTTCATTTTATAGCAACGGATACCCATTATGTAAATGAATATTTTAAGGGAGTTGAATATTTTTCTGAATTTTTGATAGAGCTGATCGGCAAAGAGAATGCTGAAATACTTACGGATGTTAATCCTTTAAGATTATGGAATAATAGCGAAGTAGTCAATATCTCTGTATCTAAAAAGAAGTTTTTTTTAAAAGAGTTGTTTAAGTTCTGACACTAATTATTTACAAAAAAATTATTTGCTATAAAAATTTGACAAAATAGAAAATTTATTTAATAATTAAATATAGATGATTTTGATATTTTTTTTATATTTATGATTTATTATTTGGCTGATTAATTTATATACCTATTTTTGAATGTGTGTAAGTGCATTATTAGGAGATTAGTAATGAAGAAGTTTTTGATATTAATATTTGCTATTTTAATCATTACATCTGTAGGATTGATAATACCGATTTTAATGAATAGACAACCGGGAGATATTGTTGATGATATATCGAAAGTTAGTGATGCTCTAAAAAAAGATGATAAAACTAATGCTGATGAATTGGGTGATCAAGGGGACTCAAATTTTAAAGATAATGAAGGAATAAACAAGAATATTATAGATGATAAATTAAGTACCCCTGATATTACCAAGAATCCGAGAGCCACTTTTAATAATAAAAATGCTAATGGTAATGAAAATGATTCATCCAAAGCAATAACACAAACTGAGGAAAAAGACAAAAAGACTGAGGATTCTCAAAATGAAAATAAAGATGGCGATAAAGAAACTGATAATGATAAAAAAAATGATAGTCAAAATCAGAATTCGACACCGGAGATTAAAGACTCTGAAAGCAATGAAACTCCTACAAAGAATGAGACAAAGAGTTGGATTGATGAAAAATTGGACGAGTATAAAGATGATATAGACCCTGCGGACATACCGGATATTAAACGCATATATTCAAAGATTGATGTGGCTTATGTACAGAGCTTAAGTGAAGACGGAATGACTGACGAGGCTAAAAATAAGATCAAAGAGTATCTTAAAAAAACATTAGGATCTGATTATGATAGGGCCAAGGAGCTATTCTATATGTATAGCTATTTAATATAAAAGTCTGCAAAATTTTATAAGGAGGTAGTTCTATTGTAAAAATATAGTAGACAAAGTGAATCTATAGCGGTAAAATTTAGTAGACAAATTTTGTTTTTATTGAAGGAATAATCTAACTATTTGTCGCATTTAATTTTTAGATTAAAAAAGGGAGAGTTTGTAAATGCATAATGAGGATTTTATTGAGGTAGACATTAGAGAGCTGATACTTATTCTATTGAGGAAATGGTACATATTATTAATTTGTTTTATTTTGGCAGCAGGTGTTTCTTATATAGTTACAGCATTTTACATTAAACCGATTTATAGAGCAGAAACAACTCTGTTTCTCGGGAAAGAGAAGGATAAGATAGGTGCCTTAAGTTTGTTGGATATACAGATAAACAGCCAACTTGTTGTAGATTATAGGGAGATTTTAAAATCCAGATTGGTTGCTGAGAAAATTCAATCCAAATTAGGCTTAGACGCGGAAGCATTTCAGCATAATGTGGATGTTACTACTATTAAAGATTCAAGAATATTCAAAATAAGCTATGATGATCATGATCCAAAGCTTGCAACAAAGGTTGTTAATGAACTTGGGACTATTATAATGCAACTTGCATCAGATATTATCGAGGTTAAGAATGTTAAGGTTATAGATACGGCGAAGGAGCCTAAAGACCCAATTAAGCCGAGCAAGAAAAAGAATGTTGGTGTAGCAGGTCTTGCAGGTCTTGTTTTAGGGGCAGCACTCATATTTTTGTTGGAGTTTATCGATCATACATTTAAAAAGCCGGAGGATATTGAACGTCATTTGGGAATTAATGTAATTGGTACCGTTCCTGCTTTTGAGGGCGGAAAAAGAGGAAAGAAAAAGGCAAAAGACAAAAAGCAGCTTGAAGAAGAGTACCTTAAGAACCTCATTACTGCAAATGATCCGAAAGCAGCAGCATCTGAAGCTTTTAGAGAACTGCGTACAAATCTTCAATACAAGAGTGTTGATAAGGATATGAAGGTTATTCTGTTGACAAGTCCTTCATTAGGTGACGGTAAAACAGTTACAACTGTTAATATTGCAATAACATTGGCTCAATCGGGAAAAAAGGTTCTTGTCATAGATGCAGACTTAAGAAAACCAAAAGTACATCATTACTTTGGTGTCAAAAATACTGAAGGCTTGACGAATATTTTGGCAACCGATAAAGAATTGAAGAAATCAGTAATTCAGACTAAAGAAGGAATTGACAATCTATTTATAATACCAAGCGGTCCTATACCTCCAAATCCTTCTGAAATATTGAGTTCAGAAAAGATGAAGCAATTGGTTGAAAAGTTAAAGGATGAATATGACATTATTTTTATAGATACACCACCGGTAGGACAGGTAACTGATGCTGCAATATTAACAAATATTGCGGATGGCACAATGGTTGTTGTGGCAAGTGGTCAGACAAGAATTGAAATGGCAAAGAGAGCTAAAAAAGCATTAGCAGCCATAAATGCAAATATTATCGGGATTGTCATGACCAAGATAGATAGTAGATCTTCATATTATAGCTATTATAGATATGAATAATGCTGAAGCAATTTATTTTATTTCATTTTTTAATCATATTGAAGTAAAAGGAAGTAAGATCTTTATATTATTTGATTAGATAAGGAGTATCAGTGTTTATACCTGATAATAAGGTGCAACCTGATAATAAGGGGGAGAGTACTATGCATAGAGCAAATATCTTTTCTGCTAGTCACATTATCCATGCGTTTGTGGACATAATTGTAATTATTTTGACATTTATAATCTCTTATCTTATCACAAAGAATTATGTTAATTTATTTGAATTAAAGGAGTACTCCTGGATTCTCATTGTTTACATACCTGTTTGGTTATTTTTAATGGGAAATACAAGGATATATGAAAAGATTGTATTTTTCAATTACGATAAGATATTAAGAATTGTATTGGTTTCAGCAATTATATCAGACCTTTTTTTGGCTGCTATGATATTTTTTGTGAAGGAAACAGTGTTTAGCAGAACATTATATGTTATATTTTGCACATCAATAGTACTTACACTTCTTATTGAGAAATTTATTTACAAATTTGCTGCTATGGAAAAGCATATGAGCCTTCAACGTGTATCAAGAGTTGTTATAGTAGGGACACCAAGAGTTGCAAGGAAGTTTACCGAATATGTTCAGAAAAATAACGTAAATATTAATATTCTTGGATATGTTAAAGTTAAAGACAAATCCATCAAGGGACATGTTGAGTTGGGCAGCATAGAAAATCTTGACGAAATAATAAAAGAAAATGCCGTTGATGAGGTAATATTTGCACTTCCTAAGGATTATCTCGGAGAGGTGGAAAAGTATGTTCTGATGTGTGAAGAAATGGGTATTACGGTTAGGATGTTACTGGACTTATATGATTTAAAAATTGCCAAAACATATTTAAGTAATGTTGGAACACTTCCAATGCTTACATTTGACACTGTATCACTTAATCAGGCAGAGCTTTTTCTAAAAAGGCTCATGGATATTGTGGGAGCTTCAATTGGAATACTGCTTACAGGTGTTATTGCATTATTCACTGTTATAGCCATTAAGCTTGAGTCACCTGGACCTGCTATTTTTGCACAAAATAGAGTGGGCCTTAATGGAAGAACATTTAAGCTTTATAAATTCAGATCCATGTGTGTAGACGCCGAGAAGAAAAAAGAAGAACTTATGAAGTATAATCAGATTGAAGGCGGCTTAATGTTTAAAATGAAGAACGACCCAAGAATCACAAAGGTTGGTGGGTTTATTAGAAAAACCAGTATTGATGAATTGCCCCAGTTTATTAATGTTTTAAAGGGGGAAATGAGTCTCGTGGGAACAAGACCTCCTACAGTCGATGAGGTCAGCAAATATGAGAACTATCAGCGCAGAAGAATAAGTATTAAGCCTGGTATGACAGGATTGTGGCAGGTTTCCGGAAGAAGCAGTATAATGGATTTTGACGAGGTTGTAAGGCTTGATACAAAGTACATAGATGAATGGTCAATTTTTCTTGACATAAAAATTATTTTAAAGACATTTCTTGTGGTATTTAAAAAGAGAGGAGCTTATTAAGAAAGATATCAGACTGTCGTTTCAGATTGTAAGATAAAACACTTTCGAAACTTTAAGTGTTTTATCTTTATTTATGCAAATAAAGTGCTTGTAATTTTGCTATTTTATTTTTATATAATTATTTCTATTATATAAAAAATAGTGCTATAATATAAAAGGTTAATATTAAATTACAATATTATACAATATTGATGGGGAGGTAACAGCTGTGCAAGATTTATTTGAAGGAATTAGAGCACGAAAAGAAAAAATTTCTGTTGTAGGATTGGGATATGTTGGCCTGCCTTTAGCTGTGGCTTTATCTGAAAAGGCTGATATAATAGGTTTTGACATTAGCCAAAAAAAGATTGAATCATATAAACAGGGAATAGATGTAACTAAAGAGGTTGGAAGTGAGAAACTCAAGAATACCAAAGTACAATTTACATGTAATGAAGAGGATTTGAAGAACTCTAGATTTATAATTGTTGCTGTTCCTACTCCAATTTCTAAAGATAAGACACCTGACTTGTTTCCTGTACGGAGTGCCAGTGAGATAGTTGGAAGAAATCTTGTCAGAGGGTCTATTGTGGTATATGAGTCTACTGTTTATCCCGGAGTCACTGAGGATGTTTGTGTTCCCATACTTGAAAAATTTTCAGGTCTTAAATGTGGAATAGACTTTAAAGTGGGTTATTCTCCCGAGAGGATAAATCCCGGTGATAAGGTTCATACTGTAGAAAATATTACAAAGATAGTCTCAGGTATGGATGATGAATCTTTAGATATTATTGCAAATGTATACGGACTCATTATCAAAGCCGGTGTTTACAGGGCTGAAAGTATAAAGGTTGCAGAAGCAGCTAAGGTTATAGAAAACACTCAGAGAGATATAAATATAGCATTTATGAATGAGCTTTCGATTGTTTTTAATAAAATGGGAATTGATACGTTATCTGTTTTAAGAGCTGCAGGCACAAAATGGAACTTCTTAAAATTCTTCCCAGGACTGGTGGGAGGACATTGTATAGGTGTAGATCCCTATTATTTAACGTATAAATCGGAAGAATTGGGATATCATCCTGAGGTTATATTAGCGGGACGAAGAATAAATGATGGAATGGGAAAATATATCGCTGAAAACACAGTAAAGCTCTTAATAAAGAATGATGTTCAGATAAAGGGCAGCAAGGTACTTGTAATGGGAATAACATTTAAAGAGAATGTACCGGATGTTAGAAATTCCAGGGTTATTGATATCGTAAACGAACTTAATGAGTATGGAATAGATGTTTCGGTTACCGATTCAAATGCTGATGCTGCAGAAGTAAAGCATGAGTACGGTATTGATCTTGTTGATTTGAAAAATGCCGGGTCCTATGATGCTGTAATTATAGCAGTAAATCATAATGGATTTGAATCTATAACATTAAATCAACTTAAAGAGCTTTACAGGAACAATAAATATATTTTAGTAGATGTTAAAGGAATGTATGATAGAGAAGAAGCAATAAAATCCGGATTTAGCTATTGGAGGTTGTAAAACTATGGGCTTTAACAATATTTCTTTTCCAAAGGATACTCTTTTCCTTGTTACCGGAGGTGCAGGGTTTATAGGATCTAACATATCGGAAACACTTCTTGATATGGGATATAAAGTAAGAGTGTTGGATAATTTTTCTACAGGTAAACGTGAGAATATCGCAAATATGCTTGATAATAATAATTTTCAACTGATTGAAGGTGATATAAGGGATATCGATGCATGTAAAGAGGCGTGCAAAAATGTCGATTATGTACTTCATCAAGCTGCATTAGGTTCGGTTCCACGTTCCATTGAGGATCCAAAGACTTCAAATGATGTAAATATAACAGGTACGTTGAACATGATGATTGCTGCAAGAGATAATTCCGTAAAAAGATTTGTTTATGCCTCCTCATCATCTGTGTATGGAGATGAGGTTAATCTGCCAAAGGTAGAGGATAGGGTAGGAAAGCCATTATCTCCATATGCCATTACAAAGAAGGTAAATGAACTTTATGCCAGGAATTTTTTTGAGCTATACGGCCTTCAAACTATTGGGCTGCGTTATTTCAATGTATTTGGCAGAAGGCAGGATGCAAACTCGGTTTATGCTGCTGTTATACCACTATTTGTAAAGGCACTTTTAAATAACATAGCACCTCGAATTAATGGCGACGGTAAACAATCAAGAGATTTTACCTACATCGACAATGTTGTTCAGGCTAATTTGAAGGCATGTCTTGCAGGAGATGAGGCGGTTGGCGAAGTTTTCAATATAGCAAACGGTGGAAGGGTATATCTTAACGATTTATATGATATTATATGCAGGCTCCTTGAGAAAGACATTAAGCCTGTTTATGGCCCTGATAGAAAAGGAGACATCAAGCATTCAAATGCAGATATTACCAAAGCACGGAAATATCTCGGCTATAATCCGGAGATTAATGTAGATGATGGACTGAAAAGATGTATTCAGTGGTATAAGGAGAATTTGTAATACTTTTTAATATTTTAAATTTCCTTGCTGTAAAAAGAGTATAGGCGAAATAATCCTATACTCTTTTTATTGCATTTTGCTTATCACATTATTCTCAAATCGATGTAAGTTTAGCTGTTTTTAAACGTGGCTGCCATTCCACATTATAACCGAGATTTTCTGTTATAAATCTAAGGGGCAGCATTGTCCTGCCAGGGTTAACAATTATAGGGCTAACACTGGCATCGTTAGTATCAATTTTAACTGTTTTACCGTTTATTAAGGCTGTGTTCTTGCCTATCCAGAGCTTTATTTCTTTATTGGCGGTTTTTACCACTACGCTTTTTTGGGACTTAATCCATGTAACTTCTGCACCTGTAGCTTCAGAGATATATCTAACAGGTATCAGCATTCTATTGTGATATATGATTGGAGTAGCATCCATGATATAATCGATACCATTTATTCGGAACAGCTTGCTATTTAATGTAAATAATATTGTTTTATATTTCTTTACTGTATCACTTCCTTTAGTATTGCTAGGTGTCGCTTTTGTAGTATTATTCTGTGCTGGGGTAGTGTAAATTATAGTTGTTTTTGTCGGTGTAACTGAGGGTGTTGATTCGACAACAAATCCGAGTGTAATTGATGTGGCAGTGCTTGTAGTTTTTGCCGGTGTTGAAGTTGATGTTGTATATGACGTTGTATATGGTGTTGCATATGATGCTGAATTTGCTGTCACATTTGGTGCTGTATTCGTTTGTTTGGTTGGTGTCAAAGTAGTGAGTTTAGTTGGTGTATATACATTATCATTGATTACATCAACAGTGCTTAAAGAATATCGCCCGTCACTGCGTTTACCGTCAATTGCCAGCTGTATGCCGGGGGTGTTCGTTTCGGGATCGAGTATCGCTACGCATAGCTTATATTGACCTTCCGGTAAGTTTGAAGGTATTTTTAAACTTGGAGTAAAGTTAGTAGGTTCTTCACTGGGTAAAATGGTTGTTATGTCATCGTTGGTGGTACTTTTAGCCACAATTTTTCCCGATGAATCGGCCAATGACAATTCAATAGGCCATTCGAAGTAAAATGGTGCAACACCCCTGTTTAACCAATCCATACTGATGTTCAGCATGCCTCCTGCCTTAACTGAGGTGGCATGGGTAACTGACTTAATAACGAACCTGTAACCCATTGTTTTCATCATTTTATCTATATTGGGCTGCAGTCTGTCACCTACTTCAATTTGTACAGGGCAACAGGGACCTAGCCATGAAATATGGGTTTCTCTTGCCTGACGAAGTGTTTCAGTCATTGCAGAGTCCTCCAACCATTGAAGCCCGGGATAATAGCCGAATTCTCCTCCCGAAGGTGCATCGAGCCAGAAGTTTGGCATTGGAGGATGAGTATAACCGGGGTTATATCCATCGGTATGACCATAAAGTGCCCAATCAAGAAACCATTTTTGAGTTTGGTCATAACTACCGAAGGCATTATTGAAAAGACCAAGATGATTTTTAGCACCTATTTCGCTGGGATACCGCATTGAAAGAGGCTTGTTTCTGAAGTAATCGATATAATGCTGAACATATTGATTGGAATACTCTATAGTCGGGAATCTTCCTGCTGCTTTTTCGTCTTCTATATATGTTGTATGCCACTCGCCCCAATGTCCGCAGCTGCCTATAAGTATCATGAAAATCCTGGGATCTTTATCATAACGTTCAGCAAATTTACTTATTAAACTCTTGTGGTTCTCAATAAGCTTTTTGTTTTTGTAATCGGGGCTAAAACCCATTTTGGTGTTTTCGTTACGATAATTGTACCAAGTGCCTTGTTCTCCAATTTCCGAATACAACCAGTCCGGAATATCCATGTGCTTCTCATTGTCGGGATAATCCATATTAAATTGGAGAATTATTTTCACTCCTTTTGATTTCCAATGGTCAAAATTATTTTTCTTTTCTATACCCTCAAAATCAAATTGTCCTTTTTCAGGCTCTAATTCTTTCCATGTAATCGAGGCCATAACCAGTCTGAAAGGCTGCTCGGCATAACTTTCGGCAGTGTGAGCCCATGGCACCCAACCCATGTATGGATTATATAAAACTGAATCAACTTCTTTGGGATAAAATGTTGTTTGGTTCTGAGAATCGGCGGTCTTATTATTCTCGTGGTATATATCGGATGAACAGGAATTAGCTACTAGAATTACAATTAATATAAATGCTGTGACTAGAATATGTGTTTTCATTTTTACCCTCATTGGTAATATCACCCCTTAACAAAAGTTTATATATATAAGGATATATGATAGTTTATATGTCCATTTTGTCCTATATTTAATTATATTATAATAAATTTCCATCTTCAAATATTTTATGGTGTGATTTCTAATAGGTAAATAAAAATGTACATTAACTTGCATTATGTGGATTCATAATGTAAAATATTAGCTAGGATTTAAAATAATTTTTTGTAATTTTTGTAGGGGAATGAATAGTTAGGATTATTTTACATTAGATAGATACAAAATATAGCATGGCAAATAGCACCAAAAAGATTAATCTTTCTATTCTAATTTTCTAGTCATTCCTTAAAATCCTGATTAACCAAACACATTAAATACGTTATTAAACGTGGTTAAGGAGCTTTTAAATGAAAAATATATTGTTGGTACCAGGATTTGTTGTTGATACTTACAGCCGGATTGAAGCATCCTTTATTGACCTTGCTGCATGCAAAGATAATAATATAAGATTTATCTGGCTCGTGCCCAGTATGGACTCAAAATATAATCGGTATGCAAAAGTATTAGGCCAAGAAAAACTTCAAGAACCTTTATATGTCAGGTATCTGAGGGAAAAGGGCATAGAGTTTTATACCGGCAATATATCTAAGTACAATATGATATCAAATTTAATATTGTTTTGCCGAGTTTTTAAAAAATATAATATTGATGCCGTTTATACGCATTTTGGCTTTGAAAGATATTATTCCGCTTTTTTTGCAAAATTACTTGGCAGAAAGACAGTGCTAAATGAGCACTGGAATTCGTTAGGAACTCGTTTTACGGGAGTAAAGAGGCTGTTTTATAAGCTATTTATTGACTATTACATATCTGTTTCAGATTTTATAACATCCACTTTACCTCAAAACGGAAACATTATAACGGTTAAAAACGGACTACAGCTTAAAAATACAAGTGCTTTGAAAGATCATGATAAGATCGGGATAAAAACAGAGCTCGGTTTGGCTGCCGATAAGACTATAATATTAATGGTTGCTTCTTTTACGGATATAAAGAGGCATGATCTTGCTGTAAATATATTAAAAGAATCAATAAAGCAAAGGAAGGACATACAGTTTGTTTTTCTTGGGCAGGGTGAGCTTTATGACAGCATAAGGGATTCTATCAAAGAAGAATTGCAAAAAGGTTATGCCGTCATGCCGGGGCATGTTAATAATATAGATCATTACTATTCCATAGCGGATATATGCATTTTGACTTCCATAGGGGAAGCCTTCGGATATACCGTTTTGGAGGCATTTAACTATTGTCTGCCCTTTATTGCATTTTCATCGGGAGGACCGGCGGAAATAATTAAGGACGGATATAACGGTTATCTTATTGAGCCGGAAAATACCGTTGATTTTACCGAAAGGCTGCTGGAGCTTGTTGAAAATGGGGAAAAGAGAAGAATGTTGGGTGAAAATGCTTATAACACATTAAAGAGTGAGTTTTCAAGGGATTCATGGATACTTAATATGAAAAATGCATTTTATAAAATATTAGGGATAAAAGCTAGTACTTAAGAAAGAGGAAATGTCTAATGTTACAGATAAAAAGCACGAACAAAGCAATTGTTTTTTCTATGACATTAAGTTTAATAGCCAAAATATTGACGTTGCTTCAATCTCAGGTTATATCAATATCCTTTGGTATGCAAAGGAGTACCGATATTTTGTTCAGTGTTTTATCCATGATAATGATTGTAACATCATTTGTGAACACAATCAATCAATCCGTTATGGTACCGTCCATTATAGAAGTAAGGAACAGCAGATCGGAGGATGAATCAAAGAAATTTATTTCATATATATATGTGGTGTACTTTATTGCTGCTTCAGCAATAGTGGCAATAATGTTTATGTTTCCCGTGAATTTGTTTGATGCTGTGCTTAAGTATTCGACAGAAGAAATTAAAGATAACATAAATATAATTCGCTTTATAATACCGACATTTTTATTAATCATAATAAATCAGTATGTTTTGGATGTTTTTACTTCATACAGGTATTTTACCCTGCCAATGCTGTTGGACATGCTTAAAAATATGTTGATAATTGCTTTTGTATTGCTTTTCAAAGATAAGCTGTCGGTATTGAGCCTTGCTATCGGCGTGTTCATGGGGAATTTGGCACAGTTTGTAATTGTCAATATTCTATTGTTCGTAAAGCTTAAATGCCGTTTGTCCATGAAACGGTTCAAACTGGAACAAAAGGCAAAAACAAACATAAGATATGTTGTATTGGGGCAGGTAACAAAAATTGTAAATGATTATATTGTGATTTATCTTTTATCGGGCTTTGCGGCAGGAGTCTTTACAGCTATGGATTACGGACAAAGGATAAATACTGTAGTAGCGTCGGTTCTTATAGGTCAGATATCCACAGTAATAGGTCTAAATTTTATTGACCTATATACCAAAAAGAAATTTGAAGATTTAAATAACGAATTTATAAAGTACTTTAGGTTAAGCCTGTTTTTCCTTTTGCCATTTTGCTTCATTATGTTTTTAAATGCCGAATACATAATCTCCATATTATTTGGCTGGGGAAAGATGACGGTTGATGATGTGAAAGTAACCGGGAGCTTCTTTAGATTCTTTATTATGAATCTTCCCGCATTGTTTGTTGATGCAATGATTGTAAGGCTTATCATAGCAAAGCAGATACAGAAAATAAGCTTTATGTGGAGTACTTTTTCAAGTGTTATGACACTTGCGTTCATGTTTGTGTTTGTAAATACAATTGGGTATATAGGGTATCCTGTAAGCCTTTTGGTAAGCAACATAATTTATATGCTGCTGTTTATAGCATTCCTTGTGAGAAAGCAGTTTGAATTTATTGATATAAAAGCCATATTTAGATTTATTCTACAAAATTCTCTCTTTAATATTGGTATAACTGTATTAATATGGTATACTGTGAAAGACTTCCTTGTATATGAAAGCTTATTGGGAAGGTTTATGGCTGTAGCGGTTATTAGTATTGTATATATAGCTGTTTACCTTGTTGCTGGCTTTTTAATAAAGGATAACAGAGAGATTGAGAAGAAAATTGTTGAGTTTATAATAAACAATGCGAAAAGACTTTTTAAAAATTCTTCAGCAAGACTTAAAAAGGAATTTTGAAAAAGTATAGCTTATTGGGGTTGGAAAAAATGTTATTGAAAAAGTCATCTAAGAATAGAAAAATAAAAATATGTTTTATGCTTCATTGTACATACCCATTGTTTAATCCTAATTGCAAAGGAGTTTTTGGAGGTGCGGAAGTAAACTTCTATTATATTGCCAGACAACTTTCAAAAAAAGGTCTTTATGATATAGAGTTTTATGTTGGTGATTATGGACAAAAGGATGAGGAGATATATGACGGTATAGTCGTAAAGAAAATTAAATATACCAATCTTGAAAAGTATAACACTATTTTTTACAAGATACTTAAGGGTTTGTATCTTAAAAAGATTCTTCTTACCAATAAAAGCGATGTTATTATAAATTCAACATCAGGAGTTCTCATAGGATGGATAGTTTTTTACGCCAAATTTATAAGAAGGAAGAAGGTCATTTTTAGGATTTCAAGCGATTCAAATATTGATATGGAGTATGCAAGAAAAAAAGGTTTGAAGTTTTATATGCTATACAGGCTTGGACTTTTCAATTGCGATGCCATAGTAAGTCAAACGGAAAAGCAAAAAAGTGAACTCAAAGTAAAGCTTGGACTGGAAAGCACACTTATTAAAAACGGATTTGCTATTGATGAAAATATTGATATAAGTAAAAAAAAGCATATATTATGGGTATCTCGAGCTGTAGATATGAAAAGGCCTGAGCTATTCATAAGGCTCGCAAAAGAGTGCCCGGAAGAAGAGTTTGTTATAATTATTCCGGGTGATGCACCTGTAAAGGATAGGGCAAAAGAAGAAGCTTCTAAGCTAAAAAATGTTAAGTTCCTTGATTATGTGGAGTTTTTCAAGATACAAAGGTATTTTGATGAAGCCAAGCTTTTTGTCAATACATCTGAATTCGAAGGATTTCCAAATAGCTTTATTCAAGCCTGTATAGGAAAGACGCCTATTCTGTCATTTAATGTAAATCCTGATGGCTTTATTACAAAAAACAATATAGGTTTTTGCTGCAATGATGATTTCGATTCGGCTTTAAGATTTATTAAAGGATTGAATGCTGAAAAGATAAAGTATTATGGCGACAATGCCATTAAATATATAAAAGAAAATCATGACATTGAGATAACCGCTTCAAAGTATGAAGAGTTAATACAAAAAATAGTATAGATGGGAAGTATAGATATGTTGGTATTAAAGAAAAGAAAGCTGTTTTTAAAGCTTGAAGAGGTATACTATGCAGAAGATTATACAAGCTACAAGACAGATGCAGATATCCTGTTGTTTTACCAATCTGTTAAACGCTACCAACCATGCAGAATAAAGCACACTCTACACATAGATTTATCAAAGGATGAAGACACACTTTTTTCTGAGATTCATGATCATACAAAGCGTGAGTTGATGAGAGCAAAAAAAGATAATTTGAAATATATTTTTAACGAAAATCCTACTATGGAAGACATGAGGGAGTTCAGCCAGTTTTACAACTCTTTTGCCAAGACAAAAGGGCTGGTGGAAATTCATCCTGAGGAATACAGATCCCTGTTGGATGTAAAATCCTTCATAATAACACAAATGCTCGATTCAAGCGGAAATACATGCTGTTATCATACATATATAATTGACAGGCATAGGGCCAGGACACAGCATTCATGCTCTCATTTCAGAGATACTCAAGATAAGGCGTATAGGGCTTTGGTTGGCAGAGCAAACAGATTGCTGCACTGGATGGATATTTTGGAGTTCAAAAAAAGGGGTTACTCTATTTATGACTTTGGGGGACTGGCATTAAAGGATGATCCGGTACTTGCAAATATCGACAGATTTAAAAAGGGTTTTGGTGGCACTATTGTGGATGAATACGATTTTTATCAGCCGAGAACATTAATAGGTAAGTTATTGCTTGCCATTACAAAAAAGGAAGTTTCATAAGTATGGCTGCAAAATATATATACAGGATGGATGATATTACTCCCACAATGAACTGGAAAAGGTTTTGGAAATATATTGACCTTTTCAAAAAATATAATGTAAAGCCTCTATTGGGAGTAGTGCCGGATAATAGGGATCCAAAGCTCATGGTTGATAATAGTAACCCTGATTTCTGGGAGATATTAAGGAGACTTCAGTCAGAGGGGACTGTTGAAATTTGCCAGCACGGTTATCAGCATAAATATGTAACCGCTGAAGGCGGATTGTTAGGGCCTAAGTTTGGATTTAAAGCACAGTCGGAGTTCTCTGGCTTATCATATGACGAACAATATAACAAAATAAAAGCAGGCAAGGATATTTTGGAGGCACAGGGTATATATACCGATATATGGATGGCTCCTTCCCATTCATTTGATGACAATACATTAAAAGCATTGTACAATCTAGGTTTTAAATCAATAACAGATGGAATTGCATTATACCCATACAAACACAATGACTTGATTTTTGTACCTCAGCAGTTCTGGGAGCCTGTGAGGGTAATGACGGGGATTGTAACTATATGCCTTCATACCGACACTGTCAGAGAGTCATTATATGAAAAGATTGAAGCTCACTTAAAATCCGGTGCACAGTGTATAGCATTCAGTGATGCGGTAAAATACAGAGAGACTGCAGCTGTTTTTTTAATTAATTGGTTATTCCGCTTCCGTTATCTGTTAAGACTTAGGTTTAACGAAAACGGATTTGTAAAGAAGCTTAAAAGCGTAGTCAAAAGAATAATTGGAAAGCAATAGGTGCATTACGAAAAATGCAGGGGAGAATTTTCAAGGGGGAAAATAAATGTCTGATTTAAATTGCAAAAAGAAAATCAAGGTTTGTTTTGTTTCTACTTCTGCTTATCCCCTTTTTAACAAAAATAGCAATAATTTCTTCGGTGGTGCCGAGGTTAACATGTATTACCTGGCAAAAAAAATATCGGAAGACCCTGATTTTGATGTGACGGTATGCGTTGGAGATTACAATCAAAAGCAAGTTGAAATATATGATGGGGTAAAGGTTAGGAAGCTGAAGTTTCAGCCCATGCTTTTCGGTGCAAACAATAAAAAATACGAGACGGTTCCATATAAGATTATAAGGCAGTTTTTCCTCATAAAAGAGCTGGCATTAAAGGATTATGACGTTTATATAAACACATGCGGCGGGGGAATGATAACACAAATAGTATTGCTCGGGAAATTTTTAAGAAGAAAAAAAGTTATATTCAGATTGGCCAGCGATTCTGATGCCCAATGTTCAAAGTTTGGCGGAAGGCTTGGCAGAATGAAATCATGGATATACAGAAAATCATTAAGCTGTACAAGCCTTGTTGTTGCTCAAACAGAAAGACAACAGAAGATGCTTCTTGAAAATATAAATATAAAAAGTGTAGTTATAAATAATGGTTTTTTTATTAAGGAGCAAGCCAACGTAAAAGAAAAGGAGTTTTTTCTATGGGTATCGAGAGCAGATGAAAACAAAAGGCCGGATTTGTTTCTAAAGCTGGCAGAAAGACTTCCTAATGAGAGGTTTGTAATAATTATTCCCGGAGATAATGAAATAAAAGAAAAAGCAGTCTACGAAGCTAAAAGGCTAAAAAATGTGGAATGCCTTGATTTTGTCCCTTTTTCAAAAATACAGGATTATTATGATAAGGCGAAGGCGTTTGTTAATACATCTGTTTATGAAGGCTTTCCCAATTCATTTATACAATCCTTCTTAGCCGGGACACCGATATTATCCTTTAATGTAAACCCGGATGAAATCATCACAAAATACAATTTGGGGTATTTATGCCATGACAATTTGGATGATGCCGTCGATTTTATTAAAAGCCTCGATGAAAATCGTATTAGGGCCTTGGGTGAAAATTGTCTGGATTATGTAAGAAAAAATCATGATATAATTAAAAGTGCAGATAAATATAAGGAGAATATAAAAAGGCTGTTGAAATGGGATTAAGCAGATTAAAATTATATCTTTTAAAAACTAAAAGAGCAGATTTATTAAAGAATATAATAACAGTTCTTATGGTGACCATTGTTTTAATGGTGGATATTGTTAACCCTATAGCCGGCATTATTATGGTTTTCGGATGTGTTACCGTATTGGTAATTATTAAAGAGCCGGTTTATGGTATTATTGTCCTTATTTTGATGATTCCGTTTGTAGGGCTTCCGAGTATGAACAAGCAAATTTTAGGTATTCCGGGCTTTAAGCTTCAGAATATTATATCCATCTTAGTATTGATTTTGTTTGTTACAAGCAAGAAGCCTGAGCCTGTTGGAAAGTTGGAAAAATCATTTTGTATAATAGTACCTGCAATACTTGTACTCAGCAATCTAAGAACGCTGTTATTTCTTGACAGTTTTAATGCTTTTGCTCTTGAGAACCTCGATACATTCAGGTTTTTATTGTCGTATCTTTTAAAACCTGCTTTGTTCTTTCTCATGTTTGTGCTTATAATTTTCTTTATAAGAAGCGAGAAGAATATTTTGACGGTATTTAACGGCATTTTTGCATCTATATCGGCTTTATCTGTATTTATAATAATAAATTATATATTCTTTGTACAAAACAAAACCGACTTTGAAATGGTAAGAGATCAGATAGGCAAGAGCCTTAACATGCATGGAAACGATATTGCCGACTTTTATATCATAACATTACCTGTTACCCTGGCATTTTTAATAAATAAAAAGAGCTTTCTTTTAAAATGCACATTGGCATTGTCTCTTGGAACTGTTGCTATTTTGTATTCAAGAACTGCATATCTTGTAATTGCTATTTGTACGCTGATTTTCTTTATTATTTCAGGAAGAAAGGATAAACTGCCTCCTCTATTGTTTTTTGGTACCATTGCAGGAATATTCCTCATTCCTAGGTCCATGATAAACAGGCTTATGATGGGGCTTAGCGGAGGATTGTCCAATTTGAACGATATCACAGCAGGCAGGACAGATGATATATGGATGCCTCTTATAGAGGAGTATATTAGAAAGCCATTTGCAATGCTATTTGGCGGTGGAAGATATTCGATAATTCAGACCGATGCATTTATAACAGGCAAGATATTGCAAGTAGGGCATCCCCACAACATGTATATTGAAATGGTATTGGATGCCGGACTCATTGGACTTATAATATATATTGTGTTATATACAAAGATTCTTAAGAAGCTTGCGAGAGCGGCCCGAGAGCTCCATGAAAATCAATTGCACAGGGATGTAATATATGCCATAATAGTTGCAACCATAGGGTATTTTATCAGCGGTTTATCCGGAAGAACATTGTTTCCGGCAGCCACTAATGCGTATATCCAGGTGTTACTGGCACTAGGCTTTACAGTAAGCTATCTCCATAAGAATCATACCTCTGTTTTCTGCTAAATCTCTAAATCCGGAACATACCCCAATACAGGTATACCATATTTTTTTTCAATATCTTCAGGTGTTCTTATTTTATTATTCAAATATTCAAGACTGAATATAACACCTACAGCTGTTGTAAAACCTGCCATAACTGCCAGGGCTATGACTTTTAACGGCTTGGAGGCGTTGACAGGGTTTTTGGGTACTCTGGCCAAGTCTACAATTTCAACATTATCAACTTTTATAAGCCTTATGGCTTCAAGAATGAAAACTGATGCAAACTTGTTGGCAATATCCTTTGCAAGCTTGGGATCATTATCATAAACAGAAATTTCCATAATACGGGTGTCATTTTTGGAGCCCACACTGAGATTTCTGGATAATACCTCCGGATCATAGGACAGATTTAATTCATCTATTACTCTACTGACGATGGCATTGCTTTTCATCAATTCTTCATAGTCTTTTACCATATCAAAGTCAACAAGATTGTCTGAATACTGGTTTCTGGATGAGTCAACATGCTTGTTGATCACATATAGAGTAGTACTGGCTTCATAAACAGGTTTAATAAAATTGAGAGCGTAGTATGCTGCAGGTACTCCTGTTAGAATGGGAAGCAGTATAATAAGCCAGAGCTTTTTAATAAATAGCCTTAATAATCTTTCATAATTCATACAATTCACCTAACCTATATCATAAATTCAATCATGACCGATAAAATTATATTTATATGACTAATGTAAATTACAATTCTATCATGTCGTAGTATCTATTATAGTATTTTCTGTATTCATCCTTTGGAATGTTGTTCATTGTTACCCCAATAATATTGGCTTTTGCTTTTCCGAGCTGTGTTTTTAAACGCTCAAACTCACTAAAGCTTACCTTATTTGGTGATGTTACAATCAGAGTTCCTTCTGTAATTGAAGCTACAATTGCACCGTCTATAACGCTTCCTAATGCAGGAGTATCAATTATTATAATGTCATAAACAACCTTAAGCTCAGAAACAAGATCTGAAAAAATCTTTGAATTCAAAAGCTCTGTGGGATTTGGAGGCTTTGAACCGCTGTCTATATAAGACAAATTTTCAATTTTAGAAGGTATAATAATTTCCTTAAGGTCGGCAAAACCTGAAATATAGTTGGATAAACCCTTTGCATAAGATGCTTTTCTTAAATCGGCATTGATAACCAGTACTTTTATTCCTGACTTTGCAGTTACAACTGCTAAATTAGTCACAGTTGTGGTTTTGCCTTCTCCCGGGTTTGCACTTACCACAGCAAGTGTCTTGAATTTTTTTATAAATCCGCAGAACTGAAGGTTGGTTCTTAAAGCTTTATATGCTTCATTAATAGGTGCATTTGTTATTTCATTAAATTCCATATAAATCCTCCATTGGCATTATTAAGCCATGCATTACAAATTTTATATTATCACACATTAAGTAATCTTTCTATTATTAAATACGATTAATCTTATACATTAATAGATATTAAATACATTTATCTATCGCAAAATCCACAGTGAAGCTTGAAATAATTTTGTTGGTTCCTCCCGTGAGTTTTCGTTTAAGTTTTATTGTGGTGCAGGGAATCTTGATGTCATAAGAAGGTGAATACCATCCTATGGGAGACTCCTCCTCACCATGATGCAGTGAAATATCCGAATACGAATCGGGTTGTAATGTGCAGGTACCTTTTTCAAACTCAATAACAATTTTATTGTCTTTTTGAGTAACACGGCAGTCAGGATGTACATGAAAAAATACCTCTGCCGTATGTTCTTCCTTGCAAGCAAGCTCATCTTCTATAATCCATTTGTTTGTATGCTTTTGGTATGAAATCTGACGGGTATGCATTACGCCATCCGAAAGCCGCACATAGCCGTTATGGCTTCCCTTTACATATGTAAGCTCAGAGTAACTTAGGAGCCTGGAATCAGCCCTTTTACCCCACATGAAATTGCCTGTGATAACAGATTGGTTGCAATTATCTATAACCACTGTATTATGTGCACAGGTACTTCTAAAATAATTCCTCCATTTTTTGTTGGCATGGTAAGCGTATGTACCCGGGTCGATAAACAGAGGAATACCCGATGCAGAAAAATAGAACGAAAGAGCATCGGCATGGCCGTGGGCAGCCAGGGACAAATAACCTAAGGGACCGCAATCAAAAACAAGCTTTTGCTCTTTTAAAGTATTAAGGTCGGTACCCAAAATATAATAACCGCCTTCATCAAACTTGAAGCGGGGAGGCTTTATATTCTGAGGCTTGAATTTTAAGTCAAATCCGTCTATATTAAGAATAAAAAGTGTTTTGTCGTCTATTTGCCAATTGTCTTTTAAAAAATCCTTCCTGTTAAATACAAAAGCACCAGTATTAAGCAGGGATCTGTATGGGCCATATTCAATTTGATTAATATCTATAACAAATCCATAGTCCTCATCACCATACTCGGGGAATTTGCCTCGGAAGTTTTCCAATGAAGCCAGAAACTCCATCATTTTCTCTATCTTGCTCCAATAAGATGCCGGGAAATCCATACCATAAGCCTTTCCTATTATGCTTGAAATAAGAAGAAAATCCAATACGAATTGCTGATAGAAGAGGGCTTGTTCTTTATTAACACCGTCATTATAGTTTTGCTTCTCGCATTCTTTCACCAGTATATCAAAAGCCTTCCTCTGCCATATCTTAGAACTTTCAAACCGGGGAAGTGCAGTGCATGCTATAAACAAGCCGGCGGCTTCACCAATAAGATGATTGTTGGCTGAGGAATACTTGCTGAAATTTCTCGCTATAGCCCAGCAGTGAAGATATATTGAATCAAGCCATCTCTGCTTTAATTGAGGGCTTACATCTTCTGATATTATGTGCCAGCATATTGTCCAGTTAATAAGACGTATACCCAACTCAAGACCGCTTGACCAGTTAACGCCTTTCAAAAACGGATTCTGCTCAAACCATTGGCTTAGCTGGCTTTGAAATGAATCCAAATACTTTTTGTTGCCCGTCTTATGCCAGGCAATGGCTAGAACAGGCAGATGGAGATGCCTGCTAAGCTCCCATATATACTTTATATCCCCGATTTTAGAGCTGTCCCTGTAGTCTATATCTTTTGCATATTTATTTGAGGGTGCGGATAGACCTGAGGAATAATCTTTGTGATAATCAATCTTTTCACCAACATAAAAATTTTTAAGGGAAAAAATGTTAAAAGTATTGTTACATAGTAAATCGGACTTTTTAATAAAGCCATCCAAATCATTAATGGCAATCTCTCTATTAAAAAGATTTTTACACGGCATTTCAGGGGATAATGTATTCTTTAAAAGATTATCCTCTGTAGTACTTTTATCTTTTAAGCTAACCGCTTTTTGTCTCACTCTGTATGCTATTTCAGGAACCGACATCCTTTTTAACCTGTTGTAGTAAAAGTCTATTTTATTCACTTAAAGACTCACCTCTATAATGAATTGTAAATGTTCTTTAAATTGGTGGCGATCTTATCCATCGAATATCTTTCTTTTGCCAGCTCCAGGCCGGCTCTGCCCATATGCTCTCTGAGATGTCTGTCGTTAATAAGAAGGCTTATTTTATCCCTCAGAGCATTTTTGTCACCGGGTGAAACAATATATCCGTTATATCCGTCAACAATAGTGTCGGGTATACCGCCAACATTTGTTGCAATAACAGGCAAACCTTTTCCCATGGCTTCGAGTATGACCATGGGCATTCCTTCGGCATATGATGGCAAAATCAATATATCGGATCTTTCATATACTTTATCAAGCTCGCTGCGGCTTATCCAGTTATAAACATGTATATTGTCAGTAAGTGCATAATCATTAATAAGGCTTCTGACCTGCTCTACTTCGCCGTTTCCGTAGAACTCAAGTACATAGCTGTTTTTATCAAGGGATCTCACTGATTGAATTAAATCATAAACTCCTTTATCTCTACAAAGAGTACCGACAAAAATAATTCTTGTTTTCGTATTGCTGCGTGGCTTATAAGTCTTATCTATAATACCGCATGGATTGTACAAAACCGATATTTTGTCTGCATCTGCATATTTTTTGAAAGATTCCAGCCAGAAATCGGAAAGCACTATTATATGATGAACTCTGCCTAATAAAGAAATAATGGCTTTTTTCTTTTCAGGACAGGAATTTTCAATAAAATCTATAAAGCCTCCGCCATGTATATGCATAATAACTTTTCTTCCAAACAAGAGGCATAGTCTTGCGATAATTGATTTTCTCAAATAGCTGCCCCTTGATGCCGTGTTTATATGAAATATGGCCTTTTTATCCGTCATGCAAATAAAGAATGTCATAATAAGTGTATATATAAAACAGCATAAATCCTTAAGCCTGTTCTTGCCTGAATATGAGCTTAAAAATGACATATCCAGTCCTTTAAGGTTCTCATTGTAAAGCTTAAGAACGGATGATATTCCGCCCTGAGTATTAAGGGATGGGCCAATAAAATATACTTTGTATCTCATAAAAAACCCCTATATATTAGCAAAAAATTATTTCTTTAGCAATAAATTATTTCTTTTTTTAAATGCATCTAATATACAAAAATACAAAACTTTTACTTTAAAGTCAATAATATTATAATCATAAGCCAGCCCAATTCTTTTAAGCTTCATAAGGTCATCACCGGGTACATTTATGCCGGGTATTGTAGTGGTAGCAGTATCAAAGTGCTTTCGTACCCAATTTATACAGTGCTCGTTTATATCGCATTCTCTTCCGTTAGGGTATGCAAAATGACGTACTTTCTTGTTTGTCTTTTGCTCAATAAGAACCTTTGAACCGTATATTTCGTCTTCTGCCTTTGCTTTTGTAAGGTTGGCGAGTATTGGATGATTAAGTGTATGAGCACCAAAAGAAACTCCTATTGAAGAAAGTTTTTGTACCTCTTCCCAGCTCAGCATTGTATCGCATTTTTTCTGAATTCTAACATTAAATTCTTTAGATAAATATTCAAGTATTTCCTGTTTTTTATCTTCGTCGTATTTTTTTACATTTTCTCTCATAAATTCAATAAAAATAAATTTACTGTATTTATCTTTTAAGTCGAATGTGTAATGAATGTCAAATATGTTAATGTCAACATGAGTTTTTGTGGAATTATATACGATATATCTTAATATATCGGGCCATAAATAAATGCTTTTGTCTACATTATTTGCAGTGAGATATATTGTAGGGAAAACATGATATTTTTTAAATAAATCATAACCGTATGTATAGTTGTCTTTATAACCGTCATCAATGGTTATAACAAGATATCTTTTGTCCAGCTTATCTTTGTTTACCATTAATTGGTATGCTTCGTCCATTGTTATAAGAGTGTATTCCTTTTTAAAGTATTTCAATTGCTTTTCAAAAGCTTCTTTATCAACTGCACTTAAGGATATGAACTTGTTGTCTTTCCTGCATTTAGCAGTATCTACAAAACTGTGGTAAAAAAATATATAAAGACCATTCTTAAAAAATATCTTTTTGAGAATAAAATACAAACCGGAATAGTAAATTAATAAACAAATAATTTTGTTGATATATCTTCTGGCTTTCTCTTTAATGTCTGTTTCCAACATAATTACAATCACTATCCTTTTGACATAACACTTTAATTAATAACGCATTTAATAGAATAAACCGAGAATTATAGAAGAAAAATAACAATAAGAAAATTAATACCATACAAAATATAAGTAATTATTACAATTTTTATGTATAAGAGAATTATATAATATTTTTGTTTGTTATTCAATTAATTTAATTAAATGCAAAAAAATATAAAGAAAATATACAAAAACTTGTTATTTTAGTTGTGGACTTTTGTTAAGATTTGTTATAAAATGATTTTGATATAGAAAATTATAGAAGACAACAAAAGTGGAAAATATAGTAACATTTTATTTGATTTTTATTTGCTTTATTGTTTATTACATCTATATGGGACTCTGGGTATGACATGGATAAATGCAAATTCATATTGAGGTTTTATATAAAGAAATATGTTGATTTTCTTACAAGAAAGTTATTTTATTTAATAATATGGCTTTTTTGGGAACGTTCAATTCAAAATATTTTTTTAGATAAGACCCTCTTTTACTGTTCGGAAATTCACGGGAGAATAGGTGATTTTATTGATACGGGATCTGAAATTAAAACAGCAACGGGTCTTTATTGTGCATTTTTCAAGGATGCAAGAGGTGTAAAAGAAGCACAGATTTGTATCGACAAAGAAAAGACGGTAGTTATAAAAATTGTCAGAGAAGACACATTTAATGAAGAAGATGAAGAATTACTGTTAAAGACAATAGGCAGCCATTTGCCGAAAGGAATGTTTAAAATACAATATGCAAGCAGCTTAGAGAGAAATCCCAGCGGTAAATATAATTATGTAGTACATAAATAATTTTGTGTAAGTTTATTTATTTTTTGTGGGGGGTGTTTAAATGAATATCAGTGTATTCGGTCTTGGCTATGTAGGGGTAGTTACTATTGCTTATCTTACATCAAGAAACCACAAAGTTATAGGTGTTGACGTAAGTGAGGTAAAAGTAAAAATGTTAAATGAGGGAATTTGTCCTATTGTAGAAAAGGATGTTCCCGAAATGCTTAAAGATGCCAAGGAGAAAGGTCTCGTTTCAGCTACTGTTGATGCTGAAGAAGCTATAAGAAAAACAGAGCTGTCTATAATATGTGTTGGAACTCCAAGTGAATCAAACGGCAATCTGGATACAAGATTTATAAGAAATGTGTGTGAGGAAGCCGGTAAAAGTATAAGAGATAAGGCTGAACCTCATATTTTTGTGTTTAGAAGCACAATGTTGCCGGGAACAATGAGAAAAACAGTAATACCGATCCTTGAGAGTTTCTCGGGTAAAAAACAAAACGAAGGTTTTTTTGTAGTTTTCAATCCTGAGTTTCTTAGAGAATCCACTGCTGTCTACGATTTTTACAATCCGCCTAAAACCGTTGTGGGTTCAGATTCGGAGGAGATTGCAGATAAGGTAATTTCTCTATATGAAGGGCTTCCGGGTCCTGTGATAAAGACTAAAATTGAAGTGGCAGAAATGGTAAAGTATGTTGATAATAATTTCCATGCCGTTAAAATAACATTTGCCAACGAGATTGGGCATATCTGCAAAAACATCGGACTTGACAGCCATGAGGTTATGAACATATTTATGCAGGATACAAAGCTTAATATATCTACTTATTATTTAAAACCCGGCTTTGCATTTGGAGGTTCATGCCTTCCGAAGGATTTAAGGGCAATAAACTATCTTGCCAAAAATCTTGACCTGGATTTACCTCTTTTAAGTTCTTTGCTTCCAAGCAACCGCAACCAAATTCAATCTGCAATCAAGAGAATAATTTCGTTAGGAAAAAATAAAATAGGTATAGCAGGATTCAGCTTTAAAGAGGGAACTGATGATTTAAGGGAAAGTCCTATAATTGAAGTAATTGAAACATTAATCGGGAAGGGGTATGATTTGAAACTCTATGACAGAAATGTTTCTCTTGCAAGGCTTGTCGGTGCAAATAAGGAGTACATAGAGAAGCGTATTCCTCATATATCCGCTTTGATGGTAGAGTCATTAGATGAGATTTTAGGCGACAGAGAACTTATAATAATAGGCAATAAGGCTCCTGAGTTCACCAGAATTTTAAATGAAGCCAGAGATGATCAAATGATATTTGATTTGGTTAGAATGGGGGATAATATTTATGATAGAAGAAACTATGAAGGTATTTGCTGGTAAAGAGAATACTTATAGTAGTTGAAAATCTTCCGTGTCCTTTTGATAGAAGAGTCTGGCAAGAAGCTACCACACTTAGAGACTATGGCGCGCAGGTGTCAATAATTTGTCCTAAAGGAAAAGGCTATGAGAAAAAGTTTGAAATAATTGATGATATAGCAATCTATAGACATAAATTGGCATGTGAAGCTAATGGTGCGTTAGGCTATCTTTTGGAGTATGGGAGTGCTTTGTTCTGGGAATTTTTTCTTGCATTGAAATGCTTTTTTACAAGAGGTTTTGATGTTATACATGCATGTAACCCGCCGGATCTCATATATCTGGTTGCTAAACCGTTTAAGCTTTTCGGAAAGAAGTTTGTTTTTGACCACCATGATATAAATCCAGAGTTATATATAGCAAAATACAACAAAAAAGACTTTTTCTACAAGCTGATGCTTTTCTTCGAGAAAAGAACATTTAAGTGTGCAGGTGTTTCCATTGCTACTAACAACAGCTATAGAGATATTGCCATACAAAGGGGCGGAAAAAATCCTGAAGATGTTTTTGTGGTTAGAAGCGGACCAAGTCTCAAAAGACTTAAAATAATACCGCCTGTTAATGAATTGAAAAAAGGCCGTAAATACATGGTGGGTTATGTTGGTGTCATTGGAAAGCAGGAAGGATTGAATTATCTCGTTGATGCAGCTGACTACATAATAAATGTTAAGAAGAGGAAGGATGTTCATTTTGCTTGTGTAGGTGGAGGAACCGAACTTTCTAATATTAAGCAGTATGTGAAGGAAAAATGCTTGGAAGACTATTTTACATTTACTGGCAGGGTTCCGGATCGTGTTTTGTTGGAATATCTAAATACTGCAGATGTTTGTGTTAACCCTGACGAATACAATGAAATGAATGACAAATCCACTATGAATAAGGTAATGGAATATATGTCATTGGGGAAACCCATAGTACAGTTTGATCTTACCGAAGGCAAATATTCAGCCGGGGATTCATCACTTTATGCTAAAAGGAACGATTACATTGATATGGCGGAAAAAATATTGATGCTTCTTGATGATGAAGAACTTAGAAAAAAGATGGGCGAAATAGGAAGAAAAAGAATTGAAAATGAGTTAAATTGGGAAATTGAAAAGTATAACTTAATAAATGCATATAAAAAAGTTTTCTTTGACAAATAGATTAAATACGGGCTGATGCATACTACCTTCAAAGTAGTTTGTCATCAGCCCGTTTGTTTTACCGTATTTCTGAAACAGTTATATAATCAATGTTAACTGTACCACCGTCCTCTTCATCCCTCTGAAGTGATATTGTGTTAATACCGCGTTTGAGGCTTAACACCTCAGAGGTATCGTCCCATATGCTCCAACTGGAGTGCCTGATAAAATAAGTTTGCTTGATTTTAATACCGTTAACGTAAATACTTAATGTTTTGTTGGCTTCACTGGCGTTTGCATAACGAATGGTAACAATGTAATCACCGGTCTGAGGTACAACAACTGTGAACAAAGCCTTTGCCCCGACATTACCGTAACCGCAAATAAAGCCGCTACCCGAATAGCCTGCGTGGTCATTAGCAAACTGAGCTTTTCCGGAAAGAGAAGCATTTTCAGCTTCATATTTTTGGAAAAACATAGTAGGAGTACTTGTAGGCGTTGGAGTATTTGTAGGTGTGGAAGTAGGAGTGCTTGTAGGTGTCGCAGTAATTACAGGCACCGAAATCTGGCTAATAGTAATATAATCAATGTTAACTGTACCACCGTCCTCTTCATCCCTCTGAAGTGATATTGTGTTAATACCGCGTTTGAGGCTTAACACCTCAGAGGTATCGTCCCATATGCTCCAACTGGAGTGCCTGATAAAATAAGTTTGCTTGATTTTAATACCGTTAACGTAAATACTTAATGTTTTGTTGGCTTCACTGGCGTTTGCATAACGAATGGTAACAATGTAATCACCGGTCTGAGGTACAACAACTGTGAACAAAGCCTTTGCCCCGACATTACCGTAACCGCAAATAAAGCCGCTACCCGAATAGCCTGCGTGGTCATTGGCAAATTGTGCCTTTCCCGAAAGTAATGCGTCTTCTGCCTCATATATTGTAAAAGGTATTTCTGCCGGGGGTACGGTGGGCGTAGCAGTTGGTGTAACAATACCGGTAGTAGGTGTAGCAGTTGAAGTGGGAGTAGCTGTAAATGTGCTGGTTGCTGTAGGTGTAGCGGTATGAATAGGTGTGCTGCTGTCAGCAGTAATATTAATGCTGCTGACAGGATATCTGCCGTCAGACCTTTTGTCGCTTATTGCAAGGTCTATGCCGGGGTCCCCGGTTTCCGGATCAATTATTGCCGCACAAATGGTGTAATTTCCTTCAGGCAGATTTGCTGGTATTGTAAAGAGGCTTTCAAATGTTTTGGTTCCGGGAAGCCATGTTCGTATATCTTCAGAAGTTTGATTTTTAGCAACAATGTTTCCGTTGCTGTCGGAAAGTGACAATTCCAAAGGCCAATTGAAATAAAACGGTGCTACACCTTTATTTGCCCAGGTCATGCTCAACGAAAGGGTAGAGCCTGGTGCAGCTGAGTTTTGATGAGTGATACTGCTTAGAACGAATCTGTAGCCCATAGATGCCATAACCTTGTCTATATTTTTTTGAAGGGGATCTCCTATATTAAGGTGTACAGGGCAGCATGGACCAAGCCATGATATGTGGTTTTCCTTGAGTTGCCTCAATGTTTCAGGCATTGCTGAATCCTCAAGGAACTGAGTTCCTGGATAGTATCCGAATTCACCACCGGCAGGAGCATTTAGCCAGAAATCAGGCATTGTAGGATGCGTATAACCGGGGTTGTATGAATCCTGATGTCCGTTATAAATCCAATCCAGAAACCATCTTTGAGTCTGGTTGTAATCACCGAAAGCATTATTAAAAAGCCCCATTTTGTTATCTTTACCTACTCTTGAAGGATACCGCATCGCAAGTGGTTTATTTTTAAAATAATCAGCATAATGCTGTGCATATTGGTCTGAATACTGGACTGGAGGGAATAATCCTGAATTTTCGGGAGAATTTTCGATATATGTTGTGTGCCATTCTCCCCAATGACCACAGCTTCCTATGAGAATCATAAATATCCTTGGATCGTTATCATAACTTTAGCTACACAGGTGCAAAACCAAAAGTGCAGACATGAGAATCATAAATATCCTTGGATCGTTATCATAACGGGTTGCAAATGCTTCAATCAGCTTTTTATGGTATGATATTAGAACAGGATTTTTGTAATTGGGACTAAAACCCATTTTTGTATTTTCATTATGGTAATTGTACCAGGTACCATCTCCGCCAATCTCATCATAAAGCCAATCAGGAATATTGATATGCTCAAAATTATCGGGGTAATCCATATTTATTTGAAGGATAATCTTAACACCCCTTGAAGTCCAGTAGTTAAATTGGTTGTGGGTTTCAACAGAGGCAAAATCATAGGTACCCTTTATCGGCTCAAGCTCTCTCCATGTAATTGATGCAAGCACAAGCTTGAAGGGTTGCTTTGAGTAATAATTACCGGTATGTGCCCATGGTACCCATCCCATAAATGGATTGTACAGCACATCTGATATTTCCTGAGGAGTAGATGTTATTAATGTAGAAGATGCATGAGACGTTGATATGGGAGATGATAACGGAAAAATTAAAAAAAGTAACAAAAAAAGAGAAAGAAATATTGGGATAACTCTCTTAATACAATAAATCATATTGTGCCTCCTGTATACCCGAGGTTTGTTAGGAATAAACAAAAAAATATCTTTATAATACTATTTTATGTTGGTTAACCTATTTTTGCTATATGCAGGAAGCCTTATTTTACATAGGAATATGGACTCAAATGGAACGGGATAAAACTCAGAATTGTGAAGGGCTGGTGCATAATGTAAAAGTTGTTTAATTTGCCTTGATTTTATAATTAAACTTATGTATAATTTTTATTAGAGTTATTATTTATTACTAAATCTTTTGAAGATTTATTGGTATAGCGGAATTCTTATTTATTTACTTTTTATGCATATTATTTACTGTCATAGTTTCCAAAGAGTAAAGTATAGGTTAGCATTACAATCTTGATATGCTGCTATAACCATAGCTACGAATAAGGAAGATGTTTTATGGATTTAGAAAGACTTAGAGTCGGTAAAAGAGTTTTAGATGTGACTATAAGCGAAGAAAGATTATCTCACGCATCCCTTGGGGAATTTACAGAAACTAATAGACTTATTAATGGTGGGCATGGAGAAGAAAACATTAGTTATTTAATTGAAAATAATATTCCATTTAATATAGTTAAAACATTTCCGAATGGAGTGCGGGTAGGAAATATCCCCAATCATAAAAACAAAAGTAAAAGAACAGGAACAGGCCAAGCATGGTTTCCAGATACTTGGACTAAAGAAGATATCAAAAATGCCGGTGAGTATGTTGCTAACCTACCAGAAAACGTGGGAAAATGTAATGGAATATAAAGATTATATTAAAAATTTAATACAAGAAAGAAGTAAGCTGCATCCAGATGATCCGAGAATACAAAACTATTGGAATTTGTTAACTAAGATGCTTAGTGAAAACGAAAACGATACAATAGAATTCCTAAATGAATGTGAAGAATCAGAACTTTATTGGTTAAGTGAAATTTTTGAGGATATTTCACAAAATCTTCAAAGTATTAATTTTGTTAAATTCCTTCATACACTAAAAGACAAATTTCCAAGCTTAGATTTAGATGTTGATATAGAATATGCAGAAAAGGCAATAAAATCCAATAACAATTAAGGAAAATCTGTGAACTGTAACTCGGTGAAGGGAGTGTAAATAATTTTGTGTATTGGGATTTTATGTAAATCCTTCTTTAGCAA
>DAOOVO010000041.1:0-32746 GCA_035370245.1 Pseudobacteroides sp.
GAAGTTGTCAAGGTACATCTATTGTAAAAAAAGAGTTTATGCAGTGGAATCATTAATTAGTATAAAAAACAAATGATACGTTATTATATAAAGTAAATACGTACCATTTGTTGTATTTATATTAGTGAAGGAAATAAATGATTTTAAATGATAAATATAATTTTTAATATTAATACGCAAAATATATTTATAAACACTATCAATCCATTTGGAGGTCTTTATTATGAAAGGATGGAACCCTTTTGGAAAGATTGATATGGAAATAGGTAGTTTTTTAAAAAAGTCACCCTTTAATAAAGAATATGGAAAGAGCGAAAGCGGTTTATCAATAAGTGAAGGCAATGAGAAAAAAGAACAGAAAGATAATAATGAGCATGGCAAATGCGACAAAAGTTGAATCAAATTAAGAATGTATAGTTTATGTACGATTCTGGGGCAACTCAGAATCTTTTTTATAACTATAGATCACATGATATTATTTCCTAAGTAAAATTTCAAATTATCAACTCTTAAAATAGTGGTAAATATAAATCGAGCCTAATATTCATGAAGGGATGATAATTCTATGAAAGTTAAATTTATAAAGAAGACTAAAATTAAAAAGGAAAAGACTATATTAGATGTTGCAAAAGATCTCGATCTAAAGGTAAAAGCAAGCTGCGGCGGTAAGGGCAAGTGCGGGAAATGTATCGTAAGGGTCATAGAAGGAGATGTTTCGGAACTGACAAAAGCGGAGAAAAAGTTTTTTGATGATGACGAGATTGAAAAAGGCTTAAGACTTGCATGTGAAGCTAAAATAACAGGAGATGTAAAGATAGAACTCATTGACTGAAGATTGATTGATTTTATGTTGAGAGCATCCTAAAAATGTTTTTCAAAGTATTTGGTTTTATGTTAGAATATAATAAATTCCCAGAAATACACGGATAAATTTATTTTAATATATAAGGAGTTGGTGGTATTGGATATGAAGGAAGTTGCCATTAAGGCTAAGGATGCCTCTATTAAGCTTTCTGCCATAAGCGGAGAAATGAAGAATAAAGCTTTGGAGAATATAGCAAAAAAGCTTGAGGAAAGAAAAAGTGAGATAATAAAAGCTAACAAAGAGGATTTGGACAGGAGCGAAAAGGAAAATCTTGCACAACCTCTTCTAAAAAGGCTTAAATTTGATGAAAGAAAAATTGCAGATGTTATTGATGGAATTAAAAGTCTTATAAGTCTTCCTGACCCTGTAGGTAAAACAATATTTTCTACAGAACTTGATGATGGGCTTGAGCTTTACAGGGTTACTTGCCCTATTGGGGTAATAGGCATTATTTTTGAATCCCGGCCTGATGCATTGGTTCAAATATCCACACTGTGCCTTAAGAGCGGTAATAGCGTTCTTTTAAAAGGCGGCTCCGAAGCCAGGGAAACCAACAGGATTTTGACAAATGTTATAGAAGAGGCAACTATTGAGGTGGGCATGCCTAAGGGTTGGATCAACCAAATAGAAACAAGGTCGGATGTAAGCGAAATGTTGAAAATGGATGGATACATCGATCTTATTATTCCTAGAGGTTCAAATGAATTTGTAAGGCATATAATGGATAATTCAAAAATACCTGTTATGGGCCATGCAGATGGAATTTGTCATTGTTATATCGAAGATGATGCAGATATCGATATGGCCGTTAAAATAGTTACAGATTCCAAAACCCAATATGTTGCAGTTTGCAATGCAACCGAGACATTGCTTGTAAATGAAAGTATTTCACAGGATTTTCTGCCTGCACTTAAAGAACAAATGGACAAAAAAGGCGTTGAACTTAGGGGCTGTGAAAAGGTTCGTGAGATTATTGATGTAAAGGCTGCAACAATGGATGATTGGGCGACTGAGTATCTGGATTATATCCTATCCATTAAAATTGTCAAAAATTTAGAGGAAGCTATAGAACATATCAATCGTTATGGGTCTGGACATACAGATGCAATTGTTACAAAGGATAAAAATAAAGCAGCTAAGTTTATGAGTCTTGTGGATTCGGGAAATGTTCTATGGAACTGTTCTACAAGATTTTCAGATGGATTCCGTTACGGATTCGGTGCGGAAGTCGGCATAAGTACCAGCAAAATACATGCCAGAGGCCCGGTAGGTTTGGATGGCCTTATTATATACAAATACAAGCTTATAGGCAATGGACATATAGTTGATGATTATTCCAATCATATAAAAACATTTAAGCATAAAAAAATTGATAAAGATTTTCCTATGTAGAAATTAAAAATGTGCCGATATAAAAATAAATTGATTATATATAATCAATTTATTTTTGAAATATCCATATTAAAAACACTTTAGACATTAAATGCAGGATGTATAAAGTGTTTTTAGTAATTGATTAAAAATTCTCATATAAGCTGTTTTTAAATCCCGTTAGGAATGAGAATGGTGGATATTGGGTGCCTTTAAGAAAGGGTGTGAATTTTTTTGAATGTATCACATAAGATAAAAAAGGGGAGAATTGCTTTTGTATTGTTTGTGTTTTTTGCCTTATTGTCTGCTCTTATAGGAAGGTTTGTCTGGCTTCAAATAGTGGAAGGAGATGAACTCAGTGCAGAGGCATTGGCTCAACAGACAAAAAATACGCTGATTTCCCCTAGGAGAGGAAATATTTATGATAGGAACAAAAAAGAGCTTGCGGTGAGTGTACAGAAGTATGCAATATCAGCATGTCCCGAGAATATGCATAAGCTTAAACAGAATATTGAGGAGATAGCTTCAAAGCTATCTGAGATTCTTGAAATAGATGAAAGTGAAATTTTAACAAAACTTAAAAAAGAAGACAGCAAATATCAGTTGATAAAAAGGAATGTAGATAAAGAAATAGCTGAAGAAATTAAAGAATGGATAAAGGAAAAAAAGATTCAGGGAATCACATTTGATGAAGAGGCAAAAAGATATTATCCTGCAGGTAAATTGGCTGCACATGTAGTTGGCTTTACCAACTTCGAGAATAACGGAATACTTGGTGTTGAACAGGCGATGGACAAATACCTTAGAGGCAAGCCGGGGAAAATACTCGGCGAGGTTGATGCCGGAGGCTTGGGAGTGTTAGCGGATGAAAGCAAGGTTATCGATGTCAGCGATGGTGCAAATGTAGTGCTTACCATAGATGAAGTGATTCAGGATATAGCTGATAAAGCTTTAACTGAGGCTATAGCTCAGTACAAGGTTGTTAATGGAGGCACTGTAACAATAATGGATCCAAGAACAGGGGAAATTCTTGCAATGGTTTCCAAGCCTGATTTCGACCTTAATAATCCAAGTGCGGCACCGGAAGGTGCGGATGCATCAAAATGGAAGGGCACCAATGAAAATGAAATGAATTTTCTGTGGAATACTATCTGGAGAAATAAAGTAATTGCAGAACCTTATGAGCCGGGTTCAACATTTAAAACAATCACAGCTGCAATAGGATTGGAAGAAGGTCTTGTTACTCCGGATACAACCGTAAATGACTTTACATTCAGACTGACACCAAATTCACCTAAAATCGACTGCCATTTACCTAACAGGCATGGAGTTGAGACATTCAGACTCAGCATGTATAGATCATGTAACCCGGTATATTCAAAGTTATCTCAGGATATTGGGTTGGATAGATTTTATGGATATATGAGAGCTTTCGGCTTTTATGACAAGACAGGGTTATTGCTTTCAGAAGAAAGCCTGGGAATCTTCCAGCAAAAGCCTACGAATCTTGATATGGCAGTTGCGGCATTCGGTCAGAGATTTACAATAAACCCTCTGCAATTGATAACTGCATATTCGGCCATTGCAAACGGCGGTAAGCTGTTAAAGCCGCAAATTATAAAAGAAATAACAGATCAGGATGGGAATATTATTGACAGAACCGAGCCGGAAGTGGTAAGGAATGTGCTTTCGAGACAGACCTGCGATACATTGATGGATATTCTATTGGGTGTTGTCAGTGACCCTAACGGCACCGGCGGAAAGGCATATGTTAAAGGCTACGCTGTTGCAGGAAAAACGGGTACTGCAGAAACAACAAAGAATACAAACAGACTGGGCTTGCCTGATGTGGCAAAGCAATTTAATGTTGCATGGTCTACTCCTATAGATTACAAGGATACCGAGAGATATATAGCATCCTTTGCAGGAATGGCACCTGCTGATAATCCTGTGATTACGGTATTGGTGACTCTCGATTATCCCAACATGGTCCAGCATACAGGAGGTGCTGTAGCAGCACCCGTTGCAGGTAAAATAATTGAAGAAACATTGGAATATTTGGGAGTGGAAAGAAAATATACTGAACGTGATAAGAAACTTATTCCAAAAGAATATACTGTTCCTGATGTAAGGAATATGGAAATAGAGAAAGCTGTTGCAGAACTAAAAAAGAGTAAACTGGAATTTATCAAGGAAAACATGGGAAATTCCAATAATACAAAGGTTATATCCCAATACCCCAAACCCGGGACTGTAGTAAGGGAAGACTCATTTATTGTACTTTATATGTATGAAACCGATAAGCCTGTTATGGTAAAAGTACCTGACTTAAGCAATAAAACAGTTTTAGAGGCCACTGATGCACTGAATGATATAGGTCTTAATATCAGGGTTAAAGGTGACGGCTTTGCTGTTTCGCAATCGGTTTTGCCCGGAAAAGAAGTGCAGAAGGGCTATGAGATAGAGGTCAATTTTGAAGTAAACAATAATTTAGAGGACTAGGTATGAAAAATTCATTTGAAAGGGATGTTTGAATGAACTGGATAACTAGGCTTGAGAGGAAGTACAGTCGTTTTTCCATACCAGGGCTGGTAAGGTATGTAGTAATAGCTACAGCTATATTATTTGCTTTAAATGAGTTTTCACAGGGCAGAGTATTTAATGCATTGGAGCTTGATACTTCAAAAGTTTTGAATGGAGAAGTCTGGAGAATTGTAACATTCATTTTTGTTCCTCCTGCATTAGGTGCATTGGGTGTTATTGCCATAATATTTATGCTGTATATATTCTACATATTTGGAACGGCAATGGAAAAATATTGGGGAAGTTTTAAGCTTACGTTGTATTATGCAATAGGTGTTGTATCGGCAATAGCGGCTGGTTTTATAACAGGTTTCGGGACATCCGAATTCATCCTTCTATCCTTTTTCCTTGCATTTGCTTATATTAATCCTGATTTCAAGCTTCTCCTGTTTTTTATTATTCCGCTTAAAATCAAGTATATTGCCTGGTTTGAAGTTCTATATGTTCTTTACTCAATTGTGTTTAGTCCGTTCAACGTAAAAATAGCTGCAATATTATCATTTACTAACTTTATTGTGTTTTTTGGTAAAGATATATATTTAAACTGGATTGATGCAAAAATTAAGAAATTTGTAAAGCAGCAAAAGAGAAAGAAATTTAAAGTAATCGTACCTGAAAGGGATTTTAAAATTGTCCGTAGATGCAGAGTTTGCGGAAAAACTTCTGAAGATTATCCTGATTTGAAGTTCGGGTACTGTCGTTTTTGTGGAAGTGATTATGAATACTGCAGCAATCATATTAACAACCATAAGCATTAAATCTATTACAAAGTGGTATTTTGGCAAATACCACTTTGTTTGTGTCTTTTAATTATAACGTTGTTGTGGATGTATATTCCACCTTTATTGTATCGTCTTTTTGTCTGGCTAGCTTTGCCTTATTGCCTTTGCCGTCTTCAATATTAAGCTTTTCCAGCTTGCATTCAACGAAAAAGTTTACAACTGTTGTTTCAACAAAGCCTGCCCAGTTAAGTCTCTTTTCGTTAATATCAGAGGATACTTCCAATGTTTCCTCCATGTTATTGGTATTTTCATTTGTAGTCATATTTATCACCTTTCCTTATGTTTTGTTTACCATTTGTATAATATACATTATTGTAAAAATTCCATCAATGTTTTAAATTTCTTATCAAGAAAACCCGGTATTTGTTCATGACCGAAATATCTGAAAACGGAAATTTCCTTTGTGCATTTCAAGTGGTTGAATGCGGCAAATACCGTTGAAGGAGGGGTTATCGTATCAACAAGCCCGATTGATGTCAGACAGTGACATTTAATATTTGGTGCATGATTCATAATATCAAAATATGAAAGAGTTTTCTTAACTTTTATCTCAATTTCCGGATCTGAATGACGTCTAAGAAATTCGTTTATTTCACCGTATGGTCCTTCAGGACAAATTTCTATTGCTCTATTGAAATGGGCCAGAAAAGGAAATTCGGCCACTGAAAGAACGGGAATTTGCGATAATGCAGCAGTAGCTAAAGACAAGCCGCCTCCCTGGCTTTCTCCTACTACCGCTATCCTGTCTTTGATTACTCCATCAATTGAGGCAAGTATATTTACAGCTCTCACAGCATCCATGTAAACTGCCCTGTAGTAATATTTTTCAGGTGACAATATGCCTTTGGACATCCAGCCCGAGCTATGTCCGTGGGGTGACACAACATTATCTACGCTCTCTCCCTGCTGGCCGCGGCAAAACATAAATAGAACTGCATAACCTCGCAATGCATAATTTGCCACTTCATGATGTCTTCCATCATAGGCCCAGTTGTATCCATGGAAAAGCAGAATGCCGGGATGCGGGCCCTTTGATTCGGGAATTGCAAACCAACCCGATATGTTGGAATTGTTAAAGCCTTTAAAATTTATTTTGTACATTTTTATACCTTTTGAGGGATAATCAACGGGCTCTAATGAATATTCAAAAGGAACGGATTTTAATTCTGAAAGAGAAGATTCCCAGAAGGTATCAAAATCATTTTCCCTTGTTAAATCAGGTAAATAATTTTGCAGTTCACTTAAAGGCATATCATAGGGTTGAATCATAATGTACCTCCTTAAAATATTTTTATTAATTTATTGGCCTATTTTTGTTATTAATATTAACGGATATCTTGTCGATATTAATATAGATTTATCTTTAAAATCTATCGGTAAAAAAATTTTCCATTAATTCTCTATATAACATAATCAAGGAAAATGTTTTGCAATTAAAAATGTAAACTGATTATTGATAATTGCAAAATATAATTACCGATTTAAATATAATACTACATAATGTAATTTTTTTCAAACAAATCATATAACTATACTAATCCGGGAGAGTGATTATATGGCAAGTGTACTTATAGTTGATGATGCAGCATTTATGAGGACTTCATTAAAATTGATGCTTGAAAAGAATGGATTTACAGTTGTTGGAGAAGCTGATAATGGTGCTGCAGCTATTCAGAAGTATATGGAACTTAACCCTAACATTGTCACTATGGATATAACGATGCCTGTACTTGATGGAATAGAGGCAACAAAAAAGATTAAGGAAGTAGACCCTCAAGCAAAGGTGGTAATTGTGTCTGCTATGGGTCAGGAATCATATGTGAGAGATGCGGTTGTTGCAGGAGCAAAGAATTTTATAGTTAAACCGTTTAAAGAAGAACATGTGCTGAAGGTCTTAAATTCACTGTGATGATTTAACGGAGGAAGGGGTGGTTTTATTGTCTAATAGCTTCAGAGAGCCTATGCTTGAAATGTATAAATTTGAAACAAACCAGCTTCTTGAACAAATGGAGCAGGTAGTTATAAACAGTGAAAAATCCAACTGCTGCTCGCAAGAGGCCATTAATGAGATTTTTAGAATTATGCACACAATTAAAGGCTCATCGGCTATGATGCTCTTCAATGGAATTTCCACGCTTGCCCACTCTATAGAAGATTTATTTTTCTATTTGAGGGAATACAAGCCTGAAAATGTTGATTATATGAAGCTAAGCGATTTAGTTCTTTCATGTACGGATTTTATTAAAGAAGAACTTTCCAAAATTGAAAGAGGAGTCGAGCCGGATGGCAATCCGGATGAGTCGGTAAATATTATTAAGGCATATCTGACAGAATTGAAGGGTGATGGCGGAGGTAATGCCATACAAGAGAATACAGATGAGAAAAAAGATGAAGGTAAAAAACAGAAGTATTTTATCACTCGCAGCTTGAGTGACAATTCCGAAAAAACACTTTATAAAGCTGTCATATATTTTGAAGAAGGATGCGAAATGGAGAACATCAGAGCTTTTACCGTTATGCATTCTTTAAAGAACATTGCACAGGATATTATGTGTGAGCCTGAAGATGTTATAGAAAACGAAGAAAGTACCCGGTTTATAAGGGAAAACGGCTTTAAAATGCAATTTTACAGCGACAAAACATATGAAGAAATTGAAAATATTCTTAATGAAACAATTTTCTTAAAAAAGCTTGAGCTGGAAGTTGTAGATAATAACGATACGGCAAATGTAAATAAGAAAAAGCCTGTTATTGATTTGGAAAGTGATAGATCAATTACGCCTGAAGCTGTCCGCACTGAAAAGGAGAAAGAAAAGGAACAGGCTAATAAAACATTATTGCATAACTTCATAAGTGTTAATGTGAATAAGCTCGATAAATTGATGGATTTGGTGGGAGAGCTTGTAATTTCTGAAGCTATGGTTACCAGTAATCCCGATTTAAAGGGTTTGAGTCTCGACAACTTTAATAAGGCGGCCAGTCAGCTCAAGAAGATTACGGGAGAGCTGCAGGATATTGTTATGTCCATAAGAATGGTGCCTTTATCTGCAACATTTCAGAAGATGCATAGAATTGTGAGAGATATGTGTAAAAAACTGGATAAAGACGTGGAATTGGAAATATTAGGTGAAACAACAGAGGTTGACAAGAACATAATAGAGAATATTTCCGACCCTCTTATGCATCTTATTCGAAATTCATTAGATCACGGTATTGAAACAAAGGAAGAAAGAATAAAAAACGGTAAGAGTCAAAAAGGTAAAATAACCCTTGAAGCCAGAAATGAAGGCGGAGAAGTAATAATAATCGTCAAGGATGACGGAAGAGGATTAAATAAGGAAAAAATTCTCCAGAAAGCACTTGATCACGGACTTATTCAGGATATAAACAGGGAAATTCCCGATAGGGAAATATTTTCAATGATATTCTTGCCGGGATTTTCTACTAAGGAAAATGTTACTGAGTTTTCAGGCAGAGGAGTAGGTATGGATGTTGTGTCAAACAACATAGAGAAAATAGGCGGAGTAGTTAATGTGGACAGCATAGCAGGTGAAGGCACGACTATGACTATAAGAATACCGCTCACTCTGGCAATAATAGACGGTATGAATATACGGGTAAGCAATTCTACATATACAATTCCTATTACATCAATAAAAGAGTCTTTCAGGGCAAAAGAAGAGGATCTTATAACCGACCCCGACGGTAATGAAATGATTATGGTTCGAGGAGATTGTTACCCGATTATAAGGATACATAAGCTATTTAATATAAAAGATTCTATCACCAATATAAGTGAAGGTATAACAATAATGGTGGAAAGCGAAATGAATACTGTGTGTTTGTTTGCCGATGAGCTTTTAGGAGAGCAGCAGGTAGTTGTTAAAGCACTTCCGCAGTATATCAAAAAGGTAAAAGGTATAGCGGGATGTACGCTTCTTGGGGAAGGTACAATAAGCCTTATTCTTGATATTGCAGCACTTGTAAAAATGAAGTAATTGTGCTGATTTTAAATAAAATTACAACAACTGAAAGGAGAATAAAGCATGGCTGAATTACTTGATGAAGTGGAATTGGTAGGAGAGGATTCCCAAAAAGATAAATTTTTAACATTTTCATTAGGTAAAGAGTTTTATGGGGTTGAAATAAGACATGTAATGGAGATAATCGGCATCCAACCCATTACGGAAGTTCCTGAATTACCCCCTTATATTAAGGGCATTATAAACTTAAGAGGTAAGATTATACCTGTAATGGACGTAAGACTTAGGTTTAGAAAAGAGCCCCATGAATATAATGACAGGACATGCATCATTGTTATTGATGTCAAGGATATATCAATAGGATTAATTGTTGATGCGGTATCTGACGTACTTGATATATCTTCGCAGGATATTGTTCCTCCGCCTGAGATTAATGCAAACAATAATAACAAATATATAAAGGGAATAGGTAAAGTTGGAAGTGATGTAAAGCTGCTGTTGGACTGTGAAAAACTCATAAATGATGAAGATGCTCAGACACTAATTAATATACAGTGATACCGGCATCTGGTCAAATTTTAAATAAAAACTGTAGGATATGATAACAAGCTGTAAAAAATACAGCTTGTTATCGCTAACATCAAGTTTTAAGGTAAAATGCTTTAGTAAATATTTGGGGAAATTTTGATAATGACCGGGAACAGTCGCGGTATAAATATATTATGCCAGCAGTCTAAAGAAAATAGGTGATAATATGAATAACAAGAAAATAAGAGTGTTGGTTGTCGATGACTCGTTGGTTTTTAGAGAAACTATTGCAAGAGGTATCGGGAAAGATAAAGGAATAGAGGTAGTTGCTACTGCACCGGACCCATTTGTTGCAAGAGATAAAATAATTGAATTTGAACCTGATGTTATGACATTAGATGTTGAAATGCCTAAAATGGACGGAATCGAGTTTTTGAGGAGACTTATGCCTCAATACCCTCTCCCGGTTGTAGTTGTAAGTGCTGTAAGCAGCAGTGTGTTTGATGCCTTAAATGCCGGTGCCGTAGACTTTGTTACAAAGCCTGATTCCAGATTTGGAAGCAGTATGGACAGCCTTATTAATGAGCTTATTGTTAAAATCAAAATAGCATCTACAGCAAAACTTGGGCATTGGAAAGAGAATAAGAATGTAGATAATGTGCTTGGAAGTACCAATGCTAAAAATAAAAACGTTATCATTGCAATAGGAGCATCCACCGGTGGGACTGAAGCCATATATGAGGTCATAAGGAAGTTTCCGGAAGATATGCCGGGGGTGGTTATTGTACAGCATATGCCTCCGGTTTTTACAAAAATGTATGCTGAAAGGCTTAATAATACATGCTCGCTGAATGTTAGAGAGGCCAAGACAGGTGACATTGTTGTACCTGGAACTGTACTTATTGCTCCCGGTGACCATCATATGAGACTTAGAAAGGGAGGCGGAGTATATTCGGTAGAATGCTTCAAAGGTGAAAAGGTGAACGGGCATTGTCCGTCAGTTGATGTACTTTTTGATTCAGTTTCAAAGGTTGCCGGAAGAAATGCTATAGGTATCATTTTAACAGGTATGGGCTCCGATGGAGCTAAAGGGCTTCTTGAGATGAGAAGAAACGGAGCTAAGACAATCGGTCAAGATGAGCAAAGTTCAGTGGTTTATGGAATGCCGAAAGTTGCATATGATATTGGTGCTGTAGAGAAGCAGGCACCTATTAGTGACATAGCTAGAATTGCATATTCTGCTGTAAAGCTTCTAACTTAAGCGTGTTAAATATTGGGGGGAGATGTAAGTGATTGTAATTGGAATAGGTGAGTATGCAGTTACAACCGAGTCTGGAGAATCCATAGTTACATACGCTCTATCTTCATGTGTAGCAATGACTGTTTATTCACCAATCAGGAAAGTGGCTGGGATGGTGCATATTTCTATGCCTCATTATTATGCCCGAAACGGCACTACAAAGGAAAACCCCTGGGCTTATGCAGATAAAGCGGTTCCTATGCTTATTGAAAAAGTATGCAATGAATATAACTGCAGCAAACAGGAACTTGAAATAAAAATATACGGTGGTGCAGATTCCAATAGCAAATTGGATATGTTCAAGATAGGAAGCAAGAATGTAGAAGCTGTAAAGAGGGAATTAAGCTTGCTTAATTTATCTACCAGCTATAGTGATACAGGAGGAAACACAAGCAGAACAATTGCATTATATTCCGATACAGGCGATGTAAGGGTGCGATGTCTGCCCTTAAAAATATAGTTTAAGAGGTCTTGTTATGAAAGAAGATTTAATAATGAAGCATGAAAGCTTTTCCTTTGAGGACCTGCAGAAAACGTTGACCAGCATTGCCGACGGCATTATCAGTACTGATACTGAGGGAAATGTTTTATTTATGAATGAGGCTGCGGAGAATCTTACGGGATGGAGCTTTGATGAAGCTTCAAGGATGAAGATTAATGATGTATTTGTCCTTGTGCACTTTATTACTGGGGAGAGTCTCGAAAATCCGTTTTACAAAGTAATGAGAACCGGCGTTCAAAGCGGTTTGGGAAGTTATTATGCATTAGTATCAAAGGATGGAACGAGGAGGCTTTTATCGGCCAATATAGCACCAATAAAAAGCGGACTTGATCATATAAGCGGTGCTGTTGGAGTGTTCAGAGATATAACAAGATATAAAAGGATGGAAGATGAACTAAGGGAAGAGCGAAACAACCTAAGGAGCATCTTTCAATATGCTCCCATTGGACTTATTATAGTTGACCGTGATGCTAAGATAATGGATGTAAATAATGCTTTTCTCAAAATGATAGGTAAAGATATTGAGTTTGTTAATGATAAATATATCGGTGACGGTATAGGCTGTGAAAACAGTTTTGCAAATGGCTGCGGAAATGCTTTGAATTGCTTGGAGTGTCCTTTGCGAACCGCAATTGAAAATGTTATGAATACGGCAGAGCCTGTTATTAATCGAAGTGCCATATTCAGTCATTATAGTAAGGGAGAATTTGTAACGCACTATTTTAAAATAAGTGCCGTTCCCGTCAAGATATCCGATGTTAATTGTGCAATGCTTGTTATCGAAGATATAACAAACCAGAAAAAGATTGAAAATGAGCTCAAGGCCAACGAAAGAAAATACAGAAACCTTTTTATGAATATGTTGAACGGTTTTTCATATAACAAACTGATAATGGATTTCGATAGAAAGGTTGTGGATTACGAGATAATAGAGGCTAATGATGAGTTCTGCAGAATGGTTGGCAAAGAAAAGGTAGATGTTGTTGGGAAAAAAGCTTCAGAGGTATTTGGCAGTCTTGAAGATAATATGCTTGATGAATTTGGTAAGGTGGCCTTAGGCGGCGAGGTTATTCGCTTTGAAAAACAAATGCCTGACAACGAAGATAAATGGATCAGCTGTTTGGTTTATTCAAACGAAAAAGAATATTTTGCATTTATATGCTCCGATATCAGTGAGGAGAAAAGAGCCCAGCGTGAAATGAAAAAAGCAATGGAGGCTACCAACTCGGCGTACAGGGCAAAAAGTGAGTTTCTTGCAAATATGAGCCATGAGATAAGGACGCCACTAAATGGAGTCGTTGGAATGGTTGATTTAACCCTTGCTACAGAGCTTACTCCTATTCAAAAGGATAACTTGAAAACTGCCAAAGCTTGTGCTGATTCACTTCTTAGAATAATAAACGATGTTCTTGATTTTTCAAAACTCGAAGCAGGTAAAATGATTGTTGAAAAAATAAGATTTGATCTTAAAAAAGTTTGTGACAATGTAATTAAGTCGCATGTTATAAAAGCCAAGGAAAAAGGAATTATTTTGGAGTGCTGTATTGAAAAGGATGTTCCCCTTCAATTGATAGGAGATCCTAACAGATTGGTGCAGGTTTTGAATAATTTAGTCAGCAATGCATTGAAATTTACCGAAAAAGGCAGGGTTGATGTAAATATTACTTTGCTGGGCATAAATAATAATCATGCCAAGGTAAAGTTTGCAGTTAAGGACACCGGTATAGGTATATCAAAGTCAGATATGAATAAATTGTTTAAGAGCTTTACGCAGGTTGATGGTTCACATACAAGGAAATATGGGGGAACGGGACTCGGGTTGGTAATTTCCAAAGAATTATTGAGTCTTATGGGAAGTACCATTGATGTGAAGAGTCAGGAAAATGTTGGAAGTACATTTTCGTTTGTAATTGAATTTGGAATTTGTAACGGTGGCTTTTTGCAGCATTCTGAGGATAATAAAATTGTCAAATCCGATTATACGGCCCACATACTTGTTGCAGAAGATGATAAGATTAATCAGATTGTTATTTGCAGAATGTTAGATGAAAGAGGTTATACATACGATATAGCTAATAACGGAATAGAGGCTGTTCAAAAGGTTATGGAGAAGGACTATGACCTTTGTATTATGGATGTGCAAATGCCTCAAATGGATGGTATTCAAGCTACAAAGCTCATTCGGGAATCAAAGAAAAGTTCAAAGAAGCATATTCCTATTATTGCTCTCACTGCATATGCTCTTCATGGTGATAGGGAAAGATTTTTAAGTCTCGGTATGGATGACTATCTTTCAAAACCTATAATTATGAATGAATTTTTCAAAAAAATTGATAAATTAATAAAACCGGCTAGCAATGAAGATAAAGATAATAAGGACGAGTATAATGAGAACATTGATAAAGGAATTGATAAGGGGGTTGAAGGGCTTCAATTTGATACGGATATTTCACGTAAATTTGAACAAATTTGCAAGTTGACTGATGAATTGGGTAAGGCCATGATTGCTGTGGATTTATATGTTATTGAGTCTATAGCACATGAAATAAAGCAGTTGGCAGTTGAGACAGGAATTGATGTATTGAAAACTCTGATGTTTAGAATTGAGCTTGCAGCTAGGAGAGAGGATATTAATGAAGCTTTGATTTTATACAATGAACTTACTAATTTGCTCACGGATGAAAGTATGACAAACAAAAAGATTTAGGTAACATATTATATGAATAAACAAAGGAGGACTCTTATGAGAATATTAATAGCTGAGGATGATATGGCGAGCAGAAAGTTTTTGGCGAGGTTTTTATCTAAGTTTGGAGAGTGCGATATCACTGTTGATGGAATGGAAGCTATAGAAGCTTTTATGGTGTCTTTTGACATCGGCAAACCATATGACCTGATTTGTCTGGATATTATGATGCCTAAGCTTGATGGAATAAAGGTTTTGAAGACAATCAGGGAAATTGAAAAGCAAAAAGGCATACATGAGGATGAGCAGGTTAAAGTTATTATGACAAGTGCAATAAATGAATTGGATACTGTTAATAATTCATTTGAAACCGGAAGCGAGGCCTATGCTACAAAACCTATAAATACTGAAAAGTTTGAAGAAGTTATGAAAAAGCTTGGATTAATAAAATAAATAAAAGGTTGGCAATTAATAATTGACCTGACTTAGAATATCATGTAAAATTAAATTATAGCAGTAAAGTTACTGCAAAAAAGTAATATTACAAAATATTATTAAAATTTATGGTAGTTGTTCATAAACAGCATCACATATGGATTTGTGGTGTATGTTTATGTTTAAAATAATTTTGATTTAATATTATTTCATAAGAAGTAATATTATTAATTAAGAAGTAATATTAAAATATAATAAGTAATATTAAAATTGGACTTTGAAAATATAAGATTTTTACTTTTATTTTAATATATACCACATATATGCAATTGTCTTTGCAGCCTATTTAAAATATTTGTTCACTACTCATTTATCATTCGCATTAATGTTGATAATCTTCTTTATTATTCATATCTTTCCAAGAGTCCCAATTATAGAGGTTATTATTTTTTAGAGATTTTTAGAGTAATTGTATGAAGAGCAGTTGTATAATATGGATTGGTATTATTTGTATAATATGTATTGGTATTAGATAAAAGGTATACATTCGGTTCAAAAGAATGTATGCAAATCTGAAATTTATTGCTTCAGTTTTTGTATACTTTCATGGATTAAAGGATTAAATCTTTTAATTTGTTTTTGAGCTGAAAATTATATTAATTAATTTTAATAAATTATTAGGAGGGTAAAAGAATGAGGAAAAAGCTAACCATTTTAGGTTTGCTGATGCTTGTTGTCCTGGCAGCTAAAACCACCGGTTTTGCAGGCAATTTGTTGGGACAAAGCGATTTCAGCGGTGAAGAGGCTTTGCCTTGGACAATTGTCCAATCTGGATCCGGTGTTGCAACAGGTAAAATTGTTAATGGTGAGTATGTGTTGACAATTAAAAATCCTGGTGCTAATAAAGAGGATGTACAGTTCAAACATGGTGGACTTACTTTGCAAAATGGTCATACTTATCAAGTAAAGTTCAAAATTCGCTCTGCGGTGGACTCCAAGGTATATGCCAGAATTGCAGATCCGGGCACGTCCGGCAAGGAGTACTGGTCAAATAACGGCAAGCCTATAGAACTAATAGCCGAAGAGGAAAAAGTTGTTGATCAAACATTTGTAATGACCGCCAATACAACTAAAAATGTTGAATTTGCACTTCAATTTGGTGGAGAATTGGCCGGTGATATTTATCCTTTCATTATTACTATTGACGATGTGTATCTTTTGGACGAGGAGTTTACTCCTACCATACCGCCTGAACTTGCTCCTCCACCCGATATACGTGTTAATCAGGTTGGATATTTCCCTAACGGTGTGAAAAAAGCTACTTTAATTAGTGATTCAACTACACCGGTTAAATGGTACTTGAGAGATAGTGAAAATGTGGTTGTTACATCAGGTAACACACAGGTTGTTGGACTTGATGCTGCATCAGGCGACAAGGTTCATATTATAGATTTTTCAAACTACAAGGTACCGGGAACTGAATACAAGATTACGGTAGGCAATAGTACAAGCCATCCATTTGATATCGGAAAAGACCTCTATTCGGTCATGAAATATGATGCTATGAGGTATTTCTATCATGCAAGAAGCGGTATTAAAATTGAAATGCCTTACTGTGCAGAACCACAATGGGCTAGAGCAGCAGGACATTTGCCCGATGTTGGTATAGCAGTGCCTGAGGCTGGTGATTACACTCTTGATGTTACCGGCGGATGGTATGATGCAGGTGACCATGGAAAATATGTTGTAAATGGCGGTATATCTGTTTGGACTCTTATGAACTTTTATGAGAGAACAAAAAGAGTAGGCGGAACAGCTGCACAAGCTTTTAGAGACGGTAAACTTATTATACCTGAAAATACAAAGTCTTCCTCAATTTATGTTAATGAAAAGTATAACGGTACTCCCGATATTTTAGATGAATGTAAATGGGAACTTGATTTCCTTCTTAAAATGCAGATACCTGAAGGTTATCCCAATGCAGGTATGGTATTGCATAAAATTGGTGATATAAAATGGACAATGCTTGGAACCGCACCGGCTGATGACTTTGAGGAACGTCATCTGTATCCGGCTACTACAGCCGCTACATTGAACTTAGCGGCAGTTGCTGCACAAGGAGCACGTTTGTGGGAAATGTTTGACACAAAATATTCTCAAAAACTTCTGGCAGCAGCTGAGCTGGCATGGCAAAAAGCTATGGAAAAACCCGCTATGTATGCTGAAGTACACGGTAACGGAAGCGGTACATATGCTGATTATAACGTTAAGGATGATTTCTATTGGGCTGCTTGTGAGCTTTATGCTACAACCGGCAAAAGTGAATATCTTGAATATATTCAGGGGCCTGAATGTTCCGAGTATTACCTCAAGATGCCTACAAAGTTGGGAGACCTCACAGGATGCTTTGATTGGGGAACAACTAACGGTTTAGGAACATTGACACTGGCTATGGCACCGAATAACCTTCCACAGGCTGAAATTGAAAAAGCAAAGAAAAATATAATTGCAGCAGCTGACCAGTTTATAGCTGTTCAGTCAAAAGAAGGATATGGTGCACCATTAGATCCTCACTACTATACTTGGGGTTCCAACTCATTCATACTCAATGAGTGTATAGTAATGGCTGTAGCATATGATTTTACAAAGGACAGCAAATACTTTAACGGTGTTTCGGAAAGCTTTGACTATTTGTTAGGACGTAACCCTAACGATAAGTCATATATCTCAGGATACGGAGAAAGACCACTTAGAAATCCGCACCATCGTTTCTTTGCCAGCCAGTTAAATAAGAAATATCCACCTATTCCTCCTGGATTTGTATCCGGCGGACCTAACTCCGGCTGCGAAGATCCATATGTTCAGGAAGCAGGAATAAAAGGAAATCCTCCACAAAAATGTTTCGTTGACAACATTGAATCATGGTCAACCAATGAGGTTACAATCAACTGGAATGCACCATTAGTATGGGTGACAGCATTCCTTGATGAAGTTGGAGGAAACATTACTCAAACTGTTACTGTAACTGTAAAAGAAGATTTAAATAAAGATAAGGCTGTAAATATGCTGGACGTTGCGATAATGGCAAAAGCTTTTGGCACCGTTTCAGGTGATGCAGATTTTGATTCAAGTTGCGACCTTGACAACGATGGAGCTATCAGTATGAATGATGTTGTTATTCTCGCAAAGAAATTTGGTTATACTTATTAAGAAAATTACCATAATAGATACAATAAGATAGAAACAAAGATTTGATTAAACAAAGCTTGAAAAATAGTAAAGAGGAGCCGACATAATGAAGGCTCCTTCAATTTTTTATGAAAAACTAAACGAGATGTTTTAGTAATGCAGGCTTACTATTCAGCCACTAGCACTTCATAGTTGTTAACAGTTATTTCCTTGCCACCATATGGAATATTGGCACCGTCGAATTCTTTTCTTACCTTACCGCATACGATTGCTCCGTCAGGAATTTCACCGTTTGTTGCACTGATCCAAAATATCTTAATCATAACTCTGGGACTGACTGTAGGTTTTCCTTCGTTGAAAGAGTACGCCTGGTATAGCTTTTCATAATTTAATTCTTCCAGTATTTATCTAAGTAATCTAACAGAGTCATCATTTGGTATCAACACTTCAATATTATGGTAAAGCTAATTGATATTGGCCATTAAATTGGGTATAATTCTTTTGTTGTGTACTTTTTTGGTCATAACTTAATTATACAACATTTGCGGGTCACTCATTAGTTAGGTGAACGAAGCAAATTGTAGGTGATTTTGGATTTTGTGATTAAGAAATTATTAAATTTGAAAGTTAAATTATTTATAACAAATTAATACAAAATGATTATAATGTATATTAGACAAGCGATTGGTGGTTTTTAACAGCATATATAAAAATATATTATATAAATGACATGGTTGGAAATGCACTGTTTATATCCGCTCATCCTTGGCGTGATAACTGTTGTGCATATGGAGGATTAATTAATGAATACAAAAAAGTTTATATTTATCATTTCACTTTTATTTATCTTAATATCTACTATGGTATTAGTCAACAAAGACTATTTCTACAATAAGTTTCAATCTACTATTAAAAGCGAAGCAGTTTATGAAGACAAAATCTAGTGGAGAAAAAGAAATTCAATTCCTGGTTGCTAAAAATAGTGAAATAACTGGTAAAATAAAAATACAAGTTTCAGATAAAGGTAAGAGGAAAAAAGATAGCCAATCTATTATCAAAATAAATTATCAGATTAAGGAAAATATTGATGATTATGATAAAAACGATGCAATTATTTTTTCTGGAGAAGAGGTTGTTTTAAAAGTTGGTCAGAAATTAGTTATAAGACCAGAAAATGACCAATATTTCTACCAATTATTAGTATCTAATTATCCTGATATAATTAAGGGAACATATTTCTTTATACCTGGTGAAAGCGGAAATGTTCTTTTATACGAAGCGGTGGAACCCGGACAAACAGTTTTGGAGTTCCATGTGGCACATTCTTTTTTCATGAAAGGTCATTTAAAGATAACTGTTTATAAATAATATAATGCATTCAAAAAATGATATCAGATCATTCTTCCAATAACTCATAATGCTGGTTTGAAGATCACAATTTCAACTTTGCATGTAGTTTTACAAGAGGCCCTTTCTGCTATACATTATACATTATAGTTATAATCGACAAAGATAAATTAAGATATAGGAAGATAATTGTTATCTGAGGTAGAGAATGGAACATAAAAGTCAAAGATGGTCAAAGTCAATACTTGAGTATTAATCATTGATAATGTATAAATAATAATATAGGAAACATATGATTTAAGAAAAATATTTTGTATAATGAAGTTAAAATAAATGTTGAAAAACATTAGTCAATGGGAGGTAGATTTATGGATAAATATTATTTGATACTTGTTCTTCCGGCGTTTGTCCTTGCTTTGTTTAGTCAGTATAAGGTAAAGAGCACATTTAAAAAATACAGTCGGTCATCAAACAGCAGGAATATGACTGGAGCACAGGTTGCGAGAATGATCTTGGACAGGAATGGACTGTATGATGTTAATGTAGAACCTATAGCAGGCAATTTAACCGATCATTATGACCCAAGAACAAAAATAGTCAGGTTGTCTGATGGTGTATATAATAGTACATCACTAGCTGCTATTGGTGTAGCGGCTCATGAAACCGGTCATGCGATTCAACATGCAGTGCACTATTCACCCTTAGGGCTTAGAAGCGGTCTTGTTCCTGTTGCAAATATCGGCTCCTCATTAGGGCCGTATTTGGCTGTATTTGGTTTGATTTTTCAAATGCCGTTACTATTTAATATTGGAATAATTCTTTTTACAGGAGCTGTAGCATTTTACCTAATAACACTTCCCGTTGAGTTTAATGCAAGCAGAAGGGCTATAAACATACTCCAAGGTGAATATATATTGAGCGATAATGAAATGTCCCCTGTAAAAAAGGTGTTGAGTGCAGCAGCCATGACATATGTTGCATCTGCTGCAGTTGCAATGGCCAATCTCTTAAGGCTTATACTTTTATCAAGAGGTAGGAGTAGGGATTAGGAGGGAAAAGCATGAATATGGATAATTTTACGGAAAAGGTACAAGCAGCAATTTCTGCAGCACAGGATATAGCCGTTCGTATGGGACACCAGCAGGTAGATGGAGAGCATATTCATCTTGCATTGGTAACACAGGAGGATGGCCTTATTCCTAAGCTCATCGGGTATATGGGGCAAGACATTCGTCTTTATATAAAGGATGTTGAAGCCGAGCTTGAAAAGATTCCGAAAGTTTATGGAAGCGGAGCTACCAACATGTATGCTACAAGACGATTCAGTGAAATACTTATTCATGCTCAGGATGAGGCAAAACGCTTTAATGACGACTATACCAGTGTTGAGCATATTTATATGGCCATGTTAAAGGAAAAGAATTCGCCGTCACAGGTAATATTCAGGCGTTTTGGAATTACCCTCGAGAAGTTTATGGCAGCTCTCAGCAAGGTTCGAAGCAATCAGAGGATTACATCGAAAAACCCAGAAGAAACATATGAGGCCTTAAAAAGGTTTGGTCGTGATTTGGTGGAGTTGGCCAGGAATGGTAAGCTTGATCCGGTTATCGGAAGAGATGCCGAAATCAGACGTGCCATACGCATATTGTCAAGAAGGACCAAAAACAATCCGGTGCTTATAGGTGAACCCGGTGTTGGAAAGACTGCAGTGGTGGAGGGACTTGCTCAAAGAATATTGAAGGGCGATGTGCCGGAAGGTTTGAAGGACAAGACCATTTTTGCACTGGATATGGGTGCATTGATTGCCGGAGCCAAATATAGAGGTGAGTTTGAAGAAAGGCTTAAAGCTGTTCTTAATGATGTAAATAAATCCAATGGAAGAATTATACTTTTTATTGATGAACTTCATAATATTGTAGGTGCAGGAAAAGTTGAAGGTGCAATGGATGCAGGAAATATATTAAAGCCCATGCTTGCAAGAGGAGAGCTTCATTGCATAGGTGCAACCACCCTTGATGAGTACAGGAAGTATATTGAGAAGGATGCGGCATTAGAGAGAAGGTTTCAGCCAATTGTTGTGGATCAGCCTTCTGTTGAGGACACCATTTCCATTTTAAGAGGCCTTAAGGAGCGATTTGAGATACATCATGGGGTCAGGATCACTGATAATGCTATAATCGCCTGCAGTGTACTATCCAACAGGTACATAAGCGATCGCTTTCTTCCTGACAAGGCAATTGACCTCATGGATGAAGCTGCTGCTATGATTAGGACGGAAATTGACAGCATGCCTACAGAGCTTGATGATATTCAGAGGCGAATAATGCAATTGGAAATTGAGCGGCAGGCCCTTAAAAAGGAGGATGATGCCGTTTCGAAGGAAAGGCTTTCCGGCCTTGAGAAGGAAATTGCGTCCCTTAAGGATAAATCTGACAGCATGAAGGCACAATGGGAAATGGAAAAGGAGAATATTAAAAGAGAGAAGAACCTCAAGGAGCAGATAGAGGAAGTTAAGAGGCAGATAGAAGAAGCTGAAAGGTCTTATGACCTTGACAAGCTTGCAGTTCTAAAGCATGGAAAACTGCCGGAACTGCAGAAAAGCCTTGAAGAGGAAAAATTACGGAAAAAATCAAGCGATAGTGTTCTTTTGAAAGAAGAAGTAACGGAAGAGGAAATAGCTGAAATCGTTTCAAGATGGACAGGAATACCGGTTACAAAGCTTGTGGAAAATGAGAGGGATAAACTTTTAAATCTTGAAGATTTGCTGCATAAGCGAGTGGTTGGGCAGGATGAGGCTGTTACGGCTGTCAGCAATGCGGTTATTCGTGCAAGGTCCGGCTTAAAGGACCCTAGAAGGCCTATAGGCTCGTTTATATTCCTCGGACCGACAGGTGTAGGTAAAACAGAGCTTGCAAAGGCATTGTCACAGGCACTTTTTGACAGTGATGATAATGTAGTACGTATTGATATGTCGGAATATATGGAAAAACATTCAGTTGCAAGGCTTATTGGAGCACCTCCGGGCTATGTGGGATATGAAGAGGGAGGCCAACTTACAGAAGCTGTAAGAAGAAAACCTTATTGTGTAATTCTCTTTGATGAAATTGAAAAGGCCCATCCTGAAGTATTTAACGTACTTCTTCAGCTTTTGGATGATGGACGCTTGACCGACAGCCAGGGAAGGACTGTTGATTTTAAAAACACTGTTGTAATCATGACTTCCAATTTAGGAAGCCAACATCTTTTAAACGGTATTGATGAAAACGGTCAAATTGACAGCAAGGCCAGAGAGTATGTTACAGGAGAACTGAACAGGCATTTCAAGCCCGAGTTTTTAAATCGTGTGGACGAGATAGTGCTATTTAAGCCTTTAGGAAGAGAAGAAATAGTTAAAATTATCGATTTGGCTTTGGCGGATATAAGAAGGCGTCTTGATGACAGGATGATTGGACTTGAAGTATCAAAAGAAGCGAAGGAGTTTATGGCTCAAAATGCATATAATCCCGTATTCGGTGCAAGGCCTGTAAAGAGATACATGCAGAAATTCATTGAGACTGAAATAGGCAAAAAGATAATAAGCGGTGAGGTTAGTGAAGGTAAAAATATTTATATGGATGTTTCGGATGGAGTGCTTGTGATGAAAATTGATTGAGTAAGTTTATATTGTTCATACACAAATTTTAGTCATATTCAATTAAATTAAAAGTAGAATTGATCAAAGGCTGGATATCTCACCAGCCTTTGTACATTTAAATGACATTTTTTACAAAATTATCGCTCATAATAATTTTTTGTTGTATAATAGGGTATTGTAAAAACCAATTATAGGAGCCTGTGAACATAATGAAAAAGATATGTTTTTTGATCTCTATTATGAAATTGGGACTTTCCATAAATGTACCTTTTGCAACAAATTCCAAAGATATTAAGGTTATAGTCGATGGACAGGAAATTTGAATTCAATAAACCTAAAACAATTAAAATGGATACTTCGGCTAAGATAATCAATAACAGGATATATATACCTTTAAGGTCATTTGTTGAATTATTATATGGCGAAGTCAAATGGGACGGCAAAAATAGAGTGGTTACCATTAATAACAACGCGGCAGGTTGATAACAGGTGTAATAGTGATATTTGAAGCACATTGCATATGGCAAACAAATAAAGGACACTACACTAAAACTCTGCGGCATTTTGTATTGATTATCAATTCTAAACATTAAGACTCCACCGGCTGATCCCTGTGCTCCTTTGGTGGCGGAGGTCCATAAAACTGATAATAGTTGCATTGAATCTTACCGTTATAGAGCTTCCTTTTTTTGTTGGCTCTAGAACCGAATAGCTTTTCAAATTCAGGATGTGAAGTCAATATATAATAGGACCATGTATCAAACTGTTTAAAAACCTGCCCCATTTGACGGTACAGTTTTTCAACTTCTTTGCTTTCACCTATGCGTTCTCCATATGGAGGATTGCATATTATAAAACCATATTTGTATCTGGACTTAATATCTGCAACTGCAAGCCTTTGAAGGTGAATATCGTTTTCCACACCTGCCTGTTTTGCATGATATCTGGCCAGACTCATAACTTCATCGTCTATATCGGAGCCACTTATTCTTAGCTCCCTGTCGTTTATTATGAGGTCATGTGCTTCTTCCCTGGCTTTATTCCATATTGAAGGCGATATATTGCCCCATTTTTCCGAAATAAAATCTCTCTTAAGTCCCGGTGCAATATTTTTAGCTATTAACGCAGCTTCAATGGGAATAGTTCCGGAACCGCAGAAAGGGTCAATCAACACACGGTCATGTTTCCATCTGCTTATAAGAAGCATTGCAGATGCTAATGTTTCTTTAAGAGGAGCATGTGCCACCAGCTTTCTATATCCCCTTTTATGAAGCCCTGCACCGCTTGTGTCAATAGTAAGGGTTGCCATGTCTTTCAGCAATGCAACCTCAATTTTGTACGTCGGACCGGTTTCATCAAACCAGCTTACTTTATATTTCTCTTTAAGCTTTTCTACCACAGCCTTTTTTACTATAGCCTGGCAGTCAGGCACACTGAAGAGCTTTGAATTGATTGATTTTCCCTCCACAGGGAAATGGGCATTTTTAGGTATCCATTCATGCCATGGAAGGGCTTTTGTTTTTTCAAACAGATCATCAAATGTTAATGCATTAAACTCTCCCATTTTCAGAAGTATCCTGTCGGCTGTCCTGAGCCAAAGATTTGTTCTGGCAATAGCCTCTACGTCACCTGAAAAGGTAACTTTGCTGTTTTCTATATATTGGTCATCATATCCAAGATGCTTCAATTCTCTTCCAACAACAGCTTCAATTCCGAAGGCTGAGGTTGCAATCAAGTGTAGTTTGCTCATTGTAATTTCTCCATTCAAAATAATTTTAAGTTAACCGACTGTTTGAAGTTTGCTTATAAAAAAATGTCCCATGGGTGGATGCTGGGTGGATTTGACTTAAATGACACATTTTCCTTTTGAGTCGGATGTTTAAAGCCTATTTCATGGGACCATAAAGCTATTTGTGCTTTTTCAGTATTGAGAATTCCGTATTTCGAATCTCCGAACAAGGGATGCCCTATGGAAGAAAACTGGACCCTGATTTGATGGGGCCTTCCTGTATGAAGCATTACTTTTACAAGTGAAAGATCATTTATACTGCCAAGCACTTCATAGCTTAGGACTGCTTCCTTTGCATCAGGAGTTCCGAGCGGTACGGTTCTAACCTGATTTGTGCTGTTGTTTTTTATGAGGTAATGGGTCAGTGTGTCGGACGTTTTTTCAGGGGTGCCTGTTATAACGGCATAATAAACCTTGGTAAACTCCCGTTTCCTTATTTGGTCGGAAAGCCTCGATGCGGCTTTTGATGTCTTTGCAAAAACCATAATACCTCCTACAGGGCGGTCCAGCCTGTGAACCAGGCCTAAAAAAACATTGCCCGGTTTTTGGTATCTTACTTTTATATCATCCTTCAATAGTGTAAGAAGATCCAAATCCCCTGACCGGTCCTCTTGTGTAGGGATATTAACCGGCTTTTCAACAACAAGTATATGATTATCTTCATATACTATATTTATTTTAATTGGAGCTTTCAAGAGTTAAGCCTCCCATCGTCCGAAAATTCCACATGGGAGTAAAAAGCCCGTTGATATGGGAAGCCCTACTTCTCCGCATGTGACTTTACCGCCTAGTTTATTCTTTAAAATTACATTGAGTATGTTCTGCAGTATTATCGGAGAGAAGCCTGTTGTATAGGAGTTTACCAGCATAAAAAGCGGCTTGTCCGATAAAATTTTACTGCATTCATCAATAATCATATATAAGGAATCTTCTATTTTCCACAATTCACCCTTAGGTCCTCTGCCGTATGAGGGAGGATCCATTATAATCGCATCATACTTGTTGCCTCTTCTAAATTCTCGTTGAACAAACTTGACAACATCGTCGGTTATGTATCTGACTTTTCTATCGGAAAGACCGGAAAGAGCAATATTTTCTTTAGCCCAGGTAACCATGCCCTTTGATGCATCAACATGACACACATCTGCACCTGCATATGCAGCAGCAACTGTTGCCCCGCCTGTATAAGCAAAGAGATTTAAAACATTTATTTTTCTCGAAGCATTTTGGATTTTTTCCATAATCCATTTCCAGTTAACGGCCTGTTCAGGGAAAAGCCCTGTATGCTTGAAGTTGGTTGGCTCAATATAAAAAGACAGCTTGTCATACCTTATTGTCCAACGCTCAGGCAGTTTTGCTTTAAATTCCCAATTTCCTCCGCCTGTCTTACTTCGAAAATAATGACCATGGGGTTTTGACCAAAGCACGCTTGCATTTTGATTTGGCCATATAACCTGTGGATCAGGCCGCCTTAATATATATTTACCCCATCTTTCAAGTTTTTCGCCATCCTTGGCATCTATTATTTCATAATCCTTCCAGTCATCAGCTACAATAATCAATGGTTAAACCTCCAATATGTATATGAAAAATTTCAATTACTTGTTAAATTCCAGAACATAGCTATCAAGTCTATAATTATAACATATTCAAAGCAGGTAGCAAAGATTGGTTTAATATATTTTTTCACATTTGACCCATTCTTATGTGTTTAAAAACATTCATTTATTAATTGAAGGAACAATTGGTTGAACTTTTTATTTATTCATGCAGTATTGATTAAAGCTTCTTATGTTGATATTATATATACTATAATATTTACACTATAGTTTTACATAAAAGAATGCGACGTTTTGCTTCGTGTATTTAATATAGATTATAAGATAAATACAAATTTTAGCCGATACATAAAAAAAGAATAAAATACAAGGAGTGAAATAAGCATGGATGATGTAATTGATAGTGTAATGGATGATGTGATTGAGATAGAGAGCATTCTGCCTGAAAAGTCAATTGTCAAGACCAGACATCCAGGTAGTTATGATTGGGTGACAACAATTATCCGTAAAGCTTATGGAAACTGTATTGAAGTCGAGCAAGTTGAAGACTATATGGTTAAAGTAATTATGATAGGCGATAATCTGTTAGTCAAGTACTCGGATAATGAATATTTATATACTCTTGAGTCTACTGTTCAGGGAATCAGGTTTGCGTCCAGGGCAGTAATACTGACGGTGAACAGCATAAAAAAGATAAAAAATATCAGATATTCATACAGGTATGATGCATATTTGAGTTCTAGCTTAAAGTTGATGGAAGACTTTAGTGAAGTTTACTCTGTTGTTACAAATCTAAGCAACACGGGTATGAGTATAATTACAAAAGGCTATATGGAAATTGGTGAAAAGGTAGATATGAATGTGTATCTATCCAGTGATGATATCATAAATTTGAAGTGTGAAATCAAATGGAGCGATGTAATCTGGCCTAATAACATGTATGGTGTTCATATATTGGATATGGATAGTGTTAACAGGCAGAAATACGAAAACTACATAAAGAAGCTGGAAAAAAAGGAAAAACGTCTGATTTCCAAATATATAAATAAAACAAAAATGTAGGTTTGAGGTGCTAAGTTTTGAAGAAAATTGGATTTACAACAAGCATTCCTGTTGAGATAATTTATGCAGCCGGAATGATTCCTGTTGACTTGAATAATGTTTTCGTTACTGCGGAGAGCCCGCAAAAAAATGTTGAATATGCAGAAAATGCAGGTTTTCCCAGAAATACATGTGCATGGATAAAAGGTATTTATTCAAGTACTGTAAATTGTGAAGACATTGATACTGTAATCGGAGTTGTTGAGGGTGACTGCTCTAATGCAAAGGCTTTGATGGAAGTATTGGAGTTAAAGGGAATTAAGACTATTCCATTTTCATATCCCGGTTCTGATACATTAGAGAAGCTTGATTTGGAAATCAGGAAATTGTGCGAGTTTTTTAATGTAACTTTAGATGAATGCATCAAAGTAAAGGATGAGCTTGATGAGATAAGAAAAAAGCTTGTCTACTTAGATGAACTTACATGGAAGTATAATAAGGCTACCGGTTTTGAGAATCATCTATGGCAGGTTTCCAGCAGTGATTTTAACAGTGATTATAAGGCATTTTCCAATGATATTACAAATTTGATTAATGAGATAGAAGCAAGAGATGAAAAGAAAAATAAAATCAGATTGGGATATATAGGTGTTCCTCCTATTTATACGGATTTGTATGATTTTGTAGAAGAAAAGGATGCAAGAATAGTTTATAATGAGGTTCAAAGACAGTTTACAATGGCTGACAGTATAGGAATAAGGGATTTGGTAAAGACTTATTCAAGCTTCACTTATCCTTACAGCCTTAGCGGAAGGCTTAAAGATATTAAAAAGCATATTGAATTGCGTAATATTGATGCTATTATACACTATACCCAATCATTTTGCTTCAGAGGGATTGAGGACATTGTAATAAGAAAGGAATTAGGGGTGCCGATATTGACAGTAGAAGGCGATAAGCCCGGTAATTTAGATGCCAGAACTAAGCTTAGGATAGAAGCGTTTATTGAAATGTTAAAATAAGGGGAAGTAAAAAGATGGTGGTTTTAGGCTTTGATATCGGCAGCAGAGCTGTAAAAGTTGTATTGTTCGAGAATGAAAATTATAAAAAAAGTATTGTTTTTGATACTTTTGATTTTTATAAAAACTATTGTACTTATATAGAAGGAAAAATATTTGTAGATTTTGACAAGCTCGCACTTGGAAAAGCGGATCGTATTGTAAGCACCGGTTACGGCCGGAACAATATAAATATAGATGGTGCCGAAGCCATAACCGAGCTTAAGGCACATACATTCGGAGCTGTCTGGCAAACGGGACTTAGCGACTTTACGCTTTTGGACGTAGGCGGGCAAGACAGCAAGGTGATGGACATCAAGAATAAAAAGATTAACGATATGATATTAAATGATAAATGTGCCGCATCTTGCGGAAGATATCTGGAAAATATGGCAAAAGTAATAGGATTGAGCGTAGGAGAAGTATCCAATTACTCGCAAAATCCTGTGGATTTAAGCTCGACATGTGCGGTTTTTGCCGAGTCGGAGCTTATAGGAAAAATATCTGAAGGTTATACGGCGGAAGTCCTTGCAGCTTCAATAAATTACTCTTTATTTAAGAAGATTAAGCCTTTGATAGAGAGATTTCCGGCTGAAAATATTGTTGTTACAGGCGGGGTTGCAGCAAATAATGCCCTGCTGGATTTCATTAAAAAAGAAACAGATTTTAAAAATGTAATAGTACCTAAATACCCACAGTTAAATGGAGCATTAGGCTGTTGCGTATATGCAGGAATGAATAGCACAATCAATCTTAAGTAAAATGGGGGAGAGTTATGAAAAGAGCAGTTGTATTGCTTTCAGGAGGTCTTGACAGCACAACTTGTTTATCGGTTGCGATAAAGGATGGATATGAAGTATTTCCGATATCCTTTGATTACGGTCAGAGACACCGTAGGGAGCTTCATTGTGCAGGGCTTATTGCCAAGTATTATAAACTTAAAACATATAATGTGTTTAAGTTGGATAATGTAGGGGGAAGTGCCCTTACAGATATGAATATTAATGTTCCTGAGTATAAAGGGGATAAGTTTATACCGATAACATATGTTCCGGCAAGAAATATAATATTCTTAAGTTATGCAGTGGGCTATGCAGAAGTTGTAAATGCGGAGGCAATCTATATAGGAGTAAACGCTATAGACTACAGCGGTTATCCTGACTGCAGACCGGAGTTTATAGAAGCATTTCAGCATATGATTTCGGTCGGCACCAAAAGCGGTGTTGAAGGCAGAGGAGTGAAGATTGTAACGCCACTTTTAAATTTGTCCAAATCTGAAATTATTAAGCTGGCATGTGATACGGGTGCACCGCTGCATTTGACATGGAGCTGCTATAAAGGAGGAGAAAAGGCTTGTGGTGTTTGTGACAGCTGTGTTCTTCGCCTGAAGGGATTTGAGGAAGCCGGAATAGTAGATCCTATTGAATATTTAAAAGCGAAACAATAATAAACAGGTCAGTCGAGTGAAAGGAACAGATATGAATAAAAGATTAATGAGCATTACAAAAGTTTTTACTTTTGATAGTGCACATCATTTAGATGGATATGAAGGTAAATGCAAATACATCCACGGCCATACCTATAAGCTTGAAGTAACTTTAAAGGGGCCTGTAGATAAAAATGGTTTTGTTATAGATTTTACTGAGCTTAAAAGAATTGTAGAGGATAATGTTATTTCAGTTGTGGACCATAAGTATCTTAATGAGATTTTTGACTTCAACCCTACATGTGAACTTATTGGGTTTTGGATATGGGATAAGATTGATGCAGCTATAAAAGGTGAGGAATACTTTCTTGAAAAGATAGTTTTATGGGAAACACCAACAAGCTTTACTACTATAGATAGAAAAGATATGGTTCAATAAAATTAGGGGTATATAGTTTAAAGATAGGAAGATAAATTAATATGAAAGTAAATGAAATTTTCCAAAGCATACAGGGGGAAAGCTTATATGCAGGTTTTCCCACTGTATTTGTTCGTTTTAGCGGCTGTAATCTTAGGTGCTCATATTGTGATACCACATATGCATATGAAGAGGGCACAGAAATGGAGCCGCAAGAAATATTGGATGAGATAAAAAAATATTATTACAAAAGAGTGTGTATTACAGGTGGCGAGCCCCTTTTACAAAAGGAGCTTGAAAAGCTTTTGTATCTGTTGGAGGACTATAATGTTACAATAGAGACAAATGGATCAATGGATATTGGTTTAATCAAACTAAGCCCGAAGCATTCCTATGTTATGGATGTAAAATGTCCGTCCAGCGGATTTTCAAATGAAATGAATTTAAATAATTTTGAGTATCTGTCGGAAAGAGATGAGATAAAGTTTGTAATAGGCGGTAAAGATGATTATGAATGGGCAAAGGGAATAATAAAAGATTATTATAAGAAAGGCACCATTACATTTTCGCCTGTATTTGGAAGCATTGAGTACAGTGATTTGGTTGACTGGATTTTGAGAGATAAGCTGGATGTAAGGTTTCAGATCCAACTGCATAAGATTATTTGGGGAGTGGAAAAAAGAGGAGTTTAGTGAAAATGCTGGATTGGCAAGAGTTGATAGGAGCATGTTCCGACTGCCATAGATGTGGTCTGGGAAGTACAAGAAAAAATATAGTTATTGGAAGAGGAAATATCAAGGCACCTCTTATGTTTGTGGGAGAAGGTCCCGGTGAGCAAGAGGATAAGCAGGGGCTTCCTTTTGTTGGTTCGGCAGGAAAGCTTCTTGATGTTTTGTTGGATGCATTGCAATTCAATAAAGATCAATACTATATTGCAAATGTGGTTAAATGCAGACCACCGGGAAATAGAGTTCCTCTTGATGAAGAAGCGGAAAAATGCCTTCCTTATTTAAGAAATCAAGTTTACCTTATTAGACCTGAGATAATTGTATGTCTTGGTGCAACTGCTATGAAATATATAGTAAGCAGAGACGCAAAGATCACTCAGATAAGGGGAAACTGGATTGAAAGAAAGGGTTACTGGATAATGCCAACATTTCATCCGGCTGCACTATTGCGTGATGAATCAAAAAAAATTCTTATGTGGCAGGATATGAAAAAAGTAAAGCAAAGGTTGGATGAGATATGTCAAAACAAGATAGATTAAATGAGCTTTATCAGGAATATAGAAATGAATTTGAAGGTGAAGAAATAGTATTGGATTGGGGTAATATAGATACCCGTATACTATTGATAGGAGAGGCACCGGGAAAAGATGAAGTAAAGCTGTCCAAGCCTTTCGTCGGTGCGGCAGGAAAAAACCTAAACAAGTTTCTTGAGGCGATTGGGCTTATACGAGACGACATTTTTGTTACCAACTCGATTAAGTACAGGTTGTCAAAAATAAACCCAAAGTCAGGCCGCAAGATTAACAGGCCTCCTACAAAAGATGATATAGAAAAAAATAAAAAATATCTATTAAAAGAAATAGAGATCATTTCTCCTGAGATTATTGTAACATTGGGCAATGTTCCGCTCAAAATGGTTTCAAATGATAAAAGCATCAGTATAGGCAATGTTCATGGTGAATTAATGAAGGTTCAGATTTTAAATAGAGAATACTCGTTATATCCTTTATATCATCCCGCGAGCATTCTCTACAATGCAAGCCTTCAAGATGTGTACATGGAAGATGTCCTAAAGCTTAAAAGTATCCTTGAAAAATAGTTTTAGATTGATTGACATTTGTAAAATTATTTATGGACAAGTCGAAATTTGAACTTATTCGGATTATATTGAAGGAAAAAGGAGAATTAAAAGTATAAATTAAATTAAAGTGGATATAATAATACTTTAAGGTGTTGAGATAAGTCATAGAAGGTGGTATATTAAATAAGCTGTCGCCGAGATGCTGCTGAAAATAAGCATGCGGGCATCGAGTAGGAAGAAATAAGAAGTAAAAAAGGTGTTGACAGCGAAAAAAGATTGTGCTAACATAAAAAAGCTGCTTCAACCGCAGCAATGGACTTTGAAAAGTAAACAGTGTAAAAAGACGAAAGGAACTTGTTAATTATAAGATGAAGCTTTTAAGCTGAATCAAATTTGAGTAACTTGCGAACTTTATAATAAAGTCAGTAAGTCAGAGATGAT
>DAOOVO010000042.1:0-27912 GCA_035370245.1 Pseudobacteroides sp.
TTTCAAAGATCGATATTACCTGTTTTTAACAGGAGTTATTGCAGTGGAATCTTTAATTACATTTTCATCAGAAGAGTATATTCTAACTTTTTGAGCTGAAACAGGCTCATTGGTCACTCCATCGGAATAGTCTGCAGTAAATGTCGGAATGATAGGACCCGACAAAGCTTCCATAGTAGAAGCTATATTAGATTTTATATCCTTTACGGTAAGCCTGGTAACCTTAATATTATCAAAAGCCACCTTGCACTGATCAGCTTCAAAACCAATCTTGCCTCTTTCCAAAATATTCTCTTCAAGTGTCTTATCGGCCAACAGTTCAAAATCAGCATCTTCACCCGACTTAATATATTCTTTTATGTTATTGTTGAACACACGAACTTTAATTGTATATGATTTGTTAAAATCGAGAGAGCCCTTATTCCAACTTCCTATAAACGGTATGGACCATTTATTGTCCTCATCTCTGTACGATATTTCCCAAACCCCGGACTTTCTAATTGACATCTCATTGTAAGGATTTTTTCCGTTGGCAGGCACTCTAAACATGATTGATGCCCACCTGTTATTATCAAGCACCTTATCAAAACAAACATCCACTTCAATTACATAATTATCCCATTGCGCAGGTGCTGTTATTCTAGCTTGTTTACCTGAATCCGCCCCGTCGAAAACCAATGAATTACTTTCTATCTCATCCCAGATAAACCTTTCTACGCTCATGGGGGTACTTCTTTCACTAACATCCGATATCCAACCGGTTGGAATATCTCCTTCATTATAGCCTTCAAAATCCTCCCTAAACAAAATGTTGTCGGAAGAATCAGCCTCTACCATTTTATCGGATAAAACTATCGTCCCGTACCCGCTGGTATCATTGACAAATGAGTCTTTATTATATGCACACCATGCCTGAGAAGCTTTTGAACCATCCGAATCCTTATCGTTAACAATTAATTCAAATCCCAGTGTTTTTGTCAAATACGGATCAAAAGAAAGCATATCCCACGGAATAGCGGTTTCACATATCCAACCGTCACCATATTCATTTATTGCACGTAAAATCTTATTTTCATCTTTTTTCCCATAATTTAAAGATTTGCCGAATGTGAATCCCGGAGTATTGCTGTTAGGTCTATATGTAAAACTCACTTCCATATCGCTTGATATATAAGGTGATGACTTATGTGATGTAGGGTCAAAAAACATTGTTATGCTATCCTGCTCATCCCATTTGTCATTTAAATCGTATACAAAGTCTGCATCTGATTCTTTTACATCAACAGCAACATAAAGGTACGTATTGTCCCAAAGCATCCCGAATTTTGCCTCAGTTCCGTTAAATCCCCTGCCTATATAAAGTGAATCAACAGGAATGTTAACTTTTGACTTCCAAACCGCTTCATCTATCTTTCCGTCGATTATAGGCGGAACAGCAGTTTTATTTATCTCAAGTGACTTTCGCATAATAATATCTGCCGCATTTACGCTAATTAAACCAATGCTCTGTAATGTCAAAATAAGCGATATTAAAACGGAAACAACTTTTTTCATTCAATTACCCCCTGGGATATTAATAAACATAGAATATGTGTAAATATGTAGAAATAAATATTTTATATGTTTATTTCTTTAATCAATCAGGTGTTAATTAACATATCAATTATGTATATAAAAATGTATTATTTTATACATTTATACCTTTAGAATACCACCAAATCTATTATTTTAGAATGACTTATTTTTCGGTGTTTGACATATTTTTAGGTATCTGACATTTTTTAAGGCGTACTAAAAGCCAATGCATATATAACCGCATTGGCCTTTTCTTTTTTCTTTTATTTCTATACCGCAACTTAAATTAAATGAAACCCATATTACAGAAGCTGTTTTAAATCTATCAGACGTGTAACCCTATCTTGAATATGGGAATATTTCATATTTCTGTCATACAGATATGATTTAATTCCAATTTCTCTCGGAGCTTTATAATCACATACATAGTCATCACCTATAAAGCATATATCGCGAATTTTTGCCCCCGATTTACTGACAGCTTCATCATATATGATTTTGTGAGGCTTTCTCCAGCCGCATTTGACTGAAGTAACCACAAACTCAAAATAGTCAATAATTCCGGTTTTTTTAAGCAAATCCTCAACACCATTATCTACTATAAAATTTGAAACGACACCAATTTTATATTTATTTGATAAGTAATCCAGCAAATTAACCGTTTCAACATCAACATAGCATCTACTGGAGTAATTTTTCCAGTAGTTTTGATATATGCTGTCTAAAAGTATATTTATGTTTTCTTTTATGTTTTTTCTATCCAGCATAAACATAAAACGATCCATAATGGAATGCTCTTTATATTGAGGAGACTTTTCTGCAATTGAATCGGCAGCCAGTCTATATTCATCAAAAAACTCTTCAAAATCATTCCACAAATATTCCGCCCCACATCCGTCATATGCCCAGAAAGCATAATCTCTCCTGTCAGGAAGCTGTGTCATATCTATTAAAGTTTCCATACAGTCAAACAATATAAACTCTATAGCTATCACTCCATTCAAAATTGTGCAAAATATCTGTGAAAGGTTAAATCATCAGTCAACTCGGGATGGAAAGATGTCGCCAACATTTTGTTTTGCCTTGCAGCCACTATTTTTCCTTCATGAGAAGCAAGCACATCAACATTCGTGCCGAAATTTTCAATCCACGGTGCCCTAATAAACACCATTTTAATCGGTTCTTTCGATACATCATCCACTGTGGCACTGCACGCAAAGCTGTCTAGCTGGCTGCCATATGCATTCCTTCTTACTTCAATATCCATTACACCAAAATAAGTATAGTCCTCCTCAATAATCTTCCGGGCCAGCAGTATCATGCCTGCACAGGTTCCCCATACAGGCATGCCATTATGTATCCTGTCACCAATAATTTGTAAGAGGTTAAATTCCCTTAAAAGCTTTCCTATTGTAGTACTTTCACCACCCGGTATAATAAGACTGTCTATACATTCAATATCCTTTTGTGATTTAACTTCCACAGGCCTAACATTGTTAATCCTTGTTAAACTATCTATATGTTCCCTGTACGATCCCTGTAATGCCAGTACGCCAATTGTCTTCAAAATTACCACCCCCTGTCGGACAATATTTCTTGAGGTTTAATTTGTGATATTTCCAAGCCATACATAGCTTCACCCAAATCTTCAGAAACCTCTGCTATTATTTCAGGATTATTGTAATAAGTCGTTGCTTTAACAATTGCTCTGGCCATTTTTTCCGGGTTTGAGGATTTAAATATGCCCGAACCTACAAATACACCTTCACTTCCTAAATGCATCATTAATGCAGCATCTGAAGGAGTTGCTACTCCACCTGCCGCAAAATTTACAACAGGCAGTTTTCCTTCCTTAGCAACCTGTACAACCAACTCATAGGGTGCGGAAATCTCCTTTGCATAAGTCATAAGCTCTTCCGTCGGTAGATTGACAAGCTTTCTGATTTCTCCCATGATAGTTCTCATATGCCTTACAGCTTCAACTACATTGCCTGTTCCTGCTTCACCCTTAGTCCTAATCATGGAGGCCCCCTCGCCAATTCTCCTTAAAGCCTCTCCAAGGTTCTTTGCTCCGCATACAAATGGAATTTTAAAATCATGCTTATTGATATGAAAGCTTTCATCAGCCGGTGTAAGAACTTCGCTTTCATCAATATAATCAATGCCTAACGCTTCCAAAACTCTTGCCTCAACTATATGTCCGATTCTGCACTTGGCCATAACAGGAATTGATACCGCATTCTTAATTTCCTTTATCATCTTAGGGTCCGACATTCTCGCGACACCACCCTGTTTCCTGATATCGGCAGGTACCCTCTCAAGTGCCATTACAGCCACAGCTCCGGCTTCCTCGGCTATTTTTGCCTCTTCAACATTTGTAACATCCATTATTACTCCGCCCTTAAGCATTTGGGCAAGGTTTTTGTTCAATTCATATCTTTCTGACATGCTATCCCCTCCAACTGTACCGAAACACTTTTAATGTGTATCGATAAATTTTATAGATTATAGCACGCTTTCATATAAATTACAATACAAAAATTATTTGCTTTGAGTTATATCAAAAAAGCCAACTTAATTATCATTCTTAAAGTTGGCTATCAATTATATATTGTATTTTCATATGTAATAATATTATAAACATACATTAACTAACTTTAAGTTCCAACCTGAGTTTGTCTGCTACCATCGCTATAAACTCAGAGTTTGTAGGCTTTCCTTTTCCTAAATTCACAGTGTATCCAAAAAGTGAATCTATGGCATCAACCTGACCTCTGCTCCAGGCAACCTCAATAGCATGGCGTATGGCCCTTTCCACTCTGCTTGGGGTAGTATTGTATTCTCTTGCTATTGATGGATAAAGCTGCTTGGTTATAGAATTTATTACATCTAGGTCTTTTACTACCATTATTATTGCATCCCTTAAATACTGATATCCTTTTATATGTGCAGGTACTCCGATTTCATGCATAATGCTTGTTACCTCGGCTTCAAGGTTTCTAGGAGAGGGTGAAAAAACAGTCTGTCTTTCGTTTGCATGGTCTGTTATCAATATTGATGACTGGTTTACATCTTTAAGCTGCCTAATCCTTGATACAAGTATATCCATATCAAACGGTTTAACTACGTAGTATTCTGCACCTAAAGCCAGAGCACGTTGTGTTATTTTATCCTGACCTACTGCTGAAAGAATTATAAACATTGGTTTCTTGTTCATTTGAACGCTGTTAACTTTTTCTAAGACTCCCAATCCATCAAGATGAGGCATAATTATATCCAATATTGCAATATCAGGTCCGTTATTTGCTATCAAATCAAAAGCTTCCAAACCGTCTCTTGCAACTCCTACAACTTCAATATCACTTTGATTGTTTAGATATTCTGCTAATATATCACCAAATTCACGATTATCGTCAGCAATTACCACCTGTATTTTTTTATTTAACAAATTAATTCCCCCTCAGCTTTTGTAAAAATTATGAATTCCATAGATATTATATTTCCGTTTCGACAAAATTTCAAGTGCAAATTGCTAAAATTTAGGAATTTTAATTTATTTGTACCAAATACATTTATCTTAACATACATGAATAATACCTTTATAGCTTATATTATATCAAGACATAACAAAAAAGTTAACTAATTTCATTTCCTGTATATAAAATATAATTTCCCAATACACATACAAAAAAACAGGTGCTTTGAATGATAAAATCATCATAAAGCACCTATTTTTGCTGTTCATCGTACCCTATGCATAAATAAATTTACAAATTCAATTTAAACTTTTAGCTCGCCTTTTCAAAGCTTTGTCCATTACTGCTAATCGCATTTTTCAGCATCTTTTCTATAAAAATTCCATATCCGCGTGTTGGATCATTCACAAGAACATGCGTCACTGCTCCTACTATTCTCCCGTCTTGAATTATTGGACTTCCCGACATACCCTGTACTATTCCTCCTGTTAAGCTCAAAAGTCTTGGATCAGTGACTTTTATCACCATTCCCTTTGCACTGTCCAATTTCTGCCTTGAAACTTTTTGTATTTCTACATCATATTCTTTAACATCGCTTCCATCAATATTTGACAGTATCTTTGCAGGACCTTCTTTAAGCTGGCTTTTTAGTGCAACGGGGTATAGTTTACCTTCTATTCTTGATGATGCATTATCCTCCAATTTTCCGTATATACCGAATTCAGAGTTCTTATTTATAACACCAAGTCTCTTTCTTTGCTCCATAAATATACCCTTTAGTTCGCCCGGTGCACCCTGCTTTCCTTTTTTAACGGATAATATGGTGGATTCTAATATTTCCCCTTCTTTTACAGGCATTATTTTTCCTGTATCAATATCAGTTATACCGTGTCCTAGAGCACCAAAGCTTTTTGAATCAGGATCATAAAATGTCAGTGTACCTATACCGGCTGTACTGTCTCTTACCCATAAACCCAAATGATATCTGTTATCATCCGATGATTTAACAGGCTTGATGTACCTTTCTACTATTTCATTTCCATGCTTGATGCTTAAATGTATATCTTGTCCATCGCTTTCATCAATCTGCTCAATCAAATCATTTATACTCACCAAATCGTTTCCATTGGCTTGTAAAATCATATCTCCCGGCTTTATGCCGCTTTGTTTCGCCGGAAAACTTTTATTTCCGGATGTATCTTCCACATCTGATATGCCAATCACAAGAAGACCTTTTGTCCTTATTTTCACACCGATTGCATTCCCACAGGCTACAACTTCCTTGTTAGGTATTACATTAATTTCCATGGTCTTCACAGGAATCAAACCAAATAAGTTCATTTTAAGATTGACACACCCTTGCTTCAAAGACCTCAATGAAAAAGGATTTGAAAGACCTACCTCCAATGTACTGGTATCTTTTTGTCCAATTTTTTCCTTTATCAAGCTTATAATGCCTTCTTTATCGGCTTTTATACTTACAAGAAACGGGCTTTTAAAATCATATGCAAAATCATCCCCTTCTGCCAATGTCAACTGCTCAGGTATTACGGTAAGAGCTTGAGAATAACTTAGTAAAACTACCAAAACGCTAATTGTTAGAAATATCATAATATTTTTTCTTTTATTTTTCGAATTCATCATCTATATCTCCCAGCATCCATGTCATATAGAAATAATAATTATTATCCGTAAAATCATTTATTAACATGTCCACATTAAATACGTTATTAATCTTACATTTAGCAGAAGATAAATATAAGATTAACGGTATTTAATCAAAATGTTTTTAAACCGTAATGATATTTTATTTGGATTAATGATAAGTTAACCTTTTATAACTTTTATTATTCAAACAAATTAATGCATTGAAGGTAAATAAAAAAACAGTTAGGTCATAAAACCAACTGTTTTTTGCTCCAATAGATTTATCGCATTCAATTTAAATTCTTTTTAAACTCTTTTGCATTCATAAGCATTTCCTCTGCATGCTTCAATGTAATATCGGAAATGCTTGCACCGCCCAAAATCCTTGCTATTTCATTTTTTATTTCATTATCATTGATCTTTCGTACGCTTGTTTTTGTCTGATTATCTACCGACTGTTTTTCTATCTGGAAATGCTCATCTGCCATACATGCTATCTGTGCCAAGTGGGTTACACATAAAACCTGATGACTTCGAGATATTATTGAAAGCTTTTCAGCAACCTTCTGTGCAGCTTTCCCGCTTATACCTATATCTATTTCATCAAATATAAGAGTTGGAATGTCATCAACATTTGCAAGTATAGTCTTTATCGCAAGCATTATTCTTGACATTTCGCCACCGGATGCTATTTTTGAAAGAGGCTTCAATGGCTCTCCCACATTGGGCGAAATCAGAAACTCTACTCTATTAAGCCCATTAGCCAAGAATTTATACTCGTCATTCTCGTCTTTTTTGGAGTTAAACTCAATATTAACCTTGAATTGAGCTTTTTTCATTTCCAATTCTTCGAGCTCTTTTCCAATTTGTTCCTCTAAAATTTCTGCCGATCTTTTTCTTTCATCGTTAATCTGCGAAGCAATCCTAAAAAGCTCGTCAGATATACTTAGGAGCTTTTTGTTAAGCTCATTTAAAATCTCATCGCTTTTAACTATTTCTTCATACTCCACTTCACACTTTTTCTGGTATTCCAAAATTGCTTCTATGGTATTACCATACTTTTTCTTTAGCCTTACAATAAGGTCAATTCTTTCTTCTATCTGCTCCAATAATTCCGGATTGAATTCAATACTGTCTCTTTCTTTCCTGATAAGCTCCACAACATCATCCAACTGATAAGATATTTCTTCGAGCTTTATTGCAAGATTTCCATATTTATCGTCAAGCTTTGAAATGGAGTTCATTTGGGATATGGAATCGCTCAAGCTGTCATAAATGGACCTTTTTATATTATTTCCTGAAAAAACATTTTCATATACGCATGATAACGCTTCAATAATTTTTTCAGCATTAGCAAGAATGTTTCTCTGTTTTATTAAATCTTCGTCCTCTCCAACTTTTAGCTTGGACTTCTTTATTTCATCTATTTGATATCTCAAATAATCTATTTTCTTCTCCCTGTCATTTTTATCACCTGCCAGAGATCTAATTTTGCTTTTTATATTTTTATACTCTGCAATAAGAGCTGAATAATTTTCTTTAAGAAGGTTTATGCGGCTTGCTCCGAAGGAGTCCAAAAGATCTATATGGCTTTCTGTACGAAGCAATGACTGATTGTCATGCTGCCCATGAACATCAATCAACCTGCTTCCAAGTTCCTTTAACATTGAAACGGTAGCCATTTTTCCATTTATCCTGCAGCTATTCTTTCCGGTCAATGTAAACTCCCTTGAAACAATCAATGTACCATCCTCTTCAGGTTCAACACCAATTCCTCTTAGGAACTCATCTATGCTGTTGCTTTTTATCTGAAAAACCGCTTCCACAGAGGCTTTATCTTTCCCTGTCCTGATTAGGTCCTTTGAAAGCCTCTCTCCAAGAATTGCATTTATTGAATCGATAATTATAGATTTACCTGCTCCAGTCTCACCGGTTAATACATTTAAGCCTTTTCCCACTTCTATACAAATTTTCTCAATTAAGGCAATATTCTGTATTTCAAGTTGTTGAAGCAAGCCACCACCTCCAATAATCAATGAGTGAGTTCAGATGTTTAGTTATATATTTTTATTTGCAAGCTTATTAAATCTATTCACCATTTCTTCCGCTATTTTTTCAGCTCTGCATATTATCATTATTGTATCGTCACCTGCTATAGTTCCAAGAACCTCAGTCCATTTCATTGAGTCTATGGATGATGCACAGGCTTGTGCCATACCTGGAAGTGTCTTAACAACAACTATATTGTTTGCATAATCACTTGAGACATAAGACTCAGCAAATATGGTTAGAAGTCTGTTGGAAATCGTACTCTCAGTGGGTATAAACGGAGCATATTTATACCTGCCATCTTCCGTCATAACCTTAATGAGGCGAAGTTCCTTTATATCCCTTGAAACTGTAGCTTGTGTCACATCAAACCCAAGTGCTTTAAGTCTTTCAGCGATCTCTTCCTGGGTCTCTATAGTTTCTTTTTCTATCAGTTCAAGAATTTTTGAATGTCTACTATATTTCATCCTTGAGTGTATCTCCCCTCATGTAAAATTTTGACCTTAATATCTTAATGAAATTTTTATCCGCCAATTTTATCATTTTTACAAAGCAAGGAGCCTTTTTAATCTCTATGGAATATCCACCTTTTACCTCATATCCATTCTGACCGTCAACAGTAACCATGGCACTATGCTCATAGTTTTCATCCACTACAACCTTAACCACCCTTCCGGCTGCAGTGATATAAGACCTTGAATACAATATATGCGGACATATGGGCGTAATAATTATTATGTCGAGATCAGGCTCAACAATAGGCCCGCCCGCAGACAATGAATATGCAGTGGATCCGGTAGGACTCGATACTATGATGCCATCTCCAGGGTAAGATTCGGCATATACATTATTTATATATGTTTTGAGATGGAGTATTCTTGACAGTTCTCCTCTAGAAATCACTACATCATTTAATGCTATATCCTTCGCCACTACCTCATTTTTATCATAAATAACGGTTTCAAGCATCATACGCTCTTCGATTGTGTACCTGTCATTTAAAATATTGTGCAGTGTCGAATCTATATCACATTTTTCAATTTCAGTGAGAAATCCCAGAGTACCCAAATTTATCCCCAATATTGGAACATTAGCAGCATAAGCCTTTCTGGCAACTTTTAAATATGTCCCATCCCCACCTAGAGATAAGATGCATTCACTTTTTTTATAAATTTCATTTTCATCAAGGATTTCTACTTCTAAATCCAATTTACTTGCAGATGCATGTGGCATCAATACCCTTCCGCCCAGCTCCATAATCTTGCCGGCTACCAGTTTTGTAAATTCAAAATTGATATCTTTATCGGAATTTGTTATTATACCGATTGTTTTCATTATTTCCCCTTAATTTTTATCCGTTATACATAACAAATATAACAGATCAATCACATTTAATGTAGTTTTATATTATAATAACACACTAAATACAATTCTGAAAATAATTTTTAGTGAATTTATAAGAATTGGTGTAAACTTACAGATCTGTATGAGCACTATCAACAACTTTGGAAATCTCTATTGCTGAAGATGCAGAACAGTCGCAATTTGACAAGTGCAAAAGATATTCAATATTACCCTCAGGACCCTTAATGGGTGAAAATGTCAAGCCTTTTATTGAAAATCCCAAACTTAAAGCAAATCCTATAATATCCTCAATAACCTCTTCGTGTACTTTTGGGTCCCTTACAACACCCTTCTTTCCCACCTTTTCTCTTCCGGCCTCAAATTGGGGCTTTATAAGGCAGACCACTTGACCATTTTGCTTAAGCAGTGTCTTTACAACAGGCAAAACCTTTTTTAAAGATATGAACGATACGTCAATGGAGGCAAAATCCTTAAGATCTCCCATTTCCTCCGGCTTAACATATCTTATATTGGTTCTTTCCATATTAATTACTCTTTTGTCATTTCTGAGTTCCCAGGCAAGCTGCCCATAGCCTACATCAACTGCAGTTACTTCAATGGCCCCATTCTTTAGCATACAGTCTGTGAACCCTCCGGTTGAAGCACCAATATCAATGGCTTTAGCACCTTTAATGTCAATTTCGAAAAATTTCAGTGCCTTTTCAAGCTTAAGGCCTCCTCTGCTTACATATGGTATAGCATTATCTTTTATTTCAATTTCCGACTCTATATTGAATTTTGAGCCAGGTTTATCTTCCTTTTTTTTATTTACATAAACAAGACCGGCCATAATAGTGCTGCGTGCCTTTTCTCTGCTTTCAAACAGTCCTTTTTTTACCAACAATATATCAAGTCTTTCCTTTTCCAAATCTTTTCCTCCAAATGCTCTTCGCTTTATTCTTTGCTGTCCCAAAATGACAAGCATCTTCTATTTACATACATGTAATTTTACTGTCCTTCACATAGCTTAAATATTTCTTCAACTAAAGATTCCTTATCAAGCTTATACTTTTTGAAAAGTTGATTTCTAGACCCATGTGGAATAGGCTGATCGGGGAAACCGAAGAGCTTTGTTTTAACATTGATTCCCCTCTGATTTATCATTTCAAGCACACTGCTGCCAAACCCTCCATTAATAGTATTGTCCTCTAATGTTACGAGCTTTCGTGTCTTCATAACGGAATTGACAATAAGATTAACATCAAGGGGCTTAACAAACCTTGCATTGATGAGCTCTACAGAAATACCACGTTTTGTAAGCTCCTCAGTAACACTATGTGCAACTTCAAACATTGTACCTATTGAAAGAAAAGTTAAACCACTTCCCTCCTTACAAAGAACCCCTTGTCCAAGCTTGACATCGCCTCCATCTATAAGTTGATCCTTTCCCCTGCCTCTCGGATATCTTATAGCAATAGGTCCCTTATGCTCCATAAATGCAAACTTAAGCATTTTTTTCATTTCATCATAATCACATGGTGCCATTATCGTAAAATTAGGTATGTGGCTTAAGAATGACAGGTCATACAGTCCTTGATGGGTTTCTCCGTCGTCACCAACAATTCCTGCTCTGTCAATGCCAAAAACAACATGCAGATTCTGAAGAGCAATATCATGAAGCAATTGGTCATAAGCTCTCTGTAAAAAAGAGGAATAAACAGCAAATGCAGGTTTCAATCCGCATCTGGCGAGACCGGCAGCAAAAGTAACAGCATGCTGTTCTGCTATTCCAACATCAAAAAATCTATCATGAAACCTCTTTGAAAACTGATCAAGCCCTGTACCGTTTGGCATAGCTGCGGTTATTGCAACAATGCTTTCATCTTCTTCAGCAAGACTTACAAGCTCACTTCCAAATACATTGGAATAGGTAGGTCCCCCAGCTGCTAAAACTTCCCCTGTTTCTATTTCAAAGGGTGATATTCCATGAAAAAGGTGGGGACTTTCTTCTGCAAAAGTATATCCTTTACCTTTCTGGGTGCACACATGAAGCAATATCGGACCTTTCATTGCTTTAGCCCTTGTAAGAACTTCAATAAGCTCAACAAGATCATGCCCGTCTATCGGTCCGAAATACTTAAAGCCTAACTCCTCAAACAGTATTCCAGGCATGATCATATATTTAACAGATCCCTTAACTTTTCCCAAAGCTTTTGCAGCACTTTTACCTATAGCGGGAATCTTGTTTAATATAATATCCAGATCTTCCTTAACTTTGAAATAAAAAGGCTCTGTTCTGATTTTTCTTAAATATTTTGAAAGACCACCCACATTTTTAGATATGGACATTTCATTATCGTTCAATATGACAATAAGATTATTTGGAGATCTGCCTGCATCATTGAGTGCTTCAAATGCCATTCCACCGGTTAATGCTCCGTCACCTATCAATGCAATTACCGAATACTTCTCCTTTTTTATGTCCCTTGCCTTTGCCATCCCTAAAGCGGCTGATATTGAAGTACTGCTATGCCCCGTATTAAAAGCGTCGTGCTCGCATTCATTAACCTTTGGAAAACCCGATATACCGTCTAATTGTCTTAATGTGCAAAACTTGTCCTTTCTCCCTGTAATAATCTTGTGTACATATGACTGATGCCCTACATCCCATATTATTTTGTCAGTTGGGGTACTAAAAACACTATGTAACGCTAATGTCAACTCAACAACCCCAAGGTTAGAAGCAAGGTGACCCCCAGTCTTTGACACATTTTCTATTAAAAAAGCCCTGATCTCTTCCGCAAGCTCTTTAAGCTGATTTATGTCAAGTTTTTTTATATCATCCGGTGAGTAAATATCATTTAATATACCACCCAAAAACCTTCAACTCTCTTTCGGTTTTTATATAAGGAGTATAATATAAGGAATAACTTATAAATACCTCCATATTTTTCTCTTACACGCTTAAGTAATGATTATAGCATAATTGCAACCATATATAAAGGGTTGTCTATTACTAATTATTTCTTTTGGCAATAAATTCAGCAATATTTCTAAGAAAGTCTGCCTCTACACCGAAACACTCAAGTGCACCCACCGCTTCATCTGTTACTTCATTCAAAATCCTTTTGGCATCCTCCAATCCATACTCAGTAATATAAGTAGTTTTATCGTTTGAAGCATCACTACCGCTGTTTTTACCTAATGTAGAAAGATCACCTTCAACATCCAATATATCATCCTTTATCTGGAATGCCAGTCCAATTTTTTCTGCAAACACGGAGAGCCTTGATATTCTGAAATCATCCGCACCACATATAATTGCTGAAGAAACAACCGGTGCCTTTATCATTGCTCCTGTTTTACATCCATGCATATAAGTGAGGGTTTCCAACGGAATCTTTTTACCCTCCGATTGGAGGTCCACCACCTGGCCTCCTATCATTCCTGTAACTCCTGATGCCTTTGCAATATACTGCATGGCCTTAACCTTGTTCACAATAATGTCAATATTTTTTAAGGCATCTTCAGTCATTATCTCAAATGCATAATTTAGGAGAGCATCCCCTGCAAGTATAGCCAGAGCTTCACCATAAACTTTGTGGTTTGTAAGCCTTCCTCTTCTATAATCGTCATTATCCATTGAAGGAAGGTCATCATGAATAAGGGAATAGGTATGTATCATTTCAATAGCACACGCATATGCAATAACATCTTCATAATTCTTGCCTAAAAGATCACACACTGCCAGTGACAATACCGGTCTGATTCTTTTACCTCCGGCCATAAGACTGTATTTCATAGCTTCATAGCAGGCTTTTTCCGGTGTCTCCCTTACCTGCAAAAATCTCTCAAGTGCCTCATTTATATAATCTAGATAACACTGGTATTTATTATTAAACTCCATGTCTCTCCTCCAAATTTATTCAACCGAAAAATCTTCTTCGGTGATTTCACCTTTTTCATTTTCCAGAAGAATTGTTATTTTCTTTTCCATTTCATCCAGCTTTGTATTGCAATACTTTGTTAACTCTATTCCCGTCTGAAAAGCTTCAAGTGACTCTTCTAGACTAAGTTCTCCCCTTTCAAGCTTTTTTACTATATCTTCCAACTCTATTATTGCCTCTTCATAGCTTTTTCTTTCCATAACAAGCTTGTCCCCTTCCTTATCAGTGCATTAAATAACACTGCAATCAACTGTTCCATCCATTAAGTTTATTTCCAAATCAGCTCCTTTATAAACATCATTTATTGATTTTACTATCTTTCCATTTTCCTTATTCTTGACAACACTATACCCCCTGGACATTATCTTAAGGGGACTTAATGCATCAAGCTTTCCTGCTAATACTTCAAATCTTGATTTATATGAAGAAAAATTTACTTGCAATGCCCTAATAAGATTTTTTTGATAAATGTCTATTCTCATTCTTTCCTGATATACCCTGTCATATGGCTGCTTGAAAGCAGTACTCTCAGTAACACGGGATAACCTATTTCTTTGAATAATAAGGTTATGGTTTAATGATTTTGCTAGTCGGTATACCAGGTTGTTTAGTTCATTCTTAAGTGATTCTTTGTCAGGTGCCACTATTTCTGCCGCTGCCGAAGGAGTCGGTGCCCTTTCATCAGCCACAAAATCAGCTATGGTATAGTCAGTTTCATGTCCAACAGCTGAAACAACAGGTATATGGGATTTAAATATACTTCTTGCAACAACTTCCTCGTTAAATGCCCATAATTCCTCTAATGATCCTCCTCCGCGAGCCAAAATAATGACATCAACACATTTAAGCTCATTAAACCTGTCTATTGCCTTGGAAATTTGTTTTGCCGCCCCTTCTCCCTGAACGGCTACCGGATAAACCTTTATATTAATGTTGGGATACCTTCTGCCCATTACGTTAATTATATCTTTTATAACAGAACCGGTTGAAGATGTTACAACTCCAACGTACCTAGGTAAACGTGGAAGGGTTTTTTTTAATCTTCGGTCAAAAAGTCCTTCCTTTTCCAGCTTCTGTTTCAACTGCTCGAAAGCCATATGAAGAGCTCCAACCCCATCGGGCTGCATGGACTCTGCATAAAGCTGGTATTGTCCATCCCTTTCAAAAACCGAGATATAACCGCCAACAATAACTCTCATGCCGTTTTCAGGCATAAATTTCAACTGGCAATTATGAGTTCTGAACATGACACATTTAATAAGACTTGATTCATCCTTAAGAGTAAAATACATATGTCCCGAGTAATGGTTTTTATAATTGGAGATTTCTCCTCTTACCATAAGACCTGAAAGTAATATATCCCTTGAAATTATATTTTTCAAATACCTGTTTATATCGGAAACTGTGTAAACTCGGCTCATAAAACCTCCATATTGCAAGTAATGGGAGCATTATCAATTTATGCACATACAAATTAACACACACCCTTTAATGTGGTATGTGTGTTAATCACAATAAATAATTACTATTCTTTAGACCCATCTGCATGTACAGGAAATATCTTGGATACTTTACCCAAGATACCGTTAACAAATGAACCCGCATCATCAGTACTGTATTTCTTCGCCAATTCAACCGCTTCATTTATAGAAACATTGAAGGGTATATCTTCCCTAAAGCAAACTTCATAAATACTTAACCTTAATATTGATAAGTCAACCTTTGAAATTCTATTGATTTTCCAACCCTTAGCGTGGTTTTCAATAAGCCGGTCAATTTCCTCAAGCTTACTGTATACCCCATCTATGACTTCATTTATATATGTCTTGTCATTTTCAGTCAACTTCTCTTCTTCTAAAACGTATTGCACCTGCTGCTCCCTATCATCCTTCTGTATCTCCAACTGGTATAAAAGCTTCATAGCAGTTTCGCGGGCTGCTCTTCGTCCCATTAAATATTACCTCCATACAAGCTTACGTATATCATATTTCTTAATCCTAAGTATTAAAATTAACAGTGTTCAATCATCTCAAAGTACCCGGAGGAAAGATTTTATCCAGGAACTTTTTGAGATAATCCCTGTCAACACTAAATACCTTACCAATATAATACCCCACAGCCATACAAATTACAATAAAAATAAACTTAATAAACCCAATTATAAGAATAGACACAGCAACTAAAAAGCCTATTATTGCTCCATTTACTTCACCTTTGTGAGATTTATAAAAACTGTATATTTTGTCCTTATTCATATAATCTGCCTCCAGGACTTATTCCACCCTATTTTTATTATATCCGATAAATATATTGTCAACTATAACCTTAACCTCAACTACATTAATGCCTGAAGTATCCTCTACAGTTTTCTTAACCTTAACCTGGATATCTTCAGAAAGTATGGGTATATTTACGTCCGATAGTACTACAGCTTTTATAACCACAATTACGCCTTCTGTTTCCTTATATACATAGGCTTTTGCTTCCTTAATGCCGGATAGTCTTTTTGTAGCTGCTAAGGCAATATTCTCAATTGTATTTAGTGAAACCTTAATCTCCCCAATATCGGTTTTCTTGCTTATAGTCCTTTTATCTGTATCATCACTGGTTTGGGACAATAACAATATCACACTGACTCCAAGTATTACCAAGCCTCCAAAAATTATAACAAACTGGAACACATTGTTAGTAAGTAGATTTGACGATATATATGCTGTAACGCTTCTAAAGGAGTCGGGCATGACTGTTAAAAATATAATAGCCATTGTAAATATAATAACCACAACAAAATATATACCTAGTATAGCCCGCTTTAAAGTACCGTTCATATTTTGCCTCCTCTTTTGTTTAATAAGAAAATTGATTTGTCACTTTACTCTGTTTTGGAGTCGTTTTTATTTTCTGTATCAAAGTTAACGCCCTGTATGTGAATATTAACCTCAACTACATTCAGACCCGTCATTGTCTCTACGCTCTTTTTTACTCTCTCCTGAATATCCCAAGCCACATCGGGTATTCTGCAGCCATAATCAATAATTAAATATAGATCAATTGCTGCCTGTTTTTCTCCTACCTCAACCTTAACGCCCTTTGAGAGGTTCTTTCTGCCAAGCATCTCAACGATTTCTCCGGCAATACCACCGCTCATTCCCGCAACTCCCGGCACTTCCATGGCAGCAATTCCAGCTATTATAGCAACAACCTCATCAGTAACTTTAACAGTCCCTAAGTCACTTAAAAGCTCATGATTGATTTCCTCCATAAAAAACCCTCCCCGCTTGGAGAACATAATTCTAAAACACTCTTCATCAGGAGTTAATTATATCATTATATATAAGTATTATCAATATATGGAGGTTCAATGCTAAAATATATTTTTTATTCTTATATCATCTATATCCAAATTTGCCTGTCTTGACACAATATCATAAATTTGAGCTGTTTGGGCTGAAGAAAGATTTGGAGCCTTAATAACTATGTCTACACTACCGTCATCTGCAAAAAATGCTATTGCATCATTGAATCCGTTTTTCTTTATCAAATTTTCAATTCTCATTTCCCTATCTGCGTTTTCAGCCATTCTTGTAACTTTCTCATAAGCCTCCATTCTAGCTTCCTTTGTCAGATTCGGATCATCAGCAATAGCCTTCAATGTTTCGCTGCTCCTTCCCCTGCTGACCTCCTTATCAAGCTTGGCTTTTGCAAAATAATCATTAGCTTCTTTCGATGCAACTAAGTTTGCACTTGTTTTTTTGTCTGCTTCATCATTGCTTTTTGAGTTATCCTTATCAGCTGAACTGTCACTTGTCTTAGCCTTATCCTTTTCTTTATTATTATCTTCTTTTACATCTTTATTATCTTCTTTTTTATCCTTACTTTTATCTGCCTCTTTTACATCATCCGAAAGAGCAAATTCGCTGTCCACATAAACAGCTTCACCAAGTCTGGAACTTTCACTGTTATTTACCGATGTGTCGCCCTTCTTATAGCTATATTGAAGGTAACCGGCAACCACCAGCATTAAAACTAAAGACAGAACAACTATTTGTTTTCTTTTAAATACCATCATATAAAAGCCTCCTTTTACTATTTTTCCCCAATCTTATTTATACTTGTCATATAATTTATATTCATATCCCTACAAATTTATAATTAAATTATTTAGAATAGCTTTCTCTGCTTTCTAGAACCTCAATTCTGTGAACAGGAACATCCAACAGCACTTGTACGGCTCTAGCAAGCCTTTCTCTGACCTCAGGATCCGATGCTCCTTCCGAGACAACTACCACACCCTTAACCTGCGGCATAAGTTCTTTTAAAACAATAGGTTTTTTACTATTTCCCTGTACCTCTTCATAAACTATTTTGTTTTCACTGTCATATTGCTTTATACTTCTCACCCCGCCTCCCGAGTCTTTTTCCTCCGTATCATTTTCATTCTTTTTAGTATCATAAGCAGGTACAATCTCCTTTCCCGATACATATGTCACCATGACATTAACCTTGCCTGCTCCTTTAACCTTTGTTAAAAGTTCCTCAAGTCTTTTTTCATTTTGGTCCTTATCATTGTTCTCTACTTTAGCTGCTGTCTCTACAGTCTGTGTCTCATTACTTTTTATATTCTCTTTTTCTTTCTCTTTTTGAGGAAACAAGGATCCGCCGGCAATAATGACAATTATACCGATTATGATAACTATAACTGAGTTTTCTATAACTTTCTTTCTATTCTTGTTTTGCAATAACTTTTCCAGCAACTTTTTTATCTCTATCATATCCTTCTCCCATTATCCTATTGTAAATTATCTTTGAGTCTTTGTTTTATTGCTTTGGCATGTAATTACTATATTTTCCTTCTTCACCCCCAAAAGTTCATTTATCTGATCTTTCATATATGCATCCAGCTTACTGTCTACAACATTATTTTCAATAGAATTATCAGTCCCATTACTTATCCTGTCCCTCTGGTCGACATTGGCTATGGAAATTTTACTGCCGGGGCCTACCTGAATTTTCTCTACCCTCGGTATAATACTTACTGCCCGGGCATTCTCATTTTTATCCTTCATTACAAGGTTCATATATACTCTTTTAATCTCACCATATTTCTGTGAATTTGGGTCTTCATCTATGATTACATCAGCATTTACAGATTCTATATCATCGTTTTGTTCCGCATAACTTTCCAACTGAGCAATTATTTTTTGCCTATACACTTCCACTACTTGTTTTGATTGACTATCGCTTAAGACATTACTCTTTGTGTCAATATCCATTTTACCGATATTTACAGTTTCAAAAAGCTCAAAGGCCTTTAAATCGTCATCCTTCTGGATAAGCTTCAAAACAGGTGTTATCAAAGCAATCATTATAATAAATCCTGAAATCAGATTAATGTATTTTTTCATTCTTCCTGAGGGAATCAAAATCTCAAGAAGAACAATAAATATTACAAGTGTTACTATATTGAGAGTCCATCCCTTTAAAAATTCAATCATAAACCTCCTCCTTTGAAATAATAAATTAAATTATTTCTTTACCGTATTGCTGTTGATATACTGCTAGATGCAATTATTGCAGTAATCGCTATAAGGAACATAAACGCTACACAAGCCACTATCCCCAAAACAAATGTAAGGGACCCTGCTATATCATTAATGCACGTAACAATTCTTTTTTCTGCAATAGGCTCAACCAACACAGCCGCTATTTTATATAATGAAATTAGAGCAAATATTTTAATCATAGGCACAAGGCAAATAGACACAATTCCTATCATTACAGCTATTCCTGAAGCATTTTTTATAAGCAGGGTACAGCCTAAAACGGTATCAGCTGCATCCGCAAGGTATTTGCCGGCTACAGGTATGAATGTTCCTATTGCAAACTTGGCAGTTTTACTTGAAACTCCATCAACAACAGCACCCACCGATCCCTGTATTGTAATTATCGCTATGAAAGCAGTCAGTATAAGCCCCAAAATAACTGACCCTGTTTGCTTTATAAGGGAAGCCAGCTTTGATATTTGAACTTTATCCGAAATATTGTTTACAAGAGATAAAATGGTTGAAAGTAGAATTATTGGAATAAATATATTTTTCATAATTGTCGCAACAATCTCAACAATCATTACAAGAAGAGGTTGGAATATACCTCCGGAAGTAATGTTTCCGCTTGATACAAGCAATGTTATAAGTATCGGTATAGTTGACTGCATAAAATTAACCATATCGTCTATTATATTTCTTCCCGTAGCCAATACAGAATTTAAGCTGACAATCAATACCGATACTATTGCCATATAGCAAACAAAGAAGGCTAATTCTCCAACACTTGTACTTAAAAATGATGATTGAAGATTTTTAAGAATAGCACACAAAACTATAAGAACAATGAGCTTAATCAATATGCCGATATTTATATATATCTCTTTAAAGAAATAACGAAATACAGCATTTAATATGCCCTTTAAATTGAGATTAAACTTTCCTTTAGCAGTATTTGTTATAAATCCGCTAGGATCGTATTCCGGCAAAAGCTCCTTTATACCGTTTTCGGCATAATCTCTCATCTTATTTTCTATTAGTCCGACTTCTTCCGATTTCGCCTGCTCTTCAATGAGCTTATCCTCACTAACAATACTACTGTCGCTTTGTGCATATACATAATATGTAAAAAGCGGTTGCATCTGTGGCAAAATCAGTATAATTACATACACTAGAATTGATATCTTAACACATTTTTTTAAATTAAACATCGCATTTCTCTTCATATTAATCCTCTTTGGTAAGGAATGACTAAGAAATAACATAATATATTTCATTAGTCATTACTATTTTTTTAAATATGTTTATATATACATATTTAACCAAGTCCAACTTTATTACATAAAATTATTAAATTTCCAATACAAAATTACAAATAAATTTATATGAAAGCCGCAATAAATGACTTCAAATACCTAATTTAACTGGCCTTAGAAGGCTTCATATATTGAAACCAATCCCTCAATATTTCAAGCATATAATCAAGAAAACCTTTGTGCAAAACATCATCCTTTGTTTTTAGCTCTACCTCGGCTATAACATTACCGTTTATGGAAAAAGTAATATTTCCCATGTTCACATCCTTATTAACAGGAGCATTTACATATTCAGGCGTATCTTCTATTCTCTTTAAACTTTTATATTCTTCTTCAGTCAGCGGGTAGGTTATATCAGCATTTGAAACCAGTGTAACAAACTTCTCTTTACCTTTTATAACCGGTATCTTTTTTATCTCATCATCTGCCTTTATCAATGTATACTGCTTATAATTTTGAAAAGCATAGTCAAGTATTTTTCTGCTGCTTTCAGCCCTGACAGTTCTTGTTGGGCAACCGAGAACAACAGATATCAATCTTTGGCCGTTCCTTGTGGCAGAACATACAAGGCATCTTCCTGCCTGACCGGTATATCCGGTTTTAACGCCATCCGCACCGGGATAAAAACCCAGCATTTCATTGGTATTGTATAAGCTTCTCCCGGTAATATTTATTGAAACAGTCTTACATATAGCTGCAAATTCAGGATTACGAAGGGCATACCTTGCCATTTGAGCAAGCTCATTAGCGGTAGAATAATGCCCTTCACAATCCAAACCATGAGGTGTCTTAAAAGAAGTATTAACTAGATTTAGTTCTCTGGCTTTTTCATTCATCATATCTACAAATGTTTCCACATCTCCCCCGATGTGCTCAGCTATAGCTATTGCCGCATCATTACCGGAGTTGAGCATCAGACCGTATAATAACTCTTTTAATTTGAGCTTTTCTCCTTCCCTTAAGTTGATACTCGACCCATTAACACTGGCGGCCTTTTTGCTTATTGTTACTACATCATCAAGATTTCCGTTTTCCAAAGTTACTATGGCTGTCATTATTTTTGTAGTACTGGCAATATACTTTCTTTGATCAGCATTTTTTGAGTACAATATACGCCCGCTATTTGCATCCATAACAATAGCCGCTTGTGCATTTATTACAGGAACAGAAGCAGCAACTTCATTCTTTTCGGAAGCAAAAGCTTTTATAACCAACTGACCTTCATTCAAATCGTCTGAAAACGAACAAGTACATATATTTACAATCATTATCAATATAACAACTATACAGGCTTTACGTTTTATACCTATCACTTAATCCACCTCAATTTAAATATTTATATGAAAATATATGAATTGAAACTGTTTAATATAATAAATTTGATTAATTAATCTCACAATATACTTATTAATGCGGTTAATATTTTTTATTTGTATATGGTAAAATTCCTTGAAACGTTTGTTATTCTGCTCTGCTAAATATAAGATTAAGAGCAATAACGTATTTAATATATAATAGGATGATTTAAGCTTAAGATTTCTAAAGAGGCGTTAAATATATTACAGAATTTGTAAAGGAATTGATTAATTTATCGACCAAAACTTACTACTTATATTCTTATAAATTTTAGACACAATAAGATTATAAAGGGAGGTGAGATTAATGGCAAACAACAATAGCAGCAAAACTCAATTTGATAACATGAAGTATGAAATAGCTAAGGAAATTGGTGTAAACTTAAAACAGGGATATAACGGCGACCTTACTTCAAGAGAAGCAGGTAAGGTTGGCGGTAATATAGTTAAGAAAGTTTTTCAGGCATACACTGGTAACAGCTATCCTACTGAAAAATTGAATGACACTTCCAGATAAGTATAGCATTCTGGCATAGTAAAAAATGATGCTTTTTAATATTATAAATACACACTTCTTATTCATAATAATTAAAAAGTACAAAATGCAGTAATAAATAGTTGAATTTCACTTTTGTGAATCACAATAAAAGGGCTTCAAATAATTTTTGAGGTCCTTTTATTTATATTTATATTAAACACTTTATTCATATTAAACACTTTATATCAAACATGATTAAAAAAGAAACAGACAGATATAGTTATCCGACTGTTCCTTCTTTAAGATATATTGTTACTATTATATTAAAATAAGTACTTCACATTTGGCAGAGCAAATAACGAACAAAAGGGATTTGCCATTCCAAATGTGAAAAATAAATGCCTCAGCTTAAATGTTTATCCTTGCAGCTTCCTGCTGAGCCTTGCTTATTTCCTGTTGACTTGCGTTTTGAACTTGATACCATCCCTTTTGTGCCATCAAGTCAAAAATTTGTTTCTGGTGATTAAATGTATTTGTGAGTATATTTGTTGCATCATTTCTTAAAAACTGGTTGCTGCTTTCAAGTACTAAATTTGTTAATGAAGATGCGGCAAGCTTGTGTTCGTTCAATAAAACAGTCATTACTTCCTGATCGGTAATACTTCTCATTCTTTATCCTCCTTACTGTATAGTAGCTGAATTAATATGTTTGATTAGTGTTTGCAAATCACTTCTATGATCATTTGCCATTTTTTCACACAAGCTTTTTATCTGTGTATCTGTACACATTTCGCTTAGACTCTCCATAATCTTAATTGAGTTTTGTGTCATTTTAATGTTATCTTGAACCAGCATAAGCTCTTTTGTTGTAAGTGACATTAGCTACCTCCTTCGTTAATTGTTATATAAAACCAATTTTTTACATCTTCTATAACAAACCCCTCTTATTTGTCCGTTATTTGCTCTTTCAGATGTTAAATCTTCATTGGTTTTATGTACATTAATTACGATTAATCTTTACATTAAATATGATTTACATTTTTCCCTAATATATTCATTAATATTGAAAAGTGTTTAAACCCTTAAAGCGTTGGTTATTTCGCTCTGCTAAATGTAAGATTAAGAGTAATAACGTACTTAATATAAATACATAACTAAAGAAATAAAGGTAAAAATAAGTTTAAGACTATCGTTTTATCATCAAATATTTATATGTTTCTTCATTTAAAATAACTGAAAGGATGATTCTGTGTTAGTAGTTTTTATAAGGACTCTTATTTTATTTTTACTAGTCGTTGTTGTCATGCGTGTAATGGGAAAAAGACAAATAGGACAGCTCCAGCCTTTTGAATTGGCAGTAGCTATTATGATATCCGAACTGGCTGCCATACCTATGCAAAACACCGGTATTCCTTTGATAAACGGCATAATCCCCATTATCACATTATTGCTTGCGCAGCTCTTGCTGTCATTAATATCTTTAAAAAGCATCAAAGCTCGCGGTATTATATGCGGTAAGCCCAATATCCTTATAGAAAACGGTAAAATCAATGAAGCAAACTTGCGAAAAGAAATGTATACATTGAATGATTTGCTTGAACAGCTACGTATAAAAGGCACCAGCAATATTCAGGATATTGAATATGCAATCCTTGAAACAAACGGACAACTTAGTATTATCCCTAAATCACAAAAAAGACCTGTTACGCCTGAGGACTTAAAAATTCAAACCGATTATGAGGGTATACCCTTAGACCTAGTTATCGACGGCGTCATCAACTACAGTAATTTGGAAAAAGCTAAACTTGACGAAAACTGGCTTTTAACACAGCTAAACAACCATGATATTAAAGACACAAAAGAAGCCTTGTTTGTAAGCCTTGATTCATCCGGAAAACTATATTTTCAGAAAAAAAGTATGGAGGGGAAGGGAAATTAATTTGCATAACGTCAAAGTATTTATCGGAATAATAATATTAATATCCGCTTTGTTTACTTTTAGTCTGGTAAGCTCACATTATTTGCATCAGTCAGCCCAAAAACTAGATTATTATATTGGTATAGTAGAAAGAAATTCAAGGTCTAATGACTGGGAAAATGCATTTAATGAACTTACCAACCTCGACAATGAATGGAAGAACACATCAAACATATGGGCCATGTTGATTGATCATGCAGAAATTGATAATATAGAAGATTCATTAATTCGTATGAGAGAATATATAAAGGCCAAAAATAGTGTATTAACTTTAGTAGAACTGGCCAGTTTAAAGCAATACATCAGCCATATACCAGAAAAAGAGTCTTTTAGCATCGATAATATCCTATAGCACTATAATTTTTTAACATTGATAATTTATTTATATTATTTTCACATTAATATTATTTTTTTGCATTCTAAAAAATCAGCTTTTCATCCATAAAACTTATCTGTCAATGAAATACGCCCATTATCAAGTAAAGAATAAAAACAATATATATCATACCGCTAATCATAAAAGGTAAAGGAGTTAACCTATTCTTTACCTTTATCCATATTAATACGTTTATCGATGATACCATTGATAATATGCAGCTTACAATTGCAGTACTGTTAAGCTTCCATGTAGTAAACATTACTCCCACTGCAACAGGTATACAACTTTGGAATACCATTGCACCACTAATATTCCCTAACGCCAGTGAATCTTTTCCTTTTCTTATCCATATTACACTATTAAATTTCTCAGGTAATTCAGTAGCAATGGGAGTTATAATCAAAGCAAGTATCATAGGAGAAATTTGCATCAAATTTGAAACTTCTTCTATGTTTGACACGAATATGTACGATCCCGATATTATTCCGCTTAAAGCAATAGATAGTTGCAGTAAAATTGCAGGCAAACTTACCCTTACATCGAAAAACTTTAATATATATAGTGTTTCAAGCCTATCTACAGAAATTTTATCGTATTTAACTGTCAGAAAAACATAGTATATATACATTAATATCAGTCCAATAGATATAGTCATTTTTACAGTAAAATTTTCTGTAAGCGTAACTATTATGCCACTTGAGTACATTACTATAAAAAAATTCATATCTCTTATAAAAATCTTTTTATTCAACCTAATATTTAAGCCGCTTTTTCGCTTTTTATAAAAAAGAATTACACTTAATCCTGTTATAAAAAATGCCAATGTACTCAGCATAAAAGGTGCACCTAATATTGCACCTATACCAACATCTATAGAACTATTCCCATTACCTCCCACTGACCTTATAATTGCTATTATTGGAATTAATGTTTCAGGTAAACATGTACCGACTGCTGAAAATATGCTTCCTACAACTCCATCACCAAAATTCAGCTTTCTTCCGAACCATTCTATCCCGTTGGTAAATAATTCACAGCTCAATAGAATTATCATTAACCCCAAAAACAGTAATGTTATATATATATGCATATAGATCTTATCCTTTATACAAGTGCTTAATGAATCCTAACATTATTACTATTCTATAAAAAGCACTATTATTACATATACCATGAATAAGATTTATCTATGAAAATAAAAAAGAATGTTGCAATCTGCTATATAAGCAGTATTACAACATTCTATATGATTAATTAACAAACATATAACTATTTAACTAAAATTTCGCTTCCGTCCTTTTCATCTCTAATATACTTATGATCTCTAGCTGCTTCTTCAATATCTCCAAATGCCCAGTATTTTGGTGATACATCTGGGAATGAACCTTCTTCTACCTTAAGAGGTCCTCTGTAAAGCATTCTATTAATCATTGCAACAACTTCTGCACGTATTATTTTGTTATTTGGCTTAAATGAATCATCTCCATAGCCTTGAATCAGCTTAAATCTATATATCTCCTCAATATAGTTTTTAGCCCAGTGACCCTCAATGTCTGTAAAATGAACTTTTGATGGTTCAATATTCTTAAGCTGCAGGTAATTAAATATTACTGTAGCCAACTCTGCCCTTGTTATAGGTGCATCGGGATGGAAAGTAGAATCCATATACCCTTTGAATATTCCGCTCTTTGTCACCGCTTCAATATAGCCAAATGCCCAATGCTTCTTTGAAACGTCAACATAACTTCCCTCAGCATTATTATTTATAGTAAGCCCCATAATACGAGCAAACATAGTAGCAACCTCAGCTCTTGTTACATTTTGTAAAGGCTTGAATGTTTTATCCTTGTAGCCTAAAATGTACGCACTATGGCTACCAGGTGTAAACCTGTTGGAGTATAACATTACTTTAATTGTTGATTTATCGTCATTTGCCCTTACATCATTTTCAGGCATACCAAGAGTTTCCTTACTGCTTATCTCTACAGTATTTTGTGTATATTCCTCTGATTTGGTCAATAAATCAACCTTAACTTTATACTCTTTTGTATATGAATCTCCAACTGCCAGCTGACCTATTGTCCATTCAATCTTGTCTCCACTTACGGTACCATTAGCGGCATCATAAATAGTAGTGAACTTAGGTATATCCGCTTTTATCTTAACATCAGTAACATCTATTGTTCCGACATTCTTATACTCAATGGAGTAAGTAATAATGCTTGATTCTTCATATCTGCTCTTATCTGAACTTAAATACACAGCTATGTCCGCACCATCAACAGCAGGTATTATTGAAGTTGGCATTGTTACTATCACCCTTGGAGTAGAAGAAGGCGTAGCTGTCGCAGATGCAGCTGGTGTTGCTGTAGCTGTAGCTGTTGGTGTCGCTGTTGGTGTTGCTGTCGAACTGCTAACAGGCGGCGGATTATATGGTGATTCAACAGGTTTTGCTGTAGCTGTTGGTGTTGGTGTCGCTGCTGTTGCAGTTGGCGTAACTGTAGCTGTCACTGTTGGTGTTACTGATTCTGATGCAGTTGGTGTTGCATCTGTTGCTGTCGGTGTTACTGTTGCTGTTGGCGTAGCAGCTGTTGCTGTCGGTGTTACTGTTGTAGTCGGTGTTGCAGCTGTTGCTGTCGGTGTTACTGTTGTTGTTGGCGTAGCAGCTGTTGCTGTCGGTGTTACTGTTGCTGTTGGCGTAGCAGCTGTTGCTGTTGGTGTTACTGTTGTAGTCGGTGTTGCAGCTGTTGCTGTCGGTGTTACTGTTGTTGTTGGCGTAGCAGCTGTTGCTGTCGGTGTTACTGTTGCTGTTGGCGTAGCAGCTG